>CAYRFK010000035.1:0-6843 GCA_964423465.1 uncultured Verrucomicrobiota bacterium | reverse complement strand
CCGTGACGCTCTCTCTGGCCTCGCATAGCTCGGCCCTCCATCACATCTGACGGATGATCTCCAGCGTCTCGGCGCCGAAGCGGGTGAGCTTCGCCGGGCCAACCCCGTGGACGCGCCCCAGTGCCGCGACATCGGCGGGGCGGCGCCGCGCGAGGTCGCGCAGCGTACGGTCGGTGTAGACGCAGTAGGCCGGCAGCTTGCCGAGTTCGGTCGCCTTGCGCTGGCGCCATGCCTTGAGCGCCGCGAAGAGACGTTCGTCGTACGGCGCACCGTCCTCCGCGTCCGGAACGGGATCGCGGACGGGAGCCCGTGGTGCCGGGAACCGAGGGGGCTGCGGCGCCAGGTCCGGGCGCGGCGGAGCATGAAACCCGGCGGCGGGCCGCGGCAGCGGGGCCGGGGCCGTGCGGCCGGCACAGGTGTCGCAGGCCGTGCAGGCGGGGTCGGAGGTCGTGTCGCCGAAATAGTCGAGGATGAACCGGTGCCGGCAGCGGGCCGGGCCCGTGTAGGCGACCATTCGCGCAAGGCGCTGCTCGTCGCGCTGCCGCTTGCGCGCCAGGGCGGCGAAATCGATCGGCAGGTCCTTCGCCATCACCGCCGGCCGCGTCACGTCGAAGGTCGCCGTACGGCTGTCGGCCTCGTAGGAGCGGCGGATCACCCCGGCGCGCTCGAGGATGACGACCGCGGTGGACACCGCCATGTCGTTGACCTTGTCGGGCATGCGCGCCGCAATGTCCTTCGACGCCAGCTCGGCCGGCGACCGCGCGCACTTCGCCGCGATGATCGCGTAGGTGCCGCGGATCGTATCGGGCGACGGATTGGCGCCGTCGAGGAAGAACTCCTGCGTGCGCACGTCGGCGTAGTTGAACATCAAGTCGCAGAACGCGGGAGCCCCGTCGCGCCCGGCGCGGCCGGCTTCCTGGTAATAGGCTTCGAGGCTTCCGGGGATGTCGTGGTGGATGACGAAGCGGATGTCCGGCCTGTCGATCCCCATGCCGAAGGCGTTGGTCGCCACGACGACCGGCTTCGCGGCCTTCGCGAACCGCTCCTGCGCGGCCTTGCGGTCGGCGTCGCTCATGCCCCCGTGGTAGGCGATCACGTCCGCCCCGAGTTCGCCCGCGACGCGCTCGACGTTCTTGCGCGTGGCGCAGTAGACGATCCCTGCGCCGAGCCGCGTGATGGCGTCGGCGATGAATGCCATCTTGTCGTCGCGCCCGCCGACCCGCCGCACGCCGAGCCGCAGGTTCGGCCGGGCGAAGCCGGACACGAACACGCGCGGCGCCGCCCGGCCGCCCGCACCAAGCCCGAGCTGCGCGCTGATGTCGCCCCGCACGTCGGTTGTCGCCGTCGCCGTGAGCGCGACCACCTGCGGCCGGCCGATCGTCGCGAGCGCGTCGCGGATGCGGAGGTAGTCCGGCCGGAAGTCATGCCCCCATTGCGAGATGCAGTGGGCCTCGTCCAGCGCAAAGAGCCCGATGCGGACGGGCGCCAGCGCGCGGATGAACCGGTCGCTGCGAAAGCGCTCGGGCGCGATGTAGACCAGCCGGTAGTCGCCGCGCGCCATCGCGGCAAGACGGGCGGACATCTCGGCCTCGGACAGCGTCGAGTTGATCGCCGCCGCCTTCACTCCGCGCGCGACGAGGGCGTCGACCTGGTCCTTCATCAGCGCGATCAACGGCGAGACCACCACCGTCAGCCCGTCGCGCACCAGCGCCGGCAGCTGGAAGCACATCGACTTCCCGCCGCCCGTCGGCATCACGACCAGCGCGTCGTGGCCCTCCAGGATCGCCCGGATCGCCGCCTCCTGCCCCGGCAGGAATCGTGAGAACCCGAAGGTCTCGCGCATCGCCCGCTCCGCCCTTTGCCACAGTTCGCTCATGTGCATCGGTCCCCAGTATGCAGGAAGAACGGCGGCGCGGGAAATTCCAACGAAAGTTCCGAGAGTTCCTCACTTCATCAGGTGGAACTCCTCGACCGTCGGGCCGTCCTTGGCGTCGAGGATCTCGAGGCGGATGTAGCGGGCCTTGACGGCGGGGAAGGTCAGCGGCTTTGCGGCGGTGTCGGCGGCAGCAACCGTCTTCCACTCGTCGCCGTCCTTCACGCGGATCTCGAGTTTGCGGATGCGGCCGCGGTCGCCTTCCCATTCCTGGACGACGGCCTTTGAAATCTCGGTCTCATAGCGGAGATCCACCTCGAGCCACGCCTGCTTCGTCCCGGCATCCGCCGCCCATCGCGTCTCCGGCTCGCCGTCGACGGCCATCGCGGCGCCATAGCGACTGCTCTTCTGGAACACGTTCGACGCGGTCGCCTTGGCACCGGTCGTGAGCGACGCGCCACCGCTGGCGGTCGCGATCGGCTCCAGCACCATCGAGTCTCCCTCGATCTCAAGCTTCACGACCGTCGCAGCGGCATCGCGCAGCGCGGCGTCGATGCGCACCACCAGACCCGTGTCCGACTGCGCCACGTCCGCGGTGCCCTTCGCCGTCAGCAGCGTGGCCGACTTCACCTTCGCCGGCAGCCGTGGAAGGACCGCCGCGTCGCCGTCCCACTTCATGATGTGCAGGTAGACCGAGCTCCCGCGCCGCGTGCTGGCACCCCATGCGCCGGGCTTGTAGGGGCCGCCGCGCGTTTCGTAGACCGCCTCGGCGTGCCGCGCGACCCAGTCGCCCATTTCCTTCAGCCGGTCGACCTGCCGCGGCTCGATGCGGCCGTCGGGCATCGGGCCGACGTTGAAGAGCAGGTTGCCGTTGCCGCCGACCGTGCGGACGAGCGTCTGGATGCACTCCTCGCGCGATTTCATCTTGTCGTCGGGCTTCCACGACCACTGGCGGCAGATGGTCATGCAGGTCTCCCACGGCCGCTCCATGTCGAACCCGCCGACGCGCTGCTCGGGCGTCACGTGATCGCCCGGCGCGCCGGAGAAGGCGCGGTTGTTGATGATGATGTCCGGCTGCAGCTCGCGCAGCATCTTCACCGTCGGCAGGCCCTGCGTGGGGCCGACCACCTGCGGGACGTCGAACCACATGGAGACGAGCGGCCCATAGCGCGTCACCAGTTCGCGCACCTGGCCGCGATAGTATTCGACGTAGCGGTCGAGCACGGCGTCGGGCTTCTCGGTCTTCCCGCCCGGGCTGCCCTTCGGGAAGTCGCGGTGCCACCAGTCGCATACGGAGTAATAGGTGCCGAAAAGCAGACCCTGCTTCCGACAGGCCGCGGCGAGTTCGCCGACGATGTCGCGCCGGAACGGTCCGGCGGCGATGTCGTAGTCGGTCAGGTCCGACGGCCACAGGCAGAACCCGTCGTGATGCTTGGTCGTCAGCACGACGTACTTCATCCCCGCGGCCTTCGCCGTCGCGGCCCACGCGTCCGCATCAAAATTGGTCGGATTGAAGGTCAGCACGAGCTTGTCGTAGGTCTCGACCGGTGTCTCCTTGCCGCGCGACCAGCCGATCTCGTGGCCCGTCAGGCTCACCGGCCCCCAGTGGATGAACATGCCGAAGCGCAGGTCCTGCCACTTTGCGACGGCCTCCGCGGAGGCCGGGATCCAGTTCGTCTGCCCCGCCGCGCCGAGCGCCGTGCCAAATGCGAACACTGCCGCCAATGCCGCCGCCTGCATGCTTTTCATGGATGTTCTCCCTTTCACTGCGCGGACGCTACACCCCGGCCCTGCCGGGTTCAAGTTGGCCCATTTGCCGTTCCCCCGGGACAAGCCCGGGGGGACGGAGACCGCCGTGTCCCGTCACCGCAACGAACGGGAGGCATGATCCGCGGTCACCCCCGTGGCCGCGATGCGCTTTTCCCGCGAGGTCTGGCCGGACACGAGGCGGACGGCGGAGTTGGGAACGCCGAGGCGATCGGCAAGGAAGCGGAGCAGTTCGCGATTGGCCTTGTCGTCCACCGGCGGCGCCGCCAGCCGCACCTTGAGAGCCGCCCCGTGCAGCCCGACGACCTCCGTGCGCTTCGCGCGCGGCACGACGTGGACCGTCAGCACCACACCCCCGCCACCTTCCTGGATCCACGACTCCGCCATGTCACGGCGCCGTTGTGCTGCGCTTCGAGGCGCGGATCTCGCGGTAGAGCTTGTCCATCCGCGCGACGCGATCGGTGTGGGCGGGCTCGGCGAGGAGGTTTCTCTGTTCGGCAAGGTCGTCGTCCAGATTGAAGAGCGCCGCGGGCTTGTCGTTCGCGATGTCGAGGACCAGCTTCCACGGGCCCTCGCGCAGCGCGTGCGCCATGCCGTCGCTTCCGTTCTTCTCGCCCTTCTTCGCCGCCTGATTCCACTCGCGGCTCTTCGCGGCCTGGGCCTCGCCAGCGCCACCCTTGGCCTTGCCTTTCTTCCCCGCGCCCTTCTTCAGGCCCTCGGGCTTCGTGCCGTCGGGATCGTTCTCCGTGAGCGCATCGCGGCCGGGGCTGCTCTGGATCAGCAGCGTCTCGCGCACGGGCTTGTCGTCGCCACGGGTCCCGAGCAGCACGGGAACGAGGCTCACGCTGTCGAGCATCTGACCCGCCGCGGGCTTGCCGCCGGCCAACTCGACGAAGGTCGGCACGATGTCGAGCGTGCCGACGAGCTGCTTGCTGACCGCGCCGGCGGGCGTGTGGCCCTTCCAGTACGCGACGAACGGCACGCGGTGTCCGCCTTCCCAGATGTACGACTTGGAGCCGCGCAGACCGCCGACCGCGTCGTGGCCGTGTTCCTTGCGGTCGGACGGAATGCCGCCGTTGTCGCTGGTGACGACGATCAGCGTGGACTCGAGCAACCCGCGCTTCTCCAGCGCTTCGACGAGCTTGCCGACGACGACGTCGACCTCGTGGACCATGTCCGTGTGCGGCGTCATCTTGGTGACGTCTTTCACCGCCGTCCCGTGCAGCGTCTCCGGCGGCGTATACGGGCCGTGCGCGCCGTCCGTCGAGAGGTGGACGTAGAACGGCTTGCCCTTCGAGCTGTCGATAAAGCCGATCACCTTGTCGACCAGCGCCGCGCCGACGGCCCGGCTGTCCCAGTCCGGAAGGCCCGGTCCGGCAACCGGCACAACGCCTCCATTGAGCGGGCCGGGGGCAAGCTGCGTGACCTTTGCGGCATCCCCCGCGACGCGGTTGTTCTCGAAGAACATGAAGGGCGGCGCCTGATGGCCGCCGAGAAGCACGTAGGAATAGTCGAAACCCCACTGGATCGGGCCGGTCTTCATCGGCTTCGTGAAGTCGACGGCGCCACCGTCCTTCGTCTCGAACTCGCCGCCGTAGTGCAGCTTGCCGAAGAGCGCCGTGCGGTAGCCGGCCTCCTGCAGCAGGTGTCCGACAGTCTTCTGGCCCGGCAGGAACTGCGGCGTCTGGTTCCAGCCCCACGTGCCGCCGGGCATTCGGCCGCGCCAGGTGTAGTTGCCCGTGGCGACGGTGTAGCGCGTCGGCGCGCAGAGCGCCGCGGCGGTGTGCGCGT
This sequence comes from uncultured Verrucomicrobiota bacterium, assembly GCA_964423465.1. GTDB lineage: Bacteria > Verrucomicrobiota > Kiritimatiellia > PWTM01 > PWTM01 > VGWF01. The sequence goes on along the minus strand of CAYRFK010000035.1, from coordinate 1,412 downwards.
CGGTGAAGCGCATACCGTCGCGCGCAAGCCGGTCGATCGCGGGCGACGGGATCCGGCTCTTCGCGTTGTAGCACTGGAAGTCGCCCCAGCCGACGTCGTCGGCCATCACGAACACGATGTTCGGCCGCTCCGGCGCCGCCATCGCCGCCGCCGCACCCATCACAAGCCCCGCCACCGTCGCGCGCACGTGCATGATCCGCCTCCACTGTTGGGGGCAGTTTCAGGTTTCAAGTTTCAAGTTTCAAGTTCGGAGGGGCGAGGGTCGGGGGACGAGGGCGGACGGCCGGTGTCGAACGGAGCTTCAAGTTCCGAGTTGGATGTTGGCTGTCGAGTCCGATCGTTCGATGTTCGGTGTTCGATGTTGGATGTTCGGCGCCTGCCCTCCGAAGCCTTGGCGAAGGAGGGTTCGCCGTCACATCGCCGGCTTCAGCCCTTCCCACCGAACCATCCACGCCCCATCATCCGGGAATCCAGGCGCCGAGCGCGTGGGCGCGCCGTCCCAGCCGGCGGCCATCATGGCGACGGCGTAGAGCAGGCCGCCGTTGGACGGGAAATAGGGATACGGCCCGCCCTCGCTGAGGCCGAGCGCGTTCATGCGGTTGCGCGCCGCCGGATGCAGCAGCGCATCGACCGCCATCGCGGGCATGCCGTTGCGCGCGGCGGCCATCGCGATCAGTGGGAAATCCCAGCCCCACGTTTTGCGGTCCAGCTGCCACGTGTCCCACACCTTTCGAACCGTGCGGCCCATCACCGCCGCGTCGACGCCGTCGCCGGGCAGCAGGCCGAGCGGACCCAACAGCCCCGGGTGCTCCCAGTTCCATTTCGTGTAGGTATCGGTCATGCCGCCCTGCTGGAGGTAGACGCCCTCCGCCTCCGGCAGCGGCGCGAGGCCGGCGAGGACGCGATCCCACCCCGGCTCGCGCGGCAGCCCGAGCCGCTCGCGCCACTGCTGCGCAACGCGCAGGCCGAATCGCCAGTAGGAAAGCTCGAAGGCGGGATTGAACGCCATCTTCGCGTCCGTGTTTTCCGGCACCGTCTTCAGCGGCGGCCCGAGGTCGAACCGCCCGGTCGCCGGGTTGGACCACGCATACGACGCCATGAAATCCGCCGTGTCGAAGATGATGTCGCGCCAGCGATCGAGCGTCGCTTTCCCCGGCGCGCGGCGGTGGTCGAGTTCGGCGTAGAAGATCGGATGCGGCTGCTGCCAGATAAGCAGCGGACCGACACCGGACGGCGAATCGCGGCCCTCCGGCCCGACCATCTTCGGCCAGCGCGCGCCGCGGTAGCCCTGCCGCGCCGACGCCTCGCGCGCGGACGGGCGGATGCGTTCGTACCAGCCGAGGCTGCTCTCGAACATCGGCCAGCGGTCCCACAGCGCGTAGTGCGCGCCGTGCCACCAGTGCATCTCGAGA
>CAYRFK010000034.1:26057-30483 GCA_964423465.1 uncultured Verrucomicrobiota bacterium | reverse complement strand
ATCCACGGGGCGACGGCGAAGGACGAGCACGGCCACCGCGGATGCGTCGAGGGCGCGATCTCATACGCCGGCGACCGGCCCGCGCGCTGGATCTCCGAGCCCGCCGGGTTCCTCTATGGCTACTGGTTCCACACATGGGCCGACTCCTACGAGCCGATCGAGTCAATCGACCCGGCGGCGCGGCGCATCACGCTCCGAAAGCCGTGGCACCGCTACGGATTCCGGCCCGGTGGAGCGTGGTTCGGCGTCAACCTGGCCTGCGAGATCGACCAGCCCGGCGAGTGGAGCGTCGACCCCGCCGAATTGCGGCTGCGGTTCCTGCCCCCCGCCCCGATCGACGGCGCAGAGATCGTGCTCTCGCGTTTCGACAGTCCGATGCTGAAAGCTGAAGGCATCGCCCACGTCGGCCTGGTCGGCATCACGTGGCAGTACGGCGCGGCGGACGCCGTGTCGGTGGCGCGCGCCACGAACGTGCTGATCGCCGGCTGCACAGTCCGTCACTTCTCGGGCGACGCGATGCGGATGGACGGTCTTTCCAACACCGTCCGATCCTGCGACATCTCCAGCATGGGTCGCGGGGGCATCTCGCTCTCCGGCGGCAGCCGGAAGACCCTGCAACCCGGCGACAACGCCGTCGAAAACTGCCACATTCACCATCTCTCGCGGCTGCATCCAACCTACACGCCCGCGGTGCTGCTCAACGGCGTCGGGAACCGCATCGCGCACTGCCTTGTGCACGATGTGGCCAGCAGTGCGTTCCGGATCGGTGGCGACAACCACCTCGTAGAGATGAACGAAGTCTTCGACGTTGTCACCGAGTCCGACGATCAGGGCGGCGTCGACATGTGGGGCAACACGACCTACCGCGGGAATGTCTTCCTGCACAACTACTGGCATCACATCGGCAACCGCGCCGGTTCGGATGCCACCGCGCGCGTCGGGCGCGCCGCGATCCGGCTCGACGACGCGATCTCGGGCGTGGTCATCCACGGCAACATCCTCCATCGCTGCGGCGCCGGAGCGGGATGGTTCGGCGCGGTCCAGATCCACGGCGGCAAGGACAACCAGATCGACGGCAATATCGTCTCCCACGGTCCCGCCGCCGTCAGCCTCTCCCCGTGGGGCGAGGCGAAGTGGCGCGACTTCGTGAAGGACGCCCTCGCCCACCGCGAGATCGACGCCGCCCTCCACACTGCGCGGTTCCCGGCCCTGCAACAGCTCATGGCGGGCATCAATGCCAACTACATCGGGCGCAACTTCCTGGTCGACTGCGATCGCCTGACCCATCGTCCGCCGGGTCCGAACCAACTCGTCGCCAACCTGTCCGTCGCGGCCGACGCCACGCCATTCGTCGATGTCACGCGCGGCGACTTCCGTCTGAAGCCCGGCGCGAAGCGCCCACCCTGCCTCGGGCCCACGCCGATTCCGTTCGAGTCGATCGGGCTGCAGCGCGACGCGTTCCGCGCGGCGGTGCCGACGGAGCTCATCCGGGACGCCAGGACGCGCGTTCCATGAATCCATCCACGCCCTCCGCCCACCCCACCCGCCGCGGCTTCCTCGCGGCCTCGCTCAGTGCCGCCGCCGGCCTGACCGCGCCGCGCACCCCGGACGCCCCCGCGGAGACCGCCGGACAAGGCTTTCGCGAGCCGACGCGCGGCATCCCACTGCACGGCGACACGGACGTGATCATCTGCGGCGGTGGCCCCGCCGGGACGGCGGCCGCGCTGGCGGCGGCACGATGCGGCGCCAGAGTGCGGCTCTTCGAACTGCAGGGCAGTCTGGGCGGCGTATGGACGTCCGGACTGCTGACCTTCATCTTCGACTTCGACAAGCCCGGCCTGACCAGGGAACTCGCGGCGAAGCTTGATGCGCGCTCAGCGCGTACCGTGGTCAGTCCCAGCCAGTTCGTCTATCACCCCGAGGAGATGAAGCGCCTTCTCGAGGAACTCTGCCTCGATGCCGGCGTGGACATCCACCTGCAGTGCCCGATCACCGCGGCGTATCGCGAGGACCGCCGGCTTGCGACGATCGTCACGGAGTCCAAGTCCGGCCGCGAGGCGTGGCGCGCGCCAGTCTTCATCGACGCCACCGGCGACGGCGACCTCGGCGCGCTCGCCGGCTGCACGTACGACATCGGCCGCGGCGGCGACGCCTGCGACTGCCAGCCGATGACCCTCAACGCGGCGGTGCTCGTGAAGGACGCCGCGCTGCTGAAGGACTTCATCTCGTTCCAGGGCGGATCGTCGATCCACATCCCCGCGGTGATGAAGTTCCGCGAGGAACTCAAGCGGGCGGGCGTGGAGACCTCCTACGGCCACCCCACCCTCTTCCAGGCCCGCGGCAACCTGCTGACGTTCATGATCAACCACGAGTACGGCGTGCGGCCGGACGACGAACGCCAGGTCACGGCGGCCACACTGCGCGCCCGCGCCGAGGTCCACCGCATTGCAGCGGCGCTGCGCACCCTCGGCGGCGCATGGGATGGGTTCCAGGTTGTGGCGACCGCCGAGCAGATCGGCGTCCGCGACGGACGGCGGATCCGCGGGCGGTTCACGGTCACCCGCGACGACCTCGCCGCCGGCGCGCGGCACGAGGACGGCGTTGCACGAGTCACCTTTCCGGTCGACATCCACGCCACGTCGCGCGAGAAGAACGACGCCGAACCGATCTCCCACGGGGATCTCAAGTTCAAGCCCTACGACATCCCCTTGCGGGCGCTTGTCGCGCGCGATGTCGATGGACTGCTGACCGCCGGCCGCTGCATCAGCGGAGATTTCATGGCGCACGCCAGCTATCGCGTCACCGGAAATTCCGTTGCAACCGGAGAAACCGCCGGGGCCGTCGCGGCCCTGGCCGTAGCGTCCGGGAAGCCCCCGCACGAGATCGCTTGGGCGGACGCCGAGGCCGCGTTGCGGAAGGCAGGGCTGCGCGGGGATGCGGCCGCCGCGTCGAAGGGATGAGTCCGGGATCGGACGGATCCGACGGATACGCCGGATCGCGGCCGATCGATCAAGATGTTACAGCCACAGCGGACGCGGCGCGGGTCGCGCGGAATCAAGATCGCCCGATGCCAGCAGGGCATCAAGGGACGCGAGCAGCGCCTCGCGGTCGCGGGGAAACCGGGCCTCGACGGGCACGACATTCGAGGCATGGTTCGCGCGGAAGACCGTCCCCTGGAGATCCAGTGCCGCCACCAGATCGCGCAATTCCCGAACCGCCTCCTGCTCGGTCAGCATCCGGAAGACGCCTTCCTTCTCCCATCGTCCCAGCGGCGTGCCCGGGACCGGAATAACGCGAAGCGCGGAGAGAAGCCGCGGTTGCATGCGGTTGATCGCGTCCGCCGTCGCCCGCGCATGGGCGGCGCTGCCCTCCGGTCCTGCAAGACCGAGCAGGACCATCACCGACATCTTCAGGCCGCACGCGCGCGCCAGCGTGCCGGCCTCGACCATGCGGTCGACGGTCTCGGCCTTGCCCATGCGGCGCAAGACCGACTCGTCGCCGCTTTCGAGACCCATGTAGAGCGTATCGAGACGTCGCGCACGGAGCGCAGCGAGGCCGTCCGGACCGAGGGCGAGGATGGACGCCCCGTTGGCGTAGCTGTTGACCCGCGCCAGCCCAGGGAACGCGGCGCCGAGTTCGTCGAGGATGGCCGCGAGTCGATCGAAACCCATGTGGAGTGCGTCGCCATCTGCCAGGAAGACTCGGCGCGCGGCCGGCCACTCGCGGGCGGCCGTGCGGATCTCCGCCGAAACGGCGCCGGCAGGACGCGGGACATACGGGCCGGATCGGTACATTCCGCAGAAGGCGCAGGCCGGATGCGGGCATCCGTAGGCCACGCGCACGATGAGGCTGTCCGCCTCGGCGGGCGGCCTGAACAGCGGCGGCTCGTCATCCCGATGGATCACCGCTGCGCCGGCTTTTTCCCGCCCTGCCCCTTGCGTGCGCCGGGGGCGGGACCGTCGGTGAACGGCGACCGTTCGAAGGTCATGCCATCGCCTGTCACGCGGGGATCACTGGTCTCGGTAAGCACCTTCATCAGGCGGTCAGCCAGATCCTTCTTCGCCGCCGCATAGGCAGGATCATCGGCGACATTCCGGGCCTGGTCCGGATCCTTCCGCAGATCGTAGAGCTCCTCCGCCGGCCGCTTCCCGAAGGCATAGTCGTAGTGCCACTTCCACGCCGCCTCGTTGCGAACCCCGACGAGCCACGCCTTGGTCGGACTGGCGTCCATGTCGGCGAACGCGATCCGGGTGTTGTGCTCGAGTTCCTTCACCGCCGGCACGCTGTCGGCGGTCACGGCCAGCGGGTCGCCCATCGGCCAGCGATCGGGCCTGAAGTTGCGGATGTAGTGGAACTCCGCCGTACGGAAGGACCGGTGCGGATAGCCGACGAATCCCTCGCGCGCGTTCTCGACGTGGCGCTCGCG
>CAYRFK010000034.1:16137-25957 GCA_964423465.1 uncultured Verrucomicrobiota bacterium | reverse complement strand
TTGCACTTTCCGCCCGGCATGCCCGGCATGCCGTGATCGCCGCTGACGACCACCAGCGTGTTGTCCAGTTCACCGGCTTCCTCGAGCATCTTCAGGACGGCGCCGACGCCGGCGTCCCACGCCTGGATCTCGCCGGCGTAATCGGCGAAGTCCTCGCGCACCTCAGGCACGTCGGGCATGAACTTCGGCAGCTTCCCTTTGAACGCATCGGGGTCGATGCCCCACAGGGCCTTCCCGGAGCCCTTCTCCCACTCCCGGTGCGTGAGGGTGGGGCCGAACCAGTAGCAGAAGGGCTGCCCCGCCTTCCGGTCCGCCAGGAATGCGGTGAAGTTGCCCCGCACCTGGTCGAGCATCTTTGTCTTGGCGGCGTCGAACGTCATGCCCTCGCGGACCATCTTCGTGGCGTTCTCGGAGAAGTTGTTGTACTCGCCTCCGGCCTTCTCGTACTCGTGGTCGCGTCCGCCGAACGGCGCGTCGTTGGGCGTGCCCGGGCTCCAAACCTTGTACGTCTGCCCGATGTGGTACCCGGCATCGCGCAGCAGCAGCGGGAAGCTCGGGATCGCGGGGTCCCACACGGCGCCGACAAGGATGGCGCCGAGGCCGGTGCGGTAGAAATACTGGCCGGAGAGCAGGGAACTGCGACAGGGCGTGCAACTCGGCGCGGTGACGAAGGCGTTGCGGAAGAGGACGCCCTCCCGCGCGATGCGGTCGATCGAGGGCGTCTTCACCACATCGCTGGGCGACGGTCTCCCATCGAGACCGGCGTAGCACCCGGCGTAGCGGCCCCAGTCGTCCGCAAAGCAGAACAGGATGTTCGGCCGCCGCGCGGCATCCGCCCAGGCGGACGACACGCAGAGCAGGGCGGACGCGGCCATTGCGGTCATGGAAGGTTTCATGAGCGACTCCTTCTTCGTGTTGCGGTCCGCAGGCTCATCGCGCCGTCGCTCCGTCTCCGGAGGGCTTCGATACGGGACGCAGCGTGATGCCGCGGAGATTGATGACGCCGCCAAACGGCTTTCCCGCCGGACGGACTTCGATCACGGCGAGACCCGCCGGCAGCTCAATGGACCCGACCCGGACGTTCGTGAAGCTTTGCCAGGACCCGGTCGATGCCACGCGCACGTTCAGCTTCGAGCGCCCCGCCGCCACCAGCATCGTCTGTCCGGCGTTCTTCGTGTCGACCGCGTAGTTGAACTCGACGTCGTACACGGCGGCGCGCGGCGGCCGGATGCGCCACAGCAGGTAATCCGCCGGATCGGACCAGAACCCCATGCCCGGAACGCCGTCGACCACTTCGACGCGGAACTTCTTCCCGCAATGCTCGGCCTTGTCGATGCCGAGGGTCACCACCGACAACGCATCGATCACGCTCCGCATGGCGGCCTCGCGATGCGGGTCGATCGCGGGCGCCGGGGCGGCCGGCGCCGCTTCCGGCTCACCGGGCGCCTCCACGGCGGCCTGCACGTCGTCCGGCGCCTCGCGCAGCGCATACAGGATGCCGGCCACCGCGAGCCCAAGCCCCACCACGATGACGATGACGACCGCGGCATGGAACGCCGGCGAACGACGTCTGCGCGGCGCGGCAGGCGCACGGCGGGATGCAGGCGTCGCCGGCCGGGACTCGACCGGGGGCCCGATTCCTGCCAGAGCGCTTCGGCGCACGCGGATCCTCGGGCGATTCAGGACGCGCTCGACCTTGACGAGGGCGACCTTGGTGGCCGTCATCGCCTCGTCCTTCGCCCGCGCCCCCTGCCCCGCGCCCAGACCGCGGCAGAACAGAGGAATCTCCAGTTCCGGGTGCTTGCGCAGTGCCGCCAGAAACGCCGCGGTATCGAAGGGGATCTGACGGAACTCGATGCGCGCGGCCTCGACATCGTAGATCACATAGCTGGCGCGGTCGGTGCCGTCCCGGGGATCCCCGACGGACCCGACATTGACGAGATACCGGTGCCCCGGCTCGGCCGTCACCTCCGAACGGAGGTCTTCCACGACCGTTCCGTCGGGCCCGAGAATGAACGTGCCGGGCACATGCGTATGGCCGAGGAACACGAAGCGCGCATCCGCGGCGCGGAAGCAGGCCTGGGCGTCGTCGGCTTCCTCGACATAGCCGTAATCCTCGGGGGCAGGGGTCTCGGCGTGGACGAAGAGCGCATCCTCGCCCTCCATCATCAGGGGCGTCTCCTCGAACAGGAGCATCGCGTGATCGTCGAGTTGCCCGCGGCTCCATTCGGCCGATCGGCGGGCGCCCGCTCGAAACCGGGCGATGTCGATGCGCCCGACCATGGCGGCATCGTGATTTCCAAGGACGAAGTTCGTGCAGACGGACCGCAGATCACGGAGAACACGGGCGGGCTCGGGACCGTACCCAACAATGTCCCCGAGGCACACCACCGCATCGACGCCAGTCGCCAGGAAATCGTCCCGGACCGCCGTCCAAGCCTGCCAGTTCGCGTGGATGTCCGAAACTACGGCGTACCGCACGATCCTGCCCCCGGGCGCCGTCCGTCCAGACGAACGCCGGTTGCATCCTAGACCGAAACAGGGGGGATTGCCACGCCTACATTAAGCCCGCAGCGGCGGCGGTCAGGCGCCGGAGCCGGCGCGGGAGAGACGGATGCCGCGGCGCACGAAGGTCGGCACGTCGAGGTCGACGCCGTCGTGCACGGTTGGCTGGACGTCGCGGAACCGTCCCTTGGAAATGCTGTCGAGAGTCAGCTCCGCCTGCACGGCCTTCCCCGAGCGGCCCCGACGTGCCGGCTTGGCCGCAGGATCGTCCCCGCCGGGAGGCTTCGCGCCGTCCTCCGGCACGGGCAGCGGATCGGCTACCACGGGCTCCGGAACTCGATCCTCGCTCTCGGTCAGGAGGACGCTGACACAGAGGCGGCCCTCGAGCCCCGCATCGATCGCGGTACCGACGTGAAGATGAACATCCGGCCGCGCCTGCGCCGTAAGCTCTGACATCACCTTCTGCAGTTCCGTCAGCGTCAGATCCGATCCGCCGCTGATGCCGATGAGCAGGCCGCGCGCCGCGGGCAACAGCGCGCCGTGATCGAGCAGTGGCGAGTTCTGAAGCTCGTCCAGCACGGTCCGCGCGCGCTCCGGGCCGCTGCCTTCCGCCGACGCCATGGCCACGGTCCCGCCGGTCTGCTGCACGATGCCGCGAAGGTCGGCGAAGTCGAGTTTCAGAAGTCCGGGTTCCGTCACCAGCTTCCACAAGGTCCGGATTGCGCCACCCAGCATGTGGTCGATCATCCGGAACGCCGTCTCGACCTGGGCGCCCTCGTCCACCCACTCGATCACCCGCTGGTTGGGGAAGACGACGACCGCATCCGAGGCCTGCCGGAGGCGCTTGAGCCCCTCCTCCGCCCGCATGCGCCGCTTGGAGCCCTCGAAGAAGAACGGCAGCGTGGCCACGGTGAGCACCAGCGCGCCCGCCTCGCGGGCCGCGGCGCAGATGATCGGGGCGGCGCCGGAGCCCGTCCCGCCGCCGAGACCGACGAGGACGACGACCAGGTCGACGCCGTCGAAAGGAGCGCAGATTTCCTCGCGCGACGCCTCCGCGGCACGCCGTCCAACGTCCGCATCGCCCCCGGTGCCGAGGCCCTGGGTGAGCGTACCGCCGATCGCCATCTTCCGTTCCAGGGAACAGCCGTCGAGGACGACCGTCGACGTGTGGATGGCCAGCATGTCCGGCGAGTCCGGCCAGTGGGCGCGAAGGGCGGCCAGCGAGTTGCAACCCGCCCCGCCGATCCCCACAAGCAGCACCTGGTACCGGTCGCCCGCCATGGATCAGGTTCCTTCCTTTCGCGTGAAGATCCGCCGGAGCATGTCCTTCAACGTCGGCCCCGCCCCGCCGCGCTCGCGCGTCATGATCCCGTACCGCAGCATGCCCAGCGGCGCCGCGTAGGCCGGCGCCCCCGTGATCTGCGACAGGCCGCTGACCGCGCGCGGCTGGCCGAGGATGCACGGCATGTTGAACACCTTCTCGGCCAGTTCCACAACGCCCGGCATCTGGGCCCCGCCGCCCGTGAGCACGATGCCGGCGCCCAGGTGGTACAGCAGGTCGCGCGACTCGAGGTCGGCCCGGACGATCTTGAAGAGCTCGTCCATGCGCGCGTTCATGATCGCATGGAGATCCGCGAGTTTCACGGTGCGGCCGGGGAACGTGCCGTCGGCCGGCAGGGACACCGAGTTGTTGCGCTGCGCCGGCACCGGCACCGCGCTGCCGTGCTGCACCTTGAGTTGCTCGGCCTGCTTCATCGGGAGGCGCAGGCCCACGACGATGTCGTTGGATACGTGGTCGCCGCCGATGCCGATCGACTCCGCGCGGGCCATGATCTGGTTGGCGTAGACCAGGTAGTCCGTCGTGCCGCCGCCCAGATCGATCACGGCGACGCCCGACGCCTTCTGCTCGCGCGTCAGCACCGCCAGCGCCGCGCAGAGGCCACCGAAGGCCGCGTCCTGGACATCCACCATCGCGGTTCGCGCAACCCGGATCACATTGCGCATCACCGAGGCGGCGCCGTGGATGATGAGCGTGTCGAGCGCGAGTTGCGTCCCCTCCATGCCCTCCGGGTCCATCACGCCCGGCTGCTGGTCCACGTAGTAATGCTGGCTGATGCTGTGCAGGATCTCGCGTTCCGGCGGCAGATGGAGGTGGCGCGCGGCCTCGCCGACGGCGCGGATGTCCATGCCCGTGATCTCACGATCCTCGTTCGTGACATGCACTGTACCGCGATTCACATCGCTGCGGATGTGCGAACCGGACAGCACGAGGTGGACCTGACGGATGGTGACCTGGCCCTCCTCCTCCGCCTTGGCGATCGCCGCCTTGCAGCAGTCCAGCGCCGTCGTGAAGTCGATGATCTCGCTCTTGCGGATCCCGGCCGTCGGCACCTCGCCGGTGCCAATCACCATCAGTGAGCCGTCCTCGCGGTCCTCGCCGATCAGGGCGCACACCTTGCTCGTGCCGATCTCCAAGGCCACTATGGGAGGGTTCGCCATCGCCGCCACGCCCTACGGAACCAGCCCGGTCGCCGTGTGGTTGATCTCGCCGAACATGTCGATGCGGATACCCGCCCCGCCCTGGCGCCGGCTGGCGCGGATCTCACGGACGATCTTCGCGAGGGTCTGCACTCCGTTGGTCATGTTCGCGCGGGGCAGGATGACCTCCTCCCCGCCGGCGAGAAACAGAAGCATCGACTCGGCGTCCTCGCGGCGCACCTCGCGGATGGGCACGTACTGGAACAGCCGGGTGCGGTCGCACAGATCGAGCAGCTCCAGCGCATCCTCCAGTTCCCCGCCGGACATCCGGATGCCCGGACGGAGCCCCGGTGCCGCGTACCCTGTCAGAAGCGGCAGCGCGGCCGACGCCGACCCGGGGCCCAGCACGAAGCCCTCACGGTCCACCGCCAACTGCAACCCCGTCACCGGCATCACGAGCCGCGCCAGCGGCGTCCGCTCCACAACCCTCACGCTCAGGGCGTCCGGCAGCGTCCGGTCCACCTGGACCTCCTTCACCACCGGCACCGCGGACAGATCGTCGCGCACCCGGCGCACATCGACCGCGAAGAGATTGTCGCCCGGCGAGACCCCCGCGTACTGGCGGAGCAGTTCGGGCGTGAGACGGCCGTCCGACGACAGATCCAGCCGCCGGATCGTGAACAGGGAGTTGCCCGAGAAGAGCATGTGGAGGGCCTCCCGCGTGCCCACCGACGCCAGCCAACCGGCCGCGCCCAGGACCGCGAGCACAAGAACGATGGCACCGGCCCGGTGCATGCGCTCCGCACGATGCTCCGAGGCACGGGCGCTGACGCTCAGAATCGAGGAACGCGAGCCGCGGCGGCGCTTATTGCCCCGCCACCAGCCCTTTCCACCGCCCCACATGCCCTCGGAAGCCATCCGTGTACCCCCGCGCGCCGTCGCGCGCCGATGATGGGAGGCTAGCACGCGATGCGCGCAAGGTTCAAGATGCGATCGCAAAGCGATGCAAAATCGATCCCCGCCGCCTCCGCCGCCTTGGGCAGAAGGCTGGTCTCGGTGAACCCGGGGATGCTGTTCAACTCGAGGACATACAGGCTGCCGTCCGGCATCATCCGGAAATCCACGCGTCCCAACCCCTCGGCGCGAAGCACCTGGAACACCTTCATCGCGATCGCCTGCGCGGCCTCCGTCTCCGCCACCTTGAGCGGCGCGGGACAGAGATACTCCGTCAGCCCCTTCGTGTATTTCGCCCGGTAGTCGTAATAGCCCTCCGGTGCGCGGATCTCCACGACCGGAAGAACCTGGTCGCCGACGATGCCCACCGTCAGTTCGCGCCCGGGGATGTACGCCTCGACGACCGCCTCGCCGTGGTAGGACAGCGCATCGCGAACCCCGTCGTACCAGTCGTCCGCACTCATGACCCGGTGACACCCGACGCTCGACCCCTGCCGCGTCGGCTTCACCACCGCCGGAAGATCGATCGGACACAACGGCGTGGGCCGCGTGACCACCACGCCCGCCGGCACCGGGATGCCCGCCGCCGCCAGCGCGTCGCGCGTGAGCTTCTTGTCGAAGGCGATCCGCAGCGATTCCGGCCCCGACCCGGTGTACGGGATGCCCTTCGATTCCAGGACCGCCTGCAGTTCCCCGTCCTCCCCGAACTCGCCGTGAAGCGCGACGAAGACGACCTCGGTCTTCGGTGGAAGCGCGAACTCGCGCGATTCCACATCGACCTCCGTCACCGCATAGCCCTTCGCCCGCAGCCCGCGCGCAACCGCCTCGCCCGACCGCAGCGACACGTCGCGCTCCGCCGTGAACCCGCCCTTCAGCACCGCCACCCTGCGAAATTTCGTCGTCACGAAAAGCTCCTTCGGAAAGTGTGGGCTTGGATAGCAGACGGAGCCCGGCGGTGCAAGACGGACGGCGATCCGGGACAGGGAGGACGCATCTTCCGCCGCGCGAATCCGCGACACCCGTTGGCGGAGAGGATGCACACGGAGGCCGCGGAGAGCGGCGGATCAACACGAAGACGCTAAGCTCGCAAAGGGAACGGACGGCATCGGTGTCCCGTCCCGCCGCGGCGAAGGACCGCGTCATCCAACGTGAAACTCCGTCGTGGCGCCCGAGTCCGTCGGGCGCAACGGTTGACCCGGGGCACAAGGTGGCGCCGGTCGGATACCGGCGCTACGGCATGCATTCGCGAAGACGGGCTGCAAGGAAAGATGCATCTGCCCCTGGTGCAGGAGTCGGCAGGCGTTGAAAACCCTGCACCCGGGGCTTTCAAGGGTTAGACGTCTCACCAGCTCACGATGTCATCGCCGCCACCTTGTTCGTCAGTCAGCCCCCCCCGATCATCGCCTTCAGTCGCGCGAGGAGGGAGTGAGGCTTAAGTTGCTCCCGCACGCGGGAGGCTTCGCCGGCGGCGAGGCGGTCGAGGGTCTCGGCATTGGCGGCGATGCGCTCGGTGACCATCTTCGTGACGCGGTCGGGGAGGTTCGGATCGACGGCCAGCAGCGCGCCGAACGCGGCGGCATCGATCTCGAGCAGTTCGCTCTCCTCCGCGGCCGTCACGGTGGCGGTGCGCGGCAGGCCGGTGACAAGGCTCATCTCGCCGACGAGCGACCCTGCGGCCGACTCGAAGGTCGCGGCCTCGGCGACGCCGTCGCGGCGGATTTCGCCGTGAAGGCGGCCGCGCAGGACGATGAAGCACGCCTCCCCCGGCTCGCCCTGGCGGAACAGCGCCTCGCCCGCGCGGTAGCGCAGGCGGCGCGTGCGGCGGATCATGTCTTCGATCCCGGGCGGATCCCCCGCGCCCACCATTTCGGCGCCGAGCACGCGGCGACCGAAGTCGCTGCGCACGATCGCTTCCATCCGCGTCTGCAACTCCGCAGGCTCCGGCTGCGGCGCCGGACGCCCCGCCAGCGCCGCCCCGGCGGCCCGCAGCCAGTCCGCATCGAGCGGTACCGGCGGCTGGATGCCCCGCCGGCGGAGTTCGTACCACGCCGCGGCGAAGACGCGGCCGTTGATCGGCCGGCGGTCCTGGTAGCGGAGGCTCCAGAAGAAGAGCCGGTACCGCGCGCCCCAGTCGTTCGACTCTGCGATGTAGGCGGCGGGTGCCGGGGATGCCAGAACGTCCGCAACGCCGGCAGCGGCGCGCTGGAGGGCGTCGGCGACGTCGGCCGGCGCGTGGCCGTGGCCGATGGAGAAGAAGATCTCGTGCCGGCGTTTCGTGTCCGGCTGAGAGAAGTTCTTCACCGTCGCACCCGCGATCGTGCTGTTCGGCGCGATCACGGTCATGCCGTCCGTCGTCCGCAGCCGCGTCTCGCGCCAGTTCGTGGACAGGACCTCGCCCTCGACGTCACCAACGGAGATCCAGTCGCCCTCGTGGAACGACCGGACCACATGAATCGACATCCCCGCCATCAGGTTTCCGAGCACGCCCTGGAGGGCGAACCCGACGACCGCCGTCACGATCGCCGTCGACGCGAGCAGGGGTGTGATGTTCCAGCCCAAATGGTCGCGCAGAATCCAGAACGCGATGCCGGCGAGAAACACGGTGCGGATCATCGCCACGAGCAACGGCGGCACGGGGAACGGACGCCCGCGGAGGTGGCTGCCCCATCGCAGGCCCCCCTCGGCCATCGCCCCGACCGTCGCGACCGTCCAGAAGATGAACCACGCCTCGATCGGCAGCGCGTACGGCTTGAGCCACGCACCAAGATCGTCCCAGAGCCACGCCAGAAGCATGACGGCGCCGCTGGCCAGGATCACCTTCCCGTTAAGCCGCATCCATCCCATCATCGACCGTGCGCCCGGTGCGGCGACGCGGGAGGACCAGCCCACGCCGACCACGAGCGAAAGCACCGCCAGGCCAAGAATGAGTGGAAAGGACTCGCCCAGAGGCATCGCGGAGATCATGCCGGCATCCGGAGCACGACTTCGGATCCCTGCGCCGCGAGGGAGGCCGTCGGCAATTGGCGGCGCACAAGCGCGTCGATGTGATCGAGGGCGGCGTCGTCGTGATATTGCGAGTGATGGATCACGTGAAGGCGCCGGGCGCCCGTGGCCGCCGCGACCTCCACGGCATCCGCCCACGTGCTGTGACCCCACGTGCGATACTGCGGATACTGCTCGGGCGTGAAGGCGCCGTCGAAACAGAGCAGCGACGCGGGACCTGGCTCGCGGCACAGCCGGTGCAACCGCTCGCGCTCCTCCGCCGTGGCGAGCGGCCATTCGACGTCGGTGGAGAACACCACCGAGCCGCCCGTCGCGGGCTCGTCAATACGGTATGCTGTGCAGCCGCCGTCGTGGTGCACGCCCGTCCACCGGATCACGAGACCACCGTGGATGCGCGGACTGGCGAACCCGTCGTCGGGAAGCGTGGTGAAGCCGATGTTGGAATCCAGCGTGTGCAGCTGCAGGGGCCAGAAGGGCTGCGCCATCAGGCGCGGGAGAACCTCGTCGATCGTCCGCCCCTCGCGCCGCGGCGCGGCGAACTCGATGTGCCAGTCGGACTCGTAAATCTGCGGCAGCGACGGAAGCCCCATCACGTGGTCGAGGTGGTAGTGAGTCTGAAGCACCAGCAGGGAACGTGCCTCGCCCTCCGCCAGCCGCCGGCCCATCGGCCGCGCACCGGTTCCGAGGTCGATGAGAACCCGCTCCCCGCCCTCGCCCTCGATCAACACGGACGTCGTTTCGCCGCCGTATCGCATGAAGGCCGGATCGGGAACCGGGAACGACCCGCGTACGCCGCCGTAGATCAGCTTCATGCGTTCATCATACGTCCGGTGCGGAAAAAGTCGCGCAGAAAGGCGGGGGGAGGAGGTTCGCAGGTTCG
>CAYRFK010000034.1:0-16037 GCA_964423465.1 uncultured Verrucomicrobiota bacterium | reverse complement strand
GGAGGTTCGCAGGTTCGACGGTTCCGGCTTCATCCGTTCCGCGCATTGGCTGTTGGATGTTGGCTGTTGGTTGTTGGATGTTGCTACTTCTCCGTCAACCCGATCACGCCGTCCCATGCGTCGGGGGGCGAGGCGCGGAGTCGGGCGCAGCGATCGGCGTGGTGGGCGGCGACGGCGTCGTCCGGGATTGCGCGGAACCCGGCCTCGGCCTCCTCGAAGCGCCCGGCCTCGAAGGCGTCCAGCGCGGTGTGGTAGGCACCGAGCCATGCCGGCGCCGATTCGTCCGCGGTGCCGAGGGGCTCGAAGACCGCCACCGGCGCATGGCGGCCGACAACGCGCAGCCGGCCCAGTTTGCGCCAGATGAAGCCGTCGCCGGACGCCTCGCGCACCGCCGCGGCGGCCATGAAGTAGGAGCCGAAGGCCTTGTTGGCGCCTTCGAGGCGGGAAGCGAGATTGGCGGCGTCGCCGAGGATCGTGTAGTTGAACCGCTCGTTGGAGCCCATGTTGCCGACGACCACCTCGCCGGTGTTGAGTCCGATCCGCATCTTCACCGTCGCGCCGAACCGCTCCTCCCACTCGGCCCGCCGCGCCGCGAGCCGCCGCTGGCACGCCAGCGCCGCGCGGATCGCCCTCGGCGCGTGGTCCTCCTGACCTACCGGCGCGTTCCAGAACGCCACGATCGCGTCGCCGATGTACTTGTCGACGTAGCCGCCCTCGGCCAGGATCACATGCCCCATCTCGGTGAGGAACTCGTTGAGGAGTGCGGTCAGGTCCGTCGGGTCGAGCTTCTCCGAGAAGGACGAGAAACGCTCGATGTCTGAGAAGTAGATCGTGAGGCTCCGCCGCTCGCCGCCGAGGCGCAGACGCGACGGGTCCTCCAGGATCTGCTCGATCACCGTTGGGCCGAGATAGTGCCGGAACGCCTGCTTGATGAACGCCTTCTGCCGGCCCTCGGTCGAGTAGTTGTAGAGCGCACCCCCGGCCACCGCCAGCGCCGCGGCGAGCGTCTGCGGCACGACCGGGAACCACCAGCCGGCCTCGTACAGCACGAACCCCGTCGCCAGCGGCAGCAGGAAGGCCGCGGCGATCGCAAGGCTCAGATGCCACGCCTTCCGGCCGAACACGCCGGCCACGGCGAGAAGAAGCGCCAGCACCGCCGCGCAGGCCGCCGCGGCGGCGACCGGGAACGGACGGATGAAATCGCCGGCGAGCAGGTTGTCGAGCGCCGTCGCATGGATCTCAACCCCGGGGTATACGCGGCTGATCGGCGTCGGCCGGAGGTCCATCAACCCCTGGGCGCTGGCTCCGACGAAGACGTACTTGTCGCGCAGATCCGATGGATACACGACCGGATTGGTCGCCCCCTCGGCGAGGCGCAGCTCGGACTGGATGATACCCGACGCTCCATACGCCTTGTGCGTGCCCGAGGGACCGCGGAACCGCAGGATCATGCGGCCTGCATTGTCGATCGGCGCCGCATGCCCGCCAACATCAAGCAATCCGGGCGAGAGCCGCATGGCCGTCGGCTCCTCGCGGATGCGCGCCGCGCCCAGCCACGCGGCGATGGCCAGTGACGGCACCGCCTCGCGGTCGAAGACGCGAAACGCGGCGAGGCGGCGGTTCACGCCGTCCGCATCGGGCGTCCCCTGCACGTTGCCGAGCACCGCGGCGTTCGTCGCCACATCGGGGATCGGAAACGTCCCGAGCCGCACGACCGCCGCCGTCCCCGCGCCCGGCACCGCCTGCATCCAGTCCGCCAGCCCCTCGACCCGCTGCCACGGCCGCGCCGCATCCGGCGGCCAGTTCGTGGCGGCCGCCGTCCCCTCGCCTCCGGCGAACATCGCGGCGGCAAAGGTCTCCGTCCGCGCCACCGCGCTGCCGAAGGCAGCGTCGTCCTCCACGCCGGCAAACGACGGCTCCGTGAAGATCAGGTCGAACGCAACGCCCCGCGCCCCCGCCCGGCTGCAGAAGTCGAGGATCGGCGCGTAGTACTCCCGCGGCCACGGCCACGCCTGCCGGTTCTCGCGCCACGACCAGTTCAGGCTTTCCTGGTCGATCAGGATCACGCGGATTTGGTCCGTCGCCGGCGACGGCCGTGCGCCGGCCTTCACGCGCCAGCTCCACGTGACGTACTCGGGCCGGTCGAGCCAGCCCGCATACTCCAGAGCCAACGCCGCCATCACCGCCGCCACCGCGACAAACACGGAGGCGACCCATTTGGATTTCATGCGCCCATCCTAGGCCCTCCGCCCCGGATTGAGAAGCCCGGGCGGGGGAAGGTGGAGGGTGGAGGGTGGAAGGTGAAGACGCGAGAATCCGGGAACGTCAGTGTCGAGTGCCGGGTGCCGGCCCTGAAAGGTGGCAAGCGAAAGAAGACGGACGCCCCGTTTAAAGCTTCTCCGCGCTCATGCTTCCCTTTTGGAGGGGCGAGCTACCGCGAGCCCGAACCCTGCATTCCGTGACACTCCGTCCGGCCTCGCATAGCTCGGCCCTCCATCACACCCGATGAAGACGGTGCCACGTGGCCGGTGTCGAGTGTCGGCCGATCCCCGTTGGATGCCTGCCCTCCGTAGCCTTGGCCAAGGAGGGTTGGATGCTGAGTCCGAATGTCCCGTAGCGCCGGTATCCGACCGGCGCCACCCTGGGCTCCGAAGCCAACTCCGCGCCCGACGGATTCGGGCGCCACGGCGGATTCGGAATTCCAAGGCTTGGAAACAGACTCACTATCGCTTTCCAACCCTTGGACGGATCGGCGGGGGGCGAGTCAACCGAAGATACGACGACTGCCGCGGTCGGCCAGGTCCGCCGCCCCCCCCGCCCGTTCGTGCGCACCGCCGTCCATCTCCAAGTGCATGCAATACTTGCTTCTATAGACGCGTCCCTTCCGCGCCGATCGTGCTCGTAATCCCCGCCGCCCGAGGCAGCCGCAGGGCTACGACCTGCGGCGCTGCGGCCACCGCGACCGCCCCGGCGCGCCACGTCATAGCCGTGGCGCTACCCGGCGGGGAACCGCTTTCGGCGGCGGCCACGGCGTCTCGACACGGTGGCCGTCGGGCGTGAAGGCGACCGGCGGCACCACGTCGCCCCGCGCGTCGCGCGGCAGGCGGCTCTCGACGTCGGGGAACTCGTCCTGCCGGTACGCGCGGTTCACGACCGGCGCGGTGCGCATCCGCGGCCGGTAGGGCGATTGGGCGTAGACATCCTCCACCGTCACGTCCGACGGCGGGTAGTTCGATTTCTTGAACAGCGGATCGTTCGGGTCCGGATCGGCCATGGCGCGCACCTCGGGCTCTCCGCGGTACGGGCAGATCGTGTCCACCCACAGCACCAGCTTCAGCAGGCTCTCCGGGTCCAGCTTCACGTCGTGGTGCCGGCCGCCGGACGCGAGTTCGATGAGCCTGCTCGCGCCGGAGAGCTTCGTCATCGGATCGAGCACACCGTAGTCCTCCGGGCGCCACGGGTGCGCCTCGGCGAGGATGGTGTCGGCGATACCGCCCTCGCAAACCCCCGGGAAGCCGCCGGCGACTCGGCGCTTCGCGCCCAGCACGAGCGTGACGTAGGGCTCGGGGAACGCGCCGAAATCGGCGCTCGGCCGCAACGTCAGGTCGAGCTTCGCGCGGCCCCGGCCCGAGCCCTGGTGGCAGCGCCCGCAGTTCCGGTCGAGAATCGGCTGGATGTCGCGCTCGTAGCCGAAGCTGTGGTCGGTGCCCCACGGGTAGGGCGCGATGCGCGACGGTTCCTTCCGCATCGCGAGCCCCCGATTCGCCGCGGGTGCGACACTGTGCGTCGCGTGGCAGCCGACGCAGCCGCGCCGCTCGCCGGGCATCAGGTTGGCGAACGACCGCATCGTGTGCAGCGCACGGTGGTTCGCGTCGAGAAGCTGGAAGTGTATCGCCCGGCAGGGCGGCGCCTCGAAACAGACCGAACCGTCGGCCTCGATCGGCACGGTGCCCAGCACGCGCTTGACGCCATCGTTGCATGCGACCGACATCACCGGCCCGACATGCATGTGCGGCTGGGCGCCGGGATGGTCGACATCCTGCAGCTTCTTGCCCAGCGTGAAGGTCGTGGCGTCGAGACTGAGCACGCGCAGGAACTTCGCCTTCCCGCGCAGCACCTCCGGCGCACCCCGGAAGATGTCGGCGCTGTAGAAGTGGCCCGGCTCGACCGGCGCGGCATCCGCCTGGCGCCCCGCCCAGGCGACCTGATCCGGCAGGGCCGGCGGCACCGGCCGCGGTTTCACCGGCATCGCGTAGAGGACGTTGAACGCGCCGGCATAGACCAGTTCGCGGTTGCCGAGCGTGTCCATCAGGTAAAGCCGGAACGGGCTGGAGGCCGGCGTGCCGTGGCGGGCGGAGACGAGGAAAAGGTCGGCGCTGAGCGGATACGGCGACTTGTAGCCGCCAAAACTCCCCGCCGCATGGTAGCGCGGCGTTTCCATCCGTTCGGCGGGTCCGTTGCCGACCTCGGGCCACGGCGTGTCCCACGTCACGTGCGAGAGCCCGTCGGGATAGTTCAGCCCCCGGGTGCGGTCGAGGATGCCTACGCTGCCCCGGTACACCTGGTGATGCCCATGCCCGGCGAACATCACGCGGTGGCTCCCGGGAATCTGCCGCGCCTCCATGAGCATGTCCGGCCAGTAGCTCTGGTTGCCCCAGAACACGCCGGTGCCGGTGCCGTCCGGGTTCACGGTCCAGAGGCTCTGGATGCGCATCAACTCCTTGTCGGTGTACTCCCAGCGCGTGTAGAGGATGCGACCGTCGCTCATCAGCGAGGGCGTGTATTCCGGCTCCCCGCCGCCGCTGAGGATGTAGATGTTGCCGCCGTCGGCATCGCACCGCGTGAGCACCGTGCTCGGGTGGCCGACCGTGCAGCGGGCATAGCTGTTACCGCGGTTGCTCATGAACGCGATGCGCCCGTCGGGCAGGTAGATCGGATCCTGATCGTCGTAGCTGCCGTGCGTGATCTGCCTCAGGTTCGAACCATCGAGGTTCGCCTCGTAGAGGTGAAATGTCCGGTCCTTCTCCGGCCGGAAGCAGAACAGGACCCGGCGCGCATCGAACGAGACTTCCGGGCGCCAGTACCAACCGGCGCCCAGCGAGTCCGTCAGCTTGCGCACGGCGCCGCCGGGATGCAGGCCGTCGAGAACGAGCAGCCGCACGCAGTTGAGCTGTGCCTGCGGATATACCCGGTGCATCGACTCGTGCGCGTAGCGTTCCGGAACGTCGATGAAGACGACGCCCGAGAAGTCCACCGCAGGATCCTTGAAAAGGACCGCGCGCTTGACCCTGCGCACCTCGAGATAGAGCGCCCGCGCCGCCGCGGCATCGGGAGCGGCCGGCAACGCCCGCAGATCCCGCTCCAGCCCATCCAACCGCGCCAGTTCCGTCGCCAGTTCGGGCGCCGGGCGCGCGTTCGCCAGACGGCCGACGACCTCCCTCGCCCACGCAATTTCCTGCAGTGCCCGCTCGTGAATCGGCGCGCCCGCGGCCTGATACAGCCACTCGGCCTCCAGGAGGGCCTCCGCCTCCTCCGCGCCCAGCGTGCGCGTCGGCGGCTCCGCCGGAGGCGCGGAACGCGCAGCCGCAAGCGCCGGCGCCTTCCGGCCGTCCAACCAGCCCCACGGGGCGACCCCCATCGGGCCGATCACGTCGGCCGGCTTCCACGCGCGGTCGTCAAGGTCCGGTCGCGACGCATCCTCCAGGTGCGACGTCGTCTTCCGCCACGAATCGTCGGTGACGAGATCGAGCCCCGCGTCGCCGGCCTCCACGCGGAAGGCGGCGACGACGCCTCCCGCTCCGCCGGCATTGATCCCCCGGATGGCAATGGCGTTGGCCCCCTTGCGAAGGAACGGGCCGATGTCGTGTCGTTTCGCCTTGTTCCAATGCGCGGCGGGATCCGAGACATCGCCGCCAACACGCGAGCCGTTGACGAACAGCTCGTAAGCGTTGTCGGCCGTCACCGCAGCCCGTCCCGCGACCGGCCCATCCGCAAGGATGAAGGTCCTCCGGAACCAGCAGACGTGGTGCTTGGAGGCGCCAGTGTCGCCGGCATCCCAGATCCACCGGGCCTTCCCCAGCGACGCGGCCGGATCGAATCCCGTCCCCGTGCCGGGCGGGGCCGCCGTCGCAGCCGCCGCGGCCTGCGCGCAGAGGCATGCCGCAGCAAGCCACGCCTTACCCCGTGCACCGCCCATCCCGATCATGAGGTCCTTCCTTTCGCCCCATCCCGGCCCGATGCGCCCGGACGCGGCCGAGATCCAGCTCGCATCCACGGGCGCAGTATGTCCCGGCCGTCGCGCAGCGTCGAGCCGTTCCAGGTTGGCTTTTGGATGTTGAGTCCGAACGGGGGGGCGAGGGTCGGGGGACGAGGGAAGAGCGGTGCCGAGTGGCGGGCCGGAGGGTGGCAAATGAATGAGGAAATCGTCAGGGATCACCCTTTCAGGTTTCCGCCATCATCCCTCTTCGTTCGGGAGGGCCGCCGGCCCCGGCGGCCGAACGACAGAGCCCGGAGGAAAAGAAAGCCGAAGGAGGCCCGTCCACGTTTATGCCGTCCTCGTTCCGGCCGCGAGTGCATCGGTGATATTGGCGAGTCAACCGACAATGCAATGCGGAGGCAAGGCGGACGGATGCCGGTCGGAAAGCGAGGCACACTCGCCCGCCCCGGCGCGCCACGTCGTAGCCGTGGCGCTACCCGGCGGGGCGCCGCTTTCGGCGGCGGCTACTTGCCCCGTGACGAGCGGGTGATCGTTTTCCAAATGAGCTCAAGATTATGAGCGTGCTCGGCATCGGCCCCCTTTAGAGCTGTCATCTCCTCCGAAGCCTGCCGGCTTCCGCTTGCCTTGAGCGCGACAAGCAGAGGTATGCGATCAGGCCCGGTAAGCTCTAGTAGTCGAGACTGCAACCCCGCAAGCATCGCCGTGTCGATGAGCTTCCAGTAGGTTGCCAAGTGCGACATGAATGCCACGTGTTCCTTGCGGCAAGGCTGGCGCGATATCGGGTAAACGCGCAGCAAAAGGTCGCTTCCCTCATCCTTCGGCGTCGTAGCTGTCCGTGGTCTCGCCTTCGAGCTCGACGGGCGGGACTTCGACGAATTCGACGGGGCATTCGGGGAGGGCGCGGAGGAACCAGCGGCCGTACCATTTATCGGCGATGCGGCGGTCGAGGACGACGATGACGCCGGTGTCGGTGGCGGTGCGGATGAGGCGTCCCACGCCCTGGCGGAACTTGATGACGGCCTCGGGCAGGCTGTATTCGCGGAACGGATCGCCGCCGCGCTGCTGGATGCGGTCGAGCCGCGCGCGCACAACGGGCTGGTCGGGCACGGCGAAGGGCAGACGCATGATCATGACATTCGAGAGCGCCTCGCCGCGCACGTCGACGCCCATCCAGAACGAGTCGAGACCGAACAGCACGGTCCCCTGCCCCTTCCGGAACTCCTCGAGCATCTTGTGCCGCGACAGCCCCTCGCCCTGCACGAGCACCGTGAGCCCGGCGCGCTCCAGCGGCCCGCGCACGAGCGCCGCGACCTTGCGCATCGACGCCGAACTGGTGAACAGGACGAACGCGGACCCGCGGGTGTGCGTGGCAAAGTAGACCACGGCACGGGAGGCGGCGGGGGTGTAGGCGTCGGCGTCCGACGGATCGGGCATCCGGTCGGGGATCCAGACGCGCATCTGCCGGGCGTAGTCGAAGGGCGAGCCGACGCCGATGCCCTCGCTGCCTGACGCGCCGACGCGGCCGAGGAAGTAGTCGAGGGTTCCGTTGACCGCCAGCGTCGCGCTGGTCATGACGACCGCGGGGACGGAGTCGAACAGCGCCGCCTTCAGCACCGGCGCAACCTCGACGGGCGCCGAGTGGAGGACGAGCTGGCGGCGGCGGCCCTCGAGTTCCATCCAGTAGACATGGTCATCGAGGGATTGCCGAAGGAACGCCTCCAGCTCGGCGGACAGCATGCCGGCGCGGCGCGAGGATTGCCGCAGCTCGGCGATCAGGTCCTCGTCCTCGAGTTCATCCGCGATCCGCTTCAGTTCGGCGGACAGCTTCTGCATCTGCCCCGCGACCATGGTCTCAACTTCGAGCGGCTTCAGCAGCCGGCGCTGGGTCTCGCCGGCGCGGAACTCCGCCGCGTCGCGCAGGTCGTCGAACAGCCGGAGCACCCCGCCCCACAGCGACTGCACGGTCGCGCGCGGCGCCTCGTCGCGAACGAGCGCGAGGAGGCCCTTGCCCGTCTCGGGGATGTAGAGCCGCCGCAGCAGGTGCTCGAAGGCGAAGTACGACAGCCGCAGGCCGAAGTGGTCGCTGGCGACATCCTCGACGGTGTGGGCCTCGTCGAGCACAACGGTGTCGTACTCGGGCAGGAACCCGGCGTCGCCCTGGCGGAGGCCGAGGTCGGAGAACAGCAGATGGTGGTTGGCGACGAGCAGATCCGCGACCGCGACCTGGCGGCGGGCGGCCATGAAGAAGCAGGAGCGATACTCGGGGCATTTGGGACCGCGGCAGTTGTCCGGCTCGGCGCAGACCGAGTCCCACACGCCCGGCGGGGGCTGGAAGGGAAGCTCCTGCAGCGCGCCCTCGCGCGCCTCGTGGGCGGCCCAGTCGCGGATCCGGGCGAGCCAGTCCTCCGAACCGCGGTCGAAGAGTGTCGGCCCGCCGTGGATCGCGCGGTCAAGCCGGCGGCGGCAGAGGTAGTTGCCGCGCCCCTTCACCAGCACCGCGTTGAAGTCGACGCCGAGGTGCGTGCGAAGGAAGGGAATGTCCTTCGCCATCAGCTGTTCCTGCAGGCTGATCGTGCAGGTCGACACGACGGCGCGCTGCTTGCGCTCCAGCGCGGCGAGGATGACGGGCACGAGGTAGGCGAAACTCTTGCCGACCCCGGTGCCGGCCTCGACCGCAAGATGCCGCCCCTCCGCCAGCGCCGTGGCTACGGCGTCCGCCATGCGGAGCTGCTGCGGCCGGTGCTCGTACGGGAACGGCTCGCCGCTGCACCCCGCCTCGAACGCCCCACCGGGACGGAAGAACGCCGCGACGCGGTCCGGAAACTCCGGCGGCGGCGCGGGCGCGTCGTCATCCTCGACGGGCATGATCATGGGCCGACTATACCAGAGCCGTCAGCCGCCCGCCGCCCGATCCGCGCGACGGAATCGTTCAATGCCGTTTTTTCTCCGGTCCGGGCGGACGGACGGGTAGGATGCGACCCAGCGTGCACCGCGCAGCGGCGTCGCGACGGGGAAGGGAATCGTCATGGCGGAGATGGAAACGGGCTGGACGCTGGTCACGGGGGCCGGCGGATACGTGGGCGGGGAACTGGTGGCCGATCTGGTCCGGCGCGGCGAGCGGGTGCGCGCCATGGTGCGGGACCGCTCCAAGGCCGGCGCGCTGGAGAAGCTGGGCGTGCCCGTCGTCGAGGCCGATGTGCGCGACGCCGCCACGCTGCCGCGCGCGCTGGAGGGCGTCGTCCGCGTGCACCACATCGCCGCCCTGTTCCGTCAGGCCGGCTTCCCGGAGAGCGTCTACCACGACATCAACGCGGAGGGCACGCGGCGGATGCTCGAGGCTTCGATCGCGGCCGGCGTGAAGCGGTTCACGCACTGCTCGACCGGCGGCGTGCTCGGCGACGTGAAGAACCCGCCGGGCACGGAAACCTCGGCCTACAACCCCGGCGACGCCTATCAGCGGACGAAGCTGGAGGGCGAGAAGATCGCGCTGGAGTACTTCCGCGGCGGCCGAATCCGAGGCGCCGTCATCCGCCCGGCGATGATCTACGGCCCGGGCGACACGCGGAATCTCAAGATGTTCCGCATGATCGCCAAGGGACGATTCTTCTACGCCGGGCCGTGCAAGCACGTTCACTTCATCGACGTCCGCGACCTCGTCCGCGCCTTCGAACTGGCCATGGAGCATGAGGAGGTCAACGCGGAGGTCTACATGATCGCCGGCGAAAAGGCCGTCCCTCTCAACGTGATGGCCGAGGCGATCGCGCGGAACCTCGGCGTGGCGCCGCCTTGGCTGCGGCTCCCGATCAAGCCCCTGCAATGGCTGGGCTCCGCCTGCGAGGCGGTCTGCACGCCGCTCAACATCCGTCCGCCGATCTACCGCCGCCGCGTGGACTTCTTCACCAAGAACCGCCACTTCGACGCCTCCAAGGCGGCGCGCGATCTGGGATTCAAGCCGGCGCGGGCGTTTGACGACGAGGTGGCGGACATCGTCCGCTGGTACCGCGAGAACGGCTGGATCTAGCCGGCGGCCGGCGTCTGCGGCGCGAGGCGCGAACCGGTCACCTTGGCGGGGATCCCGACGGCGATGCTGAAGTCGGGAAGGTCCTTCGTGACCAGTGCGTGGGCGCCGACGATGGAGTCGCGGCCGATCTTCACGCCATCCATGACCGTCACGCGTGCGCCAAGCCAGCAGCCATCCCCCACCTCGGCGCCGCCCCGCGTGACGTAGGGCTGGTCGAGGATGGGGATGTCCGTTCGGGAGGTCTCGTGGCCCGCGCCGACGACGTAGCAGTAGGCCGCCAGCAGCGCCTTCTTCCCGATCCGAGTGCGGCCGAAGGACCCGATCCGGCACCACGCCCCGAGGTTGCACTTGTCATCGAGTTCGATGGTGCCATCGGTGCAGGTCACGACACAGCTCAGGCCGACGAACACACCGTCCCGGATGAGGATGCCCTCGCCCGTCTCGCCCTTGGCGTCGAGGCTGACGCCGTCGCTGAGGACCACGCGGCTGCCAAGGCTAATGCGACCGGGATGGCGGACCGTCAGGTTCCGTCCGAAGATGACCTTGCGCCCGCACGAGCGGAAGAGACCGGGATAGAACTTGCTGCGGAGCCAGAACCCGAGCGCGCCCGGCCAGGGGCCGAAGACCGACGTCACGAACTCATACGTGAGGAAGCCAAGGAGCCCGGTGTCCCCGACGACGAGCCTGCGGTACTTCCCCACGCTCCCGCCCGATTCGTCCGCCAGCTTCGCCTGGATGCCCTGCCGTTCGTCCGCCACGTGCCGTCTCCCGTTATCCGCCGGATGATCCGACGCCGCCGCGTCCGTTGCAAGACCGATCGCCTCTCGCCTTCAGCCGCACCGATTCCAGCAATACGTGCACAGTCGCGACAGCGGGAGGCCGATGGCGCAGGCCATGTCGTCGAGGCGCTGGTACACGACGGACGACAGGCCCAGATTCTCACCGATCCGCGCCAGCATCTCGCGGTACTGCGACGAATCCGGATCGCAGTACTCCGCGGGCGGGTCGCCGTCGTGGCCTTCCATCTCGCGGACCATTCGCCGTGCGATGAGGTCGAATTCCGACTTCGACCGGGAGAAATTGAGGTACGGGCAGCCGTACATCAGCGGCGGGCAGGCGGGACGCATATGGACCTCGCGCGCGCCGTACTCGAAGAGGCGTTTGATCGTATCGCGGAGCTGCGTTCCGCGCACGATCGAGTCCTCGCAGAAGAGGATCCGTTTCCCGCGGATGAGTTCGGGCACCGGGATGAGCTTCATCCTCGCCACCAGGTCGCGGACCTTCTGGTTCTGCGGCATGAAGCTGCGCGGCCAGGTCGGCGTGTATTTCACGAAGGGGCGGCGGTACGGCACGCCCGATTCCGCGGCATAGCCGAGGCCGTGCCCGACGCCGGAATCCGGGATGCCGGCGACGGCGTCGACCTCGATCCGCTCGCGCAACGCCAGCAGCGCGCCACTGCGGTTGCGCATGTCCTCCACGTTGCGGCCCTCGTAGGTCGAGGCGGGATAGCCGTAGTAGACCCACAGGAACGAGCAGATCCGCATCTCCGCGCGCGGCGGCACCAGCGTCTCGGCGCCGTCCACCGTCAGCCGCACCACTTCGCCCGGCCCGAGGTCGCGCACGTGGGCGTAGTCGAGGTTTGGGAACGCGCAGCTCTCAAAGGTCACGGCCATCGCGCCGTCCTTGCGTCCGAGGATGACCGGCGTGCGCCCCCACCGGTCGCGGGCCGCATAGATGCCCTCCTTGGTCAGCAACAGCATCGAGCACGAGCCGACGATCATGTCCTGCACCCGGCGGATGCCGTCCTCGAACGTCGCCTCCTGGTTGATCAGCGTGGCGACCAGTTCGGTCGGGTTGATCTCGCCGCCGCTCATCTCGGAGAAATGCGTGGCGCGCTTTCCATAGGCCTCGGCGACGAGCGCGTCGAGGTTTCGGATGACGCCGACGGTGACGATCGCGTAGAGGCCGAGGTGCGAGCCGATCAGGAGCGGCTGGTCCTCATAGTCGCTGATGACCCCGATGCCGGTCGTCCCTGCAAGGCGGTCGATGTCCGCATCGAACTTGGACCGGAACTGCGCGTTCGTGATGTCGTGGATCACCCGGTCGATCCCGGTCCCGTTCCACACCGCCATTCCACCGCGCATCGTGCCGAGGTGCGAATGGTAATCGGTACCGTAATACAGGTCGGTCACGCAGTCGGTCCGCGAAGCCACGCCAAAGAATCCACCCATGATCCATCCTCCCCCGATTCGAACCGTGCACCCGGCGCGAGCCTAGCGCAGGCACGTGCGCGGGGGCAAGCCGGCGTTCCGCACGGTCACGGCGCCGGGGGAGACAGGCGGATCAGCGCGCAGCCGTGGCGCGGGATGCGGGTTTCGAAGCGGGCGTCGCGGACGCCGAGATCCTTCTGCCGCCAGAGGTCGCGAACGCGACGGGGACCGGCAAGGCCGAGGTCGGACCAATCCACGGCGACCGCCTGCTCCTCCTCGTCGAGATTGAAGAGCCCGACGGCGACCGATCCGTCCTCCATCGGCTTCGCCCACACCTGGGCGGATCCGCGTACCGCAACGCGCGCGGCCTGGCGGCCCAGCGGATCCTGATTGACCTCGATCACCTCGTCGTTCGTCAGCAGGTTCAGCGTGAAGGCGTCCAGTTGCTCCAGGTCGCAGCCGATCAGCAGCGGCGCGGCGAGAAGGCACCAGAGGCTGATGTGGGAGTACTGCTCGCTGGGCGTCAGGCGGGTCGGGTGCAGTTTCGGCCCCCACCCCACCTGGCCGACGACGAGCATGTCAGGGTCGTTCCAGTTGCCGGGGCCGGCGAAGTGCTCGAGGCCGAACTGTTGGAAGCCGATGGAGACCACGCTCGCCCACGTGTCGACGATGTCGCCCGTCGTGCGCCAGCAGTGTCCGCCGACCTTGTCGCCCCATGCGGATACGTTGCCCATGCCGTACTGGCAGAGGCTGTAGACGATGTCGCGCCTCTGCGCCCGCAGCGCGCGGCCCATCACGAAGTACGGTTTCATCTGCTCGTAGAGCGTGCTGCCCTTCGCAACCTTTGTGTAGGTGCACCAGTCGTACTTGAGGTAGTCGAAGCCCCACGCGGCATACTGCGCCGCATCCGCCGCCTCATGCCCGTGGCTGCCGACGCAACCGCCGCAGGTCAGCGGGCCGGGCGACGAGTAGATCCCCGCCTTGAGGCCCATCGCGTGGATGCGGTCGATGAGCCCCTTCATGTCGGGGAAGCGCGGGTTCGTCGCGATGCGGCCGTCGGGATGGCGCTCCGGCCCCTGCAGCGTGGGGTCCTTGTCGCCGGGCTTCACCTGCCAGAAGTCGTCGATGTTGACGTAGGTCCATCCATGCCGGGTGAGACCGCTTCGCACCATGGCCTCCGCGGCCGACGCGATGCGCTCCTGCGTGACGGCGCCGGCGAAGCAGTTCCAGCTGTTCCAGCCCATCGGCGGCGTCAGCGCGAGGCGTTCCCCGGCGACGATGCGCAACCCGCGCGTCGCGGAACCCCGCGCGTTGCGCGCCGTCAGGTTCACCCGATATTCGCCGGCCGCGGGCGTCGTGCCTGTCAGAATTCCGGTTTGCGTGTCGAGGTCGATACCCGCGGGGAGGCCCTCCGCGGCAAAGGTCATCGGACGCTCCCCGGACGCAGCAATGGCGAACAGGAAGGGATTGCCGGGGCGGGCGCCGACGACGCGCGCGCCGTTGATCCGGGGCTCCCCCGGCGCGGGCGGGGTCAGGATGTAGGGCGCCTCGGGTGCAACGGGCGGCAGCGCCTCGGGACGGCCGCCCTCGGTGATGAAGACCGCCTCCGCCCAGTCGGCATGGTCGGAGTCGGTGCCGTCCCCGCCGTCGGTGACGCGGAGCACGACACCCGTGCGGCCGGCGAGGTCGAGATCCACCGGAACCGCCGGCATTCCGGCCTTCAAGATACCGCTGCTCCAGAGTCTCTCGGCGCCGGATGCCACGACAAACTCCGCGCTGCCCTTGCCGGCCGCCGTGACCTCGTCGTCAATGCCGACCCGCGCACGGAACCGCGCCGCGCCGCCGGGCAGCTTCACGCGGAATACGCTGTCAGCGTGCGTGCCGACGCCGTGCGTATACTCGACGCCGGCGATCCGCAGCTTGTTGGCGTCCACGCTGTGGTCCGGCAGCGGCTTGCCCCAGCCCGCGGTCATCTGCTTGAGATCGAGCGAGGAAAGACGCGTTTCCTCCGCCGCGCCCGCGCCGACCGCAAGCACCGAGGCCGCCACCGCCATGCACATCCAATTCATCGCAAAATCCTCCGGGCCGGACGGGCCGTTCGAAGTGGACACGATCCGGCGCGCTTCGTCGATACGAATTGGACTGCGGTTCAGAATCCGAACAGGGCCGTCGCAGCCGCCGTGGTCGAGGCCGCAACGGCGGCCTCCGTCGCGCCCCGCGCAGCGGCGACGGCGCGAACGGTGAATGGAAGCAGGGCCGGCTCGTTGGGCCGTCCGCGGTGCGGCACGGGGGCGAGGTAGGGCGAGTCCGTTTCGACGAGGAGACGGTCCGCGGGAACCCGGGCGGCGACCTCGCGGAGGTCCGCGGACTTCGCAAACGTGACGATCCCGCTGATCGAGATGTGGTAGCCGAGGTCGAGCAGACGCCGTGCGAACGGCCATGAACCGGTGAAGCAATGGATCACGCCGAGTCGGGCGGGATCGCCCGCCCAGCGCACGGCATGGGCGGCGAGCATGGCGTGGGTGTCGTCGTCCGCCTCGCGCGTATGCACGACCACGGGCAGGCGCGCCTCGTGCGCGAGCGAGAGCATCGCCTCGAAGAGCGTCCGCTGGGCGGCGGCCGTGTCGCGATCGTAGTGGTAGTCCAGCCCCGTCTCGCCGACGGCCGCCACGCGCGGATCCGACAGCATCGCCCCGACCGCCCCGGCCTCCGGTTCACGGGCCGCCTCGCTCCGATCCCATCCCACGGCGGCGCGCACCTGCGCGGGACGCTGCGCGGCGGCATCGAGCGCCGCTGCATTCCCCGCCGCGGAGCCCCCGATCGCCAGGATGCGCCCCACCCCGGTGGCGGCGGCACGGTCGCACACGGCCCCCCGTTCCTCCGGCGTCGCGAAGGAATCGAAGTGGGCATGCGAATCGAAGAAGACACCGCTCACGCGCTCACCCGTCCACTCCGGCCCCGGCCGACCCGCCGTCAGCCGCCCCGGCGCACAGGGCGTTGGAGAGCAGGCCCCATTGTTCGACGGAAAGCGTCTCCGGCCGGGCGGCGGGGTCGATGCCGAGCGAGGCGACCCATTCCGGGGTGGCCCGGGCCATGCCGCGCGGCGCCTCGTCCATCTCCTGAAGCACCCGCTGGATCTGCTTCCGCCGCCGCGTGAACGCGCCCTTCACCAGCGCATGAAAATGCTGCGGCGAATCCGGTGCGGCCCGCGGCACGGGGCGGCGGACGAGCCGGATCACGGCGGACTCCACATCGGGGGGCGGATGGAAGCACGTGCCACTGATCCGCCGGGTGATGGTCACATCGTAAATCCGCTGCGCGTGGACCGAGACCAGGCCGTAGTCCCTCGAGCCCGGCGGCGCGGTCAGTCTCTTCCCGACCTCCAGTTGCAGCGTCGCAACGATGAGATCCGGCCTCGGGTCCTGCTCGAAAATCCGCATCAGAATCCGCGTGCCGACGGAATACGGGAGATTCGAGACAACCTTCCGGAAACCGGCCCCCACGAGGCCGGCGAGATCGACCTCCAGCGCGTCCGCATGGCGCAGGTCCAAGGCCTGCGTGCCGGCAAAGCGCTCGCGCAGGAATCCGT
>CAYRFK010000033.1:0-32039 GCA_964423465.1 uncultured Verrucomicrobiota bacterium | reverse complement strand
GCTCGATCTCCGAACTGCGGCCGATCACCGGATCGAGGGCGTCCTTCGCGGCCAGCTCCGTCAGGTCGCGCCCGAACGTGCTCAGGGCCGGCGTCTTCGTCTTCCGCTGCTGCCCGGACGCACCGCCCTGCGCCCCCGCACCGCCCGCCGCCGCATCGCCCCCGGCCGGAGCCGAACCCGCGGTCGCTTCCGGCGCGGCATCCGGCGCGGGCGCCGACCCGGGCTCGTAGTCCGGATCGAGCTCCTTCATGATCGCGATGCGCGCCTTCTCGAGGTCGATGTTGAGGTTCTTCAGAATCCGCGACGCCACGCCCTCCCCCTCGCGGAGGAGGCCCAGCAGGATGTGCTCCGTGCCGACGTAGGAGTGATTGAGCGCACGGGCCTCGCTGCCGGCCAGGGCCAGCACCTTCTTCACGCGCGGCGTGAAGGGGATGTTGCCGATCGTCTTGGTCTCGGGGCCGACGCCGACCGCCTTCTCCACCTCGAGGCGGAGCGTGTCGAGATCGATTCCCATTTTCTGGAGGACGACGACCGCAACCCCTTGGCCCAAGGCTACAAGCCCAAGCAGGAGATGCTCCGTTCCCACGTAGCCGTGGTTGAACCGCTCGGCCTCCTGCTGGGCCAGCCGGAGGACCTGATTCGCCCGGGGCGTGAAATTGTTCATACCTTCGTCTTTCTTCCGCGACGGCGACGGGGGGGTTCACCCAGCCGTTCGCGGACCAGTCGCGCACGGGCCTCATCGCGCTCCCCGGGACCCAGCGGACGTCCCGCCGATTGCTGGATGTGGGCCGGCTGAGTCTGCAGCAGAAGCGCGTCGATCACCGCACGCTCCAAATGGTTCACTATACCCAATTCGATACCCAGTCGCAAGGCGGACAGGTGCGACAGGGTCTCGTTCGACGTCAGCACGTAGGCGTTCCCCAGGATGCCGAGCGCCCGGCCGACGTGATCCCGCACCAGCGTCTCCCGGTTCCGCACCAGCCGCGCGCGGGCGTTGCGCTCGTGGTCGATGATCTCGCAGACCAGCCGCTCAAGGTCCCCCACGAGGTCCTCCTCGCGTGCACCGAGCGTCGTCTGATTCGAGATCTGGAACATGTTCCCGATCGCCTCGGTCCCCTCACCCCACAACCCCCGCACCGCCATGCCGAGCTTCTGGATGCCGTTCACGACCGGCCCCATCTCCTCCATCAGCACAAGCCCCGGCACGTGGAGCATCACGCTGGCGCGCAACCCCGTGCCCACGTTGGTCGGGCACGCCGTCAGGTAGCCCAGCCTGGGATTGAACGCGCAGGCGACCTGGTCCTCCATCTCCCGGTCCAGGACGGCCATCCGATCCCACGCCTGATCGAGCGCCAAGCCGCATTCGAGGGACTGCATGCGGAGGTGATCCTCCTCGTTGACCATGACCGAGAGACGCTCGTCTGCCCGCATCACAATCCCGCTGCCGCGCCCCTTGCGGGCGTGTTCGCGGCTGGCCAGGTGCCGCTCGACAAGGATCTGCCGCTCGAAGTCCGTCATCTCGTCGTTGCCCGCGGAGACCGGGGAATCCATCGAAGGCAGCGCGCGGAGCACCGGCTCGATCGCGCGCCAGACGCGGACGTTCTCCTCCTCGCCCGCCCAGTCGGGAAACGCGTGCCCGCGCAGGTTGCGGGCGAGGCGGACCCGGCTGCTGACGGCGATTCCGTCGCCCCCCGCCCCGCACGTCCACAGATGCGGCTGGCGGATGATGTCATCGAGGCTCACGACGGGGCCTTCCCGGAGGCGATCTTCCTGCGCAGTTCCTGCAGCCGGTCGCGCAATCGCGCCGCATCCTCGAAGTTCTCCGCCGCAACGGCCAGGTCGAGCGCGTCCTGCACGGAGGCGGCCTCCTCGGCCGGCGAGACGCCCCCGGGCACATGGGCGGGCGTGCGGCCGACATGGTGGTCGCGCCGGTGCATCTGCCGCAGCAGGGGCGCCAACTCGGCGGCGAACGCCGTGTAGCAGTCCGGGCAGCCCAACCGGCCCGACTTGCGGAAATCCGCCTGCCGGAGATGGCAGACCGGGCACGCACGATCGGGGGCGGCGGGCGCCTCCTCGGCCTGCTCCTCCTTGCCGAGACCGAGCAGAAGGTCCGAGATCGACACCGGGTTCTCGATGTTGATGCCGCCCTTGCGCGCGCAGTCCTCGCACATGTGCAGCTTCCGGACCTCGCCGGCCAGCACCTGGGTGAGGTGGACGCTCGCATCCTGGGCCTTGCAGATCTCGCACTTCATCGGGCGGCCCCGCCGGATATCACGCCGGGATCGGCGTGCCGACATCCTTCGCAAACGCCGCGAAGGCCGCACCCAGTTCGCGCGTCACGGGGCCGGGCTTGCCCGCGCCGATCGGACGCCGGTCGATGTTGGTCACGCCGATGATCTCGGCCGCCGTGCCCGTGAGGAAGACCTCGTCGGCCACGTAGAGGTCGTAGCGCGTCATGACATCCTCGCGCACCTCGTAGCCGCGCTCGGCGGCGAGGCGCATCACGGCATCGCGCGTGATGCCGCGCAACGCGCCGCACCAGGGCGGCGGCGTCGTCAACGCCTTGCCGCGCACGGCAAAGATGTTGTCACCCGACGCCTCCGCCACGTAGCCCTGCGTGTTGAGCATGATGCACTCCATCACGCCCGAGTTGATCGCCTCGATCTTGGCCAGGATGTTGTTGAGATAGTTCAGGCTCTTGATCCGCGGATTGATCGCCTCGGTCATGTTCCGGTGCGTCCCCACCGTCACCACGGCCATGCCGTTGCGGTAGAGTTCCTCCGGGTACAACTGGATCGTCCCGGCGATGATGATGATCTGAGCCTTCTTGCAGAGGTAGGGGTTCAGCCCGAGCGTGCCCACGCCGCGGGTCACGACCAGGCGGATGTAGCCGTCGCGGATCCGGTTCGCCCGGCAGGTCTCGACCACCGCACGCTCCATCGCCTTCTTTGTGACCGGAATGTTCAGCGCGATCGCCTTGGCGGAGTCCCAGAGGCGGTCGAGATGCTCGTCCAGCAGGAACACGCGGCCGTTGTACGCCCGGATGCCCTCAAACACCCCGTCGCCGTACAGCAGACCGTGGTCGAACACCGAAATCTTCGCGTCCCGCTCCGGCACCAGCTTCCCGTTGATCCAAATCTTCATGTCCTCACCGCTTTCGTTGTGACGGGTCATGATACACGACGGAACGCCGCGCGCAATCGCGGCGGAATCGCGCAGCGCAAACGCCGGACATCGAACACGGACTGGCGGAGGATCACAACCGAATGGGGGCAGGCGAATGAGGACGCCAACCCGGAACTCGGAACGCAGCGTGCGGGTGCCCGCTCTCGGGCCGAGCTATGCGAGGCAGCGGTTCACCGGCCGGCCCTGAGCCGGGGCGACGCGTTCGCGGTCTCCCCCCGCACCTGCGCGGCTGCCCAGCGCAGCAGCTGGGGCCGCGTGATGTGCGGGGTCTCGAGCTGCCGGTCGAAGGCGGCGCGGACCCACCGGCCGACCTCGGGCCCGGCAGGGACGCCCATCGCCATGACGTCGCCGCCGCGGACCATGGGGCGCGGCAGCGAACGCTCGTGCTCCCACGCGACGCGGGCCGTCGCCACGATATCCAGCGCGACGGGTGTCCGACCGCTGGAAAGGCAGTCAAGCCGGTGCAGTTCCAGTTCGGTGTCGAACGTCTCGGCCGACATCAGGCGCCGCAGGGTCGCAGGCCGCATGGACGGCACGTTCATGAACCTCATGTGCCCCGCCACGCACGCCGTCACGTGCTCGATCGTGCGCAGCGGCAGTTTCAGACGCCGCAGCACACGCTCGGCGATCGCCGCGCCCGCCGCGTCGTGACCGTCGAACCGGATGCGTGTTCCGCCGCCCGCCGCGGGGCCGGGCTTCGCGGTTCCGGGCTTGCCCGAGTCATGCAGGAGGACCGCAAGCGCAAGGTCCACCGTCGGCCCGCGCATGAGGTCGAGCATCGCCGTCGTATGGGCCATCACATCGCCCTCGGGATGGAACTCGGGCGGCTGTTCGACGCCCTCCATCGCGGCGACCTCGGGGAGGATCTGGGCCAGAAGACCCGTATCGCGCAGCAGCAGGATTCCGGCCCCGGCCCGGGGCGAGGCCGTGAGGATGCGGAGTAGTTCGTCGCGGACGCGCTCGGAGGCGATCTTCCGGATCCGTGGCGCCAGTTCCCGGATCGCCTCCGCCGTGGCGGCGTCAAGCGCGAAACCCAGCACCGACGCGAACCGCACCGCTCGCATCATCCGGAGGTAGTCCTCGGCGAACCGGTGGCGCGGATCGCCGATCGCCCGGACGGTGCGCGCCTTCAGATCGGCCCGGCCGTCCACGTAGTCGAGCACCTCGCCGTTCTGCGGGTCGAGAAAGAGACCGTTGATGGTGAAATCCCGCCGCTGCGCGTCGGCGCGCTCCTCCGCGAACTCCACCGCCACCGGCCGGCGGCCGTCCACATACCCGAGATCGCGACGGAACGTCGCCACCTCGAACCAGTGTCCGCCGGACTGCACGAGCACGACGCCGAACGACTTGCCGACACCCTTGGTCTTGGGAAAGATCGCGGCAACCTCGTCGGGCGTCGCATTGGTCGCGATGTCGATATCCTTCGGCTCCCGGCCCATGAGCCGGTCGCGCACGCACCCGCCGGCCCAGAGCGCGCGATGGCCGGCCGTCGCGATGCGCGTGCAGATCGCGCGCGCCGCGGTCTCCAGATCGGGTTGCCGGACGATTGCCATGTGGACAGTATAGCGTATGGTATCTCTGAGGTGCGCGACATGAGCAAGAGGTGTCAGGTGTCGGGTGGCGAGTGTCGGGACGGCGAATCTTCAAGTTTCAGGTTCCACGTTCCAAGTTCTGACGGTGACCGCCGTATCCCGGCGTTTGCCGTCCGGCGTTCGATGTTCGGTGTTCCGCGTTGGAAGTTGGCTGTTGGATATTGGGTGTTGGATGTTGCGGCTGTGTCCGCCTCGCTCCTGCTGGCGACGGCGGCGTCGGCGCAGTTCGACGCCTCGCCGTTCGGCGTTTCCGCGACGCGCGGATCGGCCCCGGCGGGCGCCGTGGTGGACGTGGCCTTCACGATCCCTGCGGGGCATCGCATCTACGCCGATTCCCTGTCGGTGACCGGGTTGGAGGGCACGGTGCTCGCCCCCGTCTCGATCCCCGCGCCCGTTTCGAAGCCCGACCCGCAGACGGGCGAGATCCATCCGTTCCACGCCGCCACGTTCACCGCGCGCTACAGCATCGTCTCCGCCCCGGCGGCGGGCCCGGCGTTGTCCGTCTCCCTCCAGGGCTGCGACGCCACCCAATGCTTCTTCCCCGAAACGCGCGAACTTCGGCCCGGCGCCGGAGCGCCCGCCACGGCGCCAGCGCCCGCGGTCGCAGCGGCCGCCACCGGGTCCGGCCCGATCCCGGCGGATTTCCGGATCGCGCGCCGAACGGCCGGCTACCAGGCCGAGTCGCCGTTCCTCGACTTCCTTGCGGGCCGGGGTGCGGGGAACGTGCTGATGAATCGCGGGTGGTTCGTGGCGCTGCTCCTGATCCTGGGCGGCGGTCTGCTGCTGAACTTCACACCCTGCGTCCTGCCGATGATTCCGATCAACCTGGCGATCATCGGCGCGGGCGCGCAGGCGCAGTCGCGCGGACGCGGCTTCCTCCTCGGCGGCATCTACGGCCTCGGAATGGCGCTGGCCTACGGGGTCCTCGGCGTCGTGGTCGTCCTCACCGGCGCCCCCTTCGGCGCCCTCAACGCGTCGCCCTGGTTCAACGCGGGGATCGCGGCGCTATTCGTCGGCCTGTCCCTGGCGATGTTCGGCGTCTTCAATATTGATTTCTCGGCCATCCAGGGCCGCATGGGAAGCCCCGGCGCCTCCCGCAACCGGTTCTTCGCCGCATTCTCCCTCGGCGTGGTGGCCGCGTTGCTGGCGGGCGCCTGTGTCGCCCCGATCCTGATTGGCGTACTCGTGCTGGCGGCCTCCATGTACCAGCAGGGCCACACCGCCGGGCTGCTGCTGCCGTTCCTGCTCGGCATCGGCATGGCACTGCCGTGGCCGTTCGCGGGGGCCGGGCTCGCGTTTCTGCCGAAGCCGGGCGGATGGATGGACAAGGTCAAGTACGGCTTCGGCATCTTCATCCTCGCCATGGCCGCCTACTACGGGCATCTCGCATGGTCCGGCTTCCGCGCCACCGGCGCGGCGCCCGTGACGGCGACGGCAAGCAGCAACGGCACGGCGGGCATCGCCCTCGGCCCCACCAGCACGGCGGCGGACTGGCAGAAGGTTTTCGACGACGCCCGCGCCGCGGGGAAGCCGGTCCTAATCGACTTCTGGGCAACCTGGTGCAAGAACTGCCACGCGATGGAAGCCTCGACCTTCCGCAAGCCGGCCGTCACCGACGCGCTGCGGAGCTTCGTGTTCGTGAAGTACCAGGCCGAGAAACCCGGCGAGACGCCTGCCAAGGAAATCCTCGCTGCATTCGGCGTGATGGGACTGCCCACCTACGTGGTGCTGGAGCCCGCAGCTCCCCCGCCGTGACGCGGCGATTCGCCCCGCGGATGGACGCCATCCGCTTGTCCAAGCCTTGGACGCTCCGCGTGAGGGATTCTCCCGGCCTTGGAAGAAGCTACGGCGGGCTCAGGGGCGGGACGTGCGACCCGGACCGCTGGTTCAGTGGACGGCGGGCAGCTCTTCGTCCTCGTCCGCAGTCTCGCCGGCGGCGAGTTCCTTGTGACGGAGGAGGCCGCCGATGACGTACACGAGCACGCTGACGGCGGTGGTGAGGCAGAAGGCCTGCCGCGGCTGGCCGGTGAGGAGCATGGCGGCAAACGTGACCGAAAGGGCGATGGTCAACTGGCGGCGGGACGGCTTCAGATAGCGGACGTTCGAGACCTGCAACAGAAGGAAGGCGAAGGCAAAGGCCCAGAAGAAGACCGTGACCGCGCTGCGGTCGATCGTCATGCCGGGGATTTCGAGCAGATCCTTCTCCACGATAAGGACGAAAATGCTGATCCACGTGGCGCTCACGGGGATCGGAAGACCGCGGAACAGGTGGCGGTACCGCTTGGAGGGCGTGCTGCAGCCGCGGCTGAACCGGATCACCCCGGAGAGGATGATGACCATGGCGGCCGCCTTGCCCCATGCGCCGTAGTCCTTCCACATCAAAGCGTAGGTCAGCGCCGCCGGGGCCACGCCGAAGCTGATGCAGTCGATATAGGTGTCCAACCGTTCCCCAAAGGCCGTTTCCGCCCGCAGCATGCGCGCCAAGGTGCCGTCGAACCCGTCCAGAATCGCCGCCAGGATGATGAACTGTGCGGCCAGGACGAACTCCTCTTCGAAGGCGAGCAGGATCGCGCTCGATCCGAGCACGAGCACGGTCAGCGTGAACGCCGTAAGGGCTATGTGCCGCAACTTCATCCAGAACTCCGCGATACCAGGCGGGCCAGCACGGTTTCCCCGGCACGGACGTTCATCCCCCGCGTCACAAGAACCTCAACCGTTCCTCGCGGAAAAAAGACATCCAACCGGGAGCCAAACTTCATCATGCCGATCCGATCGCCCTTCTGCAACTCCTGATTCGGGGTCAGCCAGTGGACGACCCGGCGGGCCACGGGCCCTACGATCTGGCGGGTCAGGCACCGGACGGGGCCCCCGTCGATCAGGATCGAGTTATTCTCGTTCACCCGCGAGGCGCGGTTGTCGAAGGCAAAGAGGAAGCGGCCCGGAGTGTACTTGATGGCGCGCACCCGGCCGGCGACGGGGGCACGGTTCACATGAACGTTGAACACACTGAGGAAGACGCTGATGCGAATGGCGTCCCCGCCGATGAATTCGGGTTCCGGCTCCTCGACGATTGCCATGACCCGTCCGTCGGCCCCCGACAGCAGGGCGGCCGGGTCGGACGGAGGAGTCCGGTCCGGATCCCGGAAGAAGAAGACCATGAACCCGCCGCCGACCACCGCCAGAACTGCCAGAACCCGGGCCGCGCAGTTCCACCCCGCCGCCGCGGCACCCAGAGCCAGCACCCCCAACACCCCGGGCACCCCGAAAATGAATGGCCAGCCATCCCGCGCGATTCGCATGTTCCTTCCGTCCGTTTACCGCCGAGCACGCCGGACAAGGTAGGCGCCGGATGGCGGGTTTGTCGATGCCGCATTTCCCGGTGGCAGGAGGCGCCGTCCCTTACGGCGCGCGGCCGGACCCCCTCATCGCAACGCGGGGGGCGGCACCGCCGGCCGGGCAGACGCATCTTCCGTGATCCGCGATCGTGTCACTTCCGTTGGATTCCTCCGTAGCGCCCGAATCCGTCGAGCGCAACGCTGAACTCTGGACGCAAGGTGGCGCCGGTCAGATACCGGCGCTACGCCCGACCGCGGAGGAGATTGAGTCGCAACAGATGGCACCGCATGGAGATGCGATCCATACCGTGGTAGTTTGGAAGATGTGCCTGCCCTGGCGCCGCCGGATTTCGATCTGCCGCCCCGGGTGCGGGAGTGCTATGTTGCACGCATGTTCACGGACGATGGCCATGGCTGAAGTCCCCGTCGCGCCGCCCGTCCGCCTGCGCGCGGAGAAGCTCGTCTACGAGGGCCACGCGCTGGCACGCCTCGACGGCATGGTCTGCTTTGTCGACGGTGCCCTGCCGGGGGAACTCGTCGACGCCCGCATCACACGCCGCGCCGCGAAACATGCGTTTGCGCGCCTCGAACAGGTGATCGAGCCCTCCCCCGCGCGCCGGGCTCCCGCCTGTCCCGTGTTCGGCCACTGCGGCGGCTGCCATCTCCTCCACCTTGAGTATCCGGCCCAACTCGAGGCCAAGCGCGGGTTCGTCGCCGAGGCGCTTCGGTTCCTGGGCGTAGGCGCCCCACCGGTCGAACCCGTCATCGGGATGGAAACCCCGATCTTCTTCCGCAACAAGATGTCGTTCTCGATCGGCCTCCGCGACGGCGCCCCGGTGTGCGGCCTTCACGAGCGGGAGGACTTCGACTTCATCGCCGATGCATCCTCATGCGTCCTGCAATCGGAGGCGTCGCGGGAGATCCTTCGCAGAATGGAGGCGTTTCTCGCGTCCGGCCGGATCGCCACGGACCGATGGCCCCGCCGGCTCGAGATTCGCGAAGGCCGGCGCACCGGGGATCGTCTGATCCTGCTGGAGCGCGAGGATGGCGGGTTTCCCTTCGACCCCTGGGTCGACCTCTTCGCGGACCTCGCCACCACCGTGGTCGCTGCCGCGCCGCCCCGCGGCGCCCTTCGCGTGCTCGGCGGGCCCGGGACGCTCTGCGAGCAGGTGGGCGGATTGACGTTCGAGATCGGTCCGCGCGATTTTTTCCAGACGAACACGGAGCAGGCAGAACGGCTTTTCGGTCTCATCGAGAGCCGGGTTCGCACCCTTCGCCCCGGACGCGTTCTCGATCTCTACGCCGGAACCGGCGCCATCACGGCGTTCCTGGCGCGCGCGGCCGGCGAGGCGGTCGGCGTCGAGGCCGACGCGGCATCGGTTCAGTCGGCGATCCGAAACGCGAAGCGCAATGGAATCGACAATCTGCGGATGGTCCGAGGCGACGCAGCCCGGGTGGCGGCAACCCTGACCGGGAAGTTCGATGTGGTGGTGGTCGATCCGCCGCGGGCCGGGCTTTCTCCCGAGGCGCGGCGGGCGGTCCTTCAGACCGGGGCGCGAACGGTACTCTACGTGTCCTGCAATCCGGCCACGCTGGGCCGGGATATCCGCGAGTTCGCAGCCTCCGGGTTGCGCCCCTCATGGATCCAGCCCGTCGACATGTTCCCGCAGTCGTTCCACGTGGAGACAGTGGTCGAACTGCGGCGGTGAAGGGAGGGCCTTGCGACCGGCGAGATCTGGAGGCGCATGGCCGGAAGGTTCGCAGGTTCGGAGGGGCGCGGGTTGGCAGGCCGGGTGGGGCGGAGACTGCGGCGAAGGTCCTCACGACCCCACCGCCATACGGCCTACCGCCTCACCGCACTACTTCTTCCCGGCCTTGCCGCCGGCGGCCTTTGACGCCTCTTCCACGCGCAGGTTGAAGCGGCGTGGGCGGGCGGGATCCGTCTTGAACTTCACGGTCTCGGTCTTGCCGGTTCCAGGCATCTGGACATAGCCGGGTAGCGGAGCCCACTTGGCCTCGCCGGTGGGCTTGTCGGTGTACATGAGCGTGTAGACGGAACCTTTCTCCGACTTCCAGCTCAGCGTGATCTCATCCTCGACCACACAGACGAACAAGGCACGGCGGGAATCCGGAAGCCACGAGGGCTTCTTCTGCGGCTCCGCGCCGTCCACAGAAATGCATGGCAACCAAGCCGCCACGAACAAGGCGGCGACGGCGGCTGGGCGGAACCCGGTCATTGCCACCGGCTCACTTGATGCCGCGTTCGGCCTTGGCGGCGGGCGTTCCGGCCGCTGCGGGCGCCGGCTGCTCCCACATCGCGTTCGGGGAGAAGGCGGCCGCGGGCTCGACGGGGGCCGGCTCCGCGGGCTTCAGACTGGCAGCGGCCGGCGCCGGCGCGCTGGCTTCGACAACGGGCTGCACGGAGACGGGCGCCGACGGCTCGGCAGGCTGCCGCAGCTTGGTTCCGCCGCGAAGCTCGGGATGGTCGTGGTAGTACCAGCTGTCCCTGCGGCCCTCGGCGGCGCCGTCTTTGATCTGCATGTTATATCGGCCCGCGATCCACGCCCATTCGCGGTTGGTAAACTTCTGGAGCCGGCCCGCCGCATTGACGATCGAGGCGTTGTCCATCTCGGCCCAGTTCAGAACCACCGGCGCGAGCTGCTGGGCCGCATCCGCCAACGCGGGCGGCAGCACGTCCTTGTCGCCGACGAGAACGACCCGCTGGGGCCGGACGGCGGCAAAGGAACCGTCGCGCAGACCGGAGAGTCCGATCCGCACCCACTCCTGCCCGTTCCACGCGTGCAGCGTCGGGCGTTCGGTCGTGGCGCCACCCTGGTACGAGACCAGTCCCGCAGGACGAATGTTCACGACGTCGAACATGACCTGCAGGACCGAATAGCGGGCCGGAACGACATACAGATCCTGCGCGCTCACCGGCGCCGCCGCCAATCCGGACGCTGCGATGGCCAGAACGGAAACCCAAACTCGTGTCTTCATCGATCCCCAACTCCTTACCCCGGGGCCCAGCCCAGCGGCGGGCCCTATGCTATCAGGTTGGCCGCAGGCCACAAGCCCCGCCATCACCTCTCCCCATCTGCATCCCGCGATCAACCCGCGCGGGCGCCCAGTTCGCGATCAACCATAAAGATACCGCGGGCATCGCCGCCCACCATCTTGAGCTTGGAGACGATCTCGCCCGCCACGCTCTCCTCCTCAACCTGCTCGTTCACGAACCACTGGAGCATGCCTTGGGTGGCGTAGTCCTTCTCCTTGATCGCGAGATCGACCAGCGAGTGGATCGCGGCGGTGACCGACTGTTCGTGGGAAAGCGTCTCCTCAAAAACGCGGCGCGCCGAGCCGAAGTCCGCCGGGGGCGCGGCGATGGCGCCCAACTGGACCTTGGCGCCCTGGTCTTCAAGGTAGCCGTAGATCTTCATCGCGTGGGCACGCTCCTCGGACGACTGGACGCCGAGCCACTTGGCGAATCCGCTCAACCCTTCGCTTCGGCAGTACGCGGCCATCGCCAGGTACAGGTAGGAAGAGTAGAGTTCCTTGTTGATCTGCTCGTTCAGGGCTTCGGCCATCTTCTTGCTGATCATGACATCGTTCCTTCCGGGTTGTTCGCGTGATTTGAATCCCGGACAGTAAACGCCATCCGCCCCACGATTTCAAGACCGGCCCCGCCGCATTGCGCCGGAGCTGTGCGGATGTTACGGTGCGGGACCATGTGCCTTGGAATACCCATGAAGGTCGTCGCCATCGAGGATGGCGGAACGGGAACCGTGGAACTGGACGGCGTACGCCATGCGGTTGACCTGACGCTGATCGAGTCCCCGCGGGAGGGCGATCATGTCATCGTCCACGCCGGCTTCGCCATCGAACGCCTCGACCCCGCCGAGGCGGACGCCCGGATCGAACTTTTCCGCTCCCTGGCGGAAAGCCGGGAACCGGAGGCCGGAAACGCGGAACTCGGAACCCCGAACCTCCGAACCCACCTCCCGTGAATTACATCACCCCCTTCCGCGATCCCGCCGCAGCACGGGCGCTGGCGGACGGCATCCGCGCCGCGGCGGAGCCGCTGGCCGGCCGCGGGCGGCCCGTCCAGATCATGGAGGTCTGCGGCAGCCACACCATGGCGATCGGCCGCTACGGCA
Source organism: uncultured Verrucomicrobiota bacterium (assembly GCA_964423465.1). Taxonomy (GTDB): domain Bacteria; phylum Verrucomicrobiota; class Kiritimatiellia; order PWTM01; family PWTM01; genus VGWF01. The sequence continues at coordinate 19,772 of CAYRFK010000033.1, read as the reverse complement.
TCCGCGGGCTCCTGCCTCCGCACCTGCGCCTGATCAGCGGCCCCGGGTGCCCGGTCTGCGTGACCGATTCGGGCTACATCGACGCCGCCCTCGAACTCGCGGCGCGCGGCGTCGAGATCTGCACCTTCGGCGACTTGATCAACGTCCCCGGCTCGGACACCTCGCTCGCCGCCGCACGGAGCGGCGGGGCCGCGGTCACGGTGTGCTATTCGCCCCTGGAGGCGCTCGATCGCGCCCGCCGCGATCCTTCGCAGGAAGTTGTCTTTCTCGCCGTCGGCTTCGAGACCACCGTGGCGCCGGTGGTGAGCCTCGTCGACCGGGCCCGCGCCGGGGGTCTGCACAACCTCTCTCTTCTCACGTCGTTCAAACTCGTGCCCCCGGCGCTCGAGGCCCTGGCGGCCGCGCCCGACCTGGCGATCGACGCCTTTCTCTGCCCCGCGCACGTGAGCGCGATCATCGGCGCCGACGCGTACCGGTCGTTCGTCGAGCGACACCACCGGCCCTGCGTCGTCGCGGGGTTCGAGCCGCTCGATATTCTCTACGGCATTGAAGGGATCCTCCGCCAGCTAACGGCCGGCGAGGCGCGCGTGGAGAACCAGTACAGCCGCGTCGTCAGAGCGGCGGGCAACCGCCTCGCGCAGGCGATGATCGACCGGCTGCTGCAGCCAGTCGACGCGATCTGGCGCGGGCTTGGCCCCGTTCCGGCCAGCGGACTCGGCCTGCGACCGGAGTTCGCCGACTACGACGCCGAGGTCCGCCACGACCTGCGGGTGGGCCCCGGACGCGACGCGCCGGGCTGCCGCTGCGGCGACGTCATCTCCGGCCGCCTCAACCCGCCCGAATGCCCGCTGTTCGGCCGACGCTGCACGCCCGCCTCGCCGGTCGGCCCCTGCATGGTCAGCTCCGAGGGCAGTTGCGCGGCGTGGTACAAGTACGGGCGGATCGCCTCGGAGTGACGCATGACCACGACGAACCCGGATCGCATCCAACTCGCGCACGGCGGCGGCGGACGCCTCACGGCCGCGCTGATCGCCGGTGAGATCGTCCCGCGCTTCGGCGCCGGCCCGCTCGCCGCGCTGCCGGATGCCGCGCGCCTGCCGGGCATGGCGGACGGGATCGTGTTCACGACCGACTCGTACGTCGTCCAGCCCGCCTTCTTCCCCGGCGGCTGCATCGGCGAACTGGCCATTTACGGCACCGTCAATGACCTCGCCGTCAGCGGCGCAACGCCGCGGTGGATCTCGCTCGCCATGATCCTCGAGGAGGGCCTGCCGATGGACACACTGCGGCGCGTCCTCGATTCGATCCGATCCGCCGCGGACGCCTGCGGCGTCGTCGTGGCCACCGGCGACACGAAGGTCGTCCCGCACGGCCAGTGCGACGGGATCTATATCAACACCGCGGGACTCGGCGAGCCGATCCCGGGCTACCGGCTCTCGACCGACGACATCCGCCCCGGCGACGCCGTCCTCTCCAGCGGCACGCTCGGCGACCACGGCATGGCCGTCTTGTGCGCCCGCGAACGCCTTCACGTCGAACACGGCCCGGTCAGCGACACGGGCCCCGTCCACCGTCTCGTCCGCGCCGCCATTCCGTGGGCGGGCGGCATCCGCTTCATGCGCGATCCCACCCGCGGCGGCGCCGCGGCGGTACTGAACGAGATCGCAGGCGGCAAGCCGTGGGGCATCGCGCTGCGCGAGGACGCCCTTCCCTTCGCCCCGGCCGCGCGCTCGATCGCCGAAACGCTGGGCATCGACCTCCTGCATGTACCGTCCGAAGGCCGCATGCTGGCCGTGTGTGCCCCGGGCGATGCGGACGCGATCCTGACCGCCTGGCGCGCGCTGCCCGAGGGCGCCGGAGCCGTCCGGATCGGCACCGTCGCGGCAAAGCCGGCGGGCGCGGTGGTCCTGGAAACTCTCATCGGCGGCCGGCGACTCGTCGACATGCCGCTCGGGGAACTCCTGCCGAGAATCTGCTGATGCACGAACTCTCCCTGGCCCAGTCGCTCGTCGAGGACATCGTCGCCGCCGCCCGGCGCGAGGGGGCGGACCGGATCGTCCGCGTCCGCATGGCGATCGGCGCCCTGTCGGGCGTCGACGCCGACGCGTTCGAGTTCGCGTTCCCCGTCGCCGCGGAGGGTTCGCCCGCCGCGGGCGCGGAGTTGGTGATCCGCGAGGTGGCACTGTCGGTCCGCTGCCGCGACTGCGGCGCAACGTCATCGCCGGATCCCCTGCTGTGCCGCTGCGAAGCCTGTGGTTCCTCCGCAGTCGACGTCGAAGCCGGGCGCGAACTCAAGGTCGAGGCGCTGGAAATCCACGTGCCCGTCGGGTAGTGTGCCCCCTTCCTGAATCCATGCCACCGCGGGGCGGCGCAGGAAACCGACGAGGGAATTGACCATGTGCAAGGACTGCGGCTGCGAATCCGCCAACGCGAAGGCCACCGGCCACGGGCACCCTCACCCGCATCCTCATGAGGCCGGCCACGGGCACGGGCATCCGCATTCCCATCCGCACAGCCACGACGGCGGTCCCGCGCACGCGCACGACCATCCGCATGACCACGACCACGATCATCCTCACGACCACGGCGGGCCGCAGGGGCACGGGCATGCGCACGGGACCGACGACGGCATCCGCCGGATCGAGATGGAACGCAATCTTCTCGCCCGAAATGACGAAATCGCCGCCCTCAATCGCGCCTGGCTCACCTCGCGCGGCATCGTGGCACTCAACCTGATCTCCTCGCCCGGCTCCGGCAAGACGATGCTGCTGGAACGTACGCTGGACCGCCTGCGCGGACGGCTCGCCTGCGCGGTGGTCACCGGCGACCTCCAGACCGACAACGACGCGCGCCGCCTGGCCGACCGCGGCGCACCGGTCCGGCAGATCGAGACCCGCAGTTCCTGCCACCTCAACGCCGGACACCTGCGCGACGTCCTGCCCGAAGTCGCCCCGCCAGGCACCCGCCTGCTCTTCATCGAGAACGTGGGCAACCTCGTCTGCCCCGCCGCGTTCGACCTCGGTGAGCATTTCAAGGTCGCGCTGCTGTCCGTCACGGAGGGCGAGGACAAGCCGCTGAAGTACCCCACCCTCTTCTCCGCCGCACAGATCGCCGTGCTGACGAAGACCGACCTCATCCCGGCCCTCGACTGGAACCTCGCCGAATGCCGGAAGGCTCTGCAGGCCGTCCACCCCGGCATGTTCGTCTTCGAACTCAGCGCCCGGTCCGGCGACGGCATGGACGAATGGATCGAGTATCTGGTGCGGCTGGCGGGATGAAGCGCTCCTCCGGAATCCTCCTTCACCCCACCTCGCTCCCCGGGCCGCACGGCATCGGGGACATCGGGCCGGCGGCGCGCGAGTTCGCGTCGACGCTCGAGTCGATGGGGCAGTCGCTCTGGCAGATGCTTCCGCTCGGGCCGACGGGGTACGGCGACTCGCCGTACCAGTCGCCGGGCTCGTTTGCGGGCAATCCGCTGCTGATTTCGCCGGACGACCTTGTTTCGGACGGACTGCTGGACCCATCCGCCATCGCCGGGGCACCGGGCGGCGGCGCGGAGCGCGTTGATTTCGGCGCCCTGATCCCGTGGAAGACGGCACTGCTGGATCGCGTGGCGTCCGAATGGCCGCGGCGGTCGACGCCGGCCCTGCGCCGATCCTTTGAGGCCTTTCGCACGGCCGAGGCCGGCTGGCTCGAGGAGTTCGCCTTGTTCAGCGCGCTCAAGCGCGAGAACGGGGGGCGCGCATGGGTCGAATGGCCGGCCGCCGCAGCCCGCCGCGAGACCGCGGCGCTGGACGACGCCCGCCGCCGGCTCGCCGCATCGATCGAGTCCATGCGCCTCCAGCAGTTCCTCTTCGCCCGGCAGTGGCGCCGGCTGCGGCGGGAGGCCCACCATCGCGGACTGCGGCTTGTCGGCGATGCCCCGATCTTCGTCGCGCACGACAGCGTCGACGTCTGGGCCAACCGGCATCTCTTCTCGCTCGACGGCGACGGCCGGCCGACGGTCGTCGCGGGCGTCCCGCCGGACTACTTCAGCGCGACCGGCCAGCTCTGGGGAAACCCCCTGTACCGCTGGGACGTCCACGCGGCCGACGGCTATGCGTGGTGGATCGCGCGCCTGCGCCGCGTGCTGTCGATGGTCGACCTCGTCCGCCTCGACCATTTCCGCGGCTTCGAGTCCTACTGGGAGATCCCCGGCGGCGAGCCGACCGCCGTCAACGGGCGATGGGTTCCGGGCCCGCGGGACGGCTTCCTGAGGGCCCTCCGCGCCGGGCTGGGCGGACTCCCGATTCTTGCCGAGGACCTCGGACTCATCACCGAGGAGGTCCATGCACTGCGCCGCCGGTTCCGTCTGCCCGGCATGCTCGTGCTCCAGTTCACCGTCGAGGACCTCCTGGAGACGCCACCGCGCATTCCAGAGGATGCCGCCCCGAACACGGTCATGTACACCGGCACGCACGACAACGACACGACGGCCGGATGGTTCCATGCGGCGCCCGGAGAGGGCAGCACGCAGGACGCCGACCGTCACCGCCGCGTCCGCGAGGCGTTCCTGGCCCACACCGGCGGCGACGGGAGCGAGGCGCATTGGGACATGATCACGCTGGCGTGGCGCTCGCCCGCGCGCATGGCGGTGGCTCCGATGCAGGACGTCCTCGGTCTGGGCGGCGACGCCCGCATGAACATGCCGGGCCGCCCCTGGGGCAACTGGCAGTGGCGCATGCGCGAGGGCGCCCTGACACCCGCAACCATCCGCCGTCTTCAAGACCTGACCGCCGCGCACACGCGGCAGACCGCCCGCACCCGTGGAGAAGGAGATCCGACATGAGCAGCCCCGCCCAGTTCGACAACGTATCCGTGGTTTGCAAGGCCAACGTCTATTTCGATGGCAAGGTCGTCAGCCACACCGTCCTCCTGTCCGGCGGCGTGAAGAAGACCGTGGGCCTCATCTACCCCGGCGTCTTCACCTTCAACACCGGCGCTCCCGAGATCATGGAGATCATCGCCGGCACCTGCCGGGTCCGCCTCGCCGGCGCGGGGGAGTGGACGACGTATGCCGCCGGAACGGCCTTCCACGTCGCCGGTAATTCCAGTTTTGAGATCGCCGTCGACGGCGGAATCGCGGAATACATCTGCTCGTTCGGCTGACCGTCGAATTGACGGGCTTTTCCGCGTCATGCATAGTGTCCCGCTTATGCATGACGAGCCGCAGATGCCGCCGAACGTGGATGCCGGGCTGGCGCTCGTGCGACGGCTCATGGTCGATTCGCTCGGGGACACCGTTCTCGCGCGTCTGCAATTCGACTTCTCCCGCTTCCTGGGCGGCGGAAAACTGCTGCGCGCCCGGGCCGCCCTGCGGCTCGCCCCGGTGGCCGTCGTGCCCGCGGACGCCATGATCCGCAGCGCCGCCGCCGTGGAACTGGTCCACGGCGCGAGTCTACTTCACGACGACGTGATCGACGGCGCCCTCACGCGCCGCGGCGCCCCGGCCTTCTGGGCGCAGTACGGCTCGCACGGCGCAATCCTTGCCGGCGACATCCTTCTCGGCAAGGCCCTCAACGTGCTGAGCCTCACCCGCGAGCCCGACCTCATTGCCGGCCTCGCCCAGGCCGTGGCCGAGGTTTGCTCCGCCGAGAGCGAGCAGGAGCTTCTTCTCCGCGGACAGCCTTCGGACTGGGCCACGGCCCTCCGGCTGGCCCGGCAGAAGACCGGTCCGCTCTTCGCCTTCGCCGCACTGACCGCCGGCAACGGCGATCCGGCGCTGCGCACGGCGCTGAAGGAGGCCGGCTACCTCGCGGGCACCGCCTACCAGCTTTCGGACGACGTCCTCGACGTGGTGGGCGATTCCGTGGCCGCGGGCAAGACCCTCGGCACCGACGTCGCCCGGTTCAAGGGAACGTCGACATCCGCCCGGAACGGCGACCCGGCCGACGCCATCGCGAGCGTCGACGAACTGTGCGCCGCCTCGCTTGAACAACTCGACCCATGGCCCGCAGTCCGCGCCGCATGGGGCGTCTATCTCGACTTGGACCTCCGGCCGGCCATGGCGAAGAACGTCCACAGTCCCGCCGTCGCATCATCATGAACCCACACCGCCTCCTCGCCACCATGCTGCTGTCCTCGATCTCCGTTTTGTCGGCAGCACCCGCCACCGACGCCCCTGCCTGGCGCGAGGATTTCCGCGAACTCCCCAAGGGCGCCGAAACCAAGGGCAAGCCGGGCACGCCGGCCGCGGTCTTCGAGGCGGCGGACGCAAAGGATGCCGGGGACGGCCGGGTTCTTCGCATGACGGCCGACAAGGCCACGGCTTCGTTCTTCATCCCGATCGACGGCGTGGATCTGCGCAAGACCCCGGTCCTTCGCTGGCGCTGGCGCGTCACGGAATTCCCGGCCGGGGCGGACGGGCGCGACCCGAAGAAGGACGATCAGGCCATCGGCATCTACCTCGGCACCGGAGGCATGTTCGGCAAGACCAGCCTCGCCTACCGGTGGGAGACCGACACGCCCGTCGCGACGACCGGCCGCGCGTCCTACGCCGGCGGCGTGGTGAAGGTCCACTGGACCGGCCTGCGCGACAAAGACAGCGGGGCGGGCTTCGTCGTCGAAGAGCGCAACGTCGCCGCGGACTGGAAGGCGCAGGTCGGCACGGATGTGCCCAAGTCCGTCACGCTCAGCGTGAGTTGCAACAGCCAGTACACCGGCACGAAGGCCGCCGCCGAACTGGACTGGATCGAGTTCCGCGCCGCCGCGGCCGCCCCGCCGGCCCCCTGAGGATCGATCCTGTGCGTATTCGCGCACCCGCGGGAGCCGCCCTGCTCGTCCTCCTGACCGCGATGCAACCCTGCGCCGCCGGCGAACGCGAGCCGGCGTCCGCACGCTACCGCGTCGAACAGGGCCGGTTTGTCGATTCCGCCTCCGGGCGCCCGATCCCGCTGCGAGGCTTCAACTACATCCGCCTCCATTCCAGCCACGGGACCTTCGATCCGCGCCACTACGACCCGGCGGCTGCGGACGCGATGTTCGGCCGGTTGCGGACCGATGGATTCAGCGCGGTACGCGTCTTCATCAACGGTCATGCGAACGTTTCCGGCGCCGTGGCGCGCACCGGGCAGGCCGGCCTGTCGGCCCCCTATCTCGCCCACCTGGCGGACTTCCTTGTGCGCGCCGGGTCGAACGGAATTGCCGTGGTGCTTTCGATGGATTCCTTCCCCCGCATCCCGCCTTACTTGGATGGCCTGAAGGCCCCGCCGCCGGAGATCCATCCGGCCAACGCCGACCTGCTCTGCGCCGGCCACGTCGCAGCCAAGGCGGACTACCTGCGCGATGTCGCCGCCGGATTGCGGGCCGCGGACCCCCGGGCGCCGGATGCCATTCTTGCGTGGGACCTCCAGAACGAGCTTTGCTACGCCGTCGCCCCGCCGTTCGCACAGACCACCGGCACGGTCACGGCGGCCAACGGCCGCGCCTACCGGGTGCCGGCGCAACGTCAGGACCTCGCGGACGACTCGGCCGTCCACGTCATCGACACGTGGGCGCAGGCCATCCGGGAGGTCCAACCCGGCGCCCTGGCCTGGGCCGGCGTCTTCACCTACAGAGCCGTTGGAAAGACGGGGCCCGGTGATTTCAGGATCGAGAAGGCCGGCTGGAAGAACCGTGTGCCCTTCCGTCCTGCGGCCATCCTCCGGTCAACGGCCGACGTGCTTGATCTCCACTTCTACTGCCCCGATGAAGCCGCCTTCGACGACGACCTCGCATCCGTCGAGTGGGATGCCGTCCGCCGCCTGGCCCGCGAGCGAGGCGTTCCGGTCGTCGCGGGCGAATTCGGCGCTTTCAAGGCACGCTTCCCGGAGCCCGCACCCGCCGCCGCATGGATGGCGGATCTCGTCCGCCTCTTCGCCGATCGCGGCATCGACGGCTGGCTCCACTGGACCTACGACACGCACGAGCAGGATGGCGAACTCTGGCACGCCTGCGCCGGCGATGGTGCCATCTACCGCGCGCTGCGCGTCCATCCCTGAGCCCGCTTCGCGGCCGTGGCCATTCCCGCCGCCGCGGCCCCGGTTTTCCCTTGCTCCACCCGAATGCCTCGCACAGGATGACACGGTGCGGCACGGCCGCGCGGGAGACAGACCATGAACCATCGCAGGCGGATCCCAGTGCCGTCCCTTCTGGCCGCGGCCGGCATCGCAGCCGGAACGGCGTTCGCGGCGGATGCCCCGAGGCCGAACTTCATCCACTTCATCATCGACGAGCTCGGCTACTACGAATTGTCGTGCATGGGTCACCCGAACCTGCGCACGCCGAACGTCGACCGGCTCGCGGCGGAGGGCGTGCGCTTCACGCAGATCCTTGCCGGCGGCCCCGTCTGCGCGCCGACGCGCGCGGTGCTGATGACCGGGAAGCACCTCGGGCATGCCTCCGTCCGCACGAACGGCGGCGGCACGCCGATCCAGGCGGGCGAGCCGACGATCGCCTCGGTGCTCAAGGCGGCAGGCTATGCGACCGGCGGTTTCGGCAAGTGGGGGTGCGGCAACCGGGGCACGACCGGCGTTCCGGAGCAGCACGGGTTCGACGTCTTCTTCGGCTACTACGACCAGGTCCACGCGCACACCTACTACCCGCCCTACCTGATCCGCAACAGCGAAGAAGTTCCGCTCGAGGGCAACCCGTCCGGCGGGCGCGAAGGGAAGACGTACTCGCACTACCGGATCTTCGACGAGGCGAAGGCCTTCCTGCGCGCGAACAAGGACCGCCCCTTCTATCTCTATCTCCCGTTCACGCCGCCGCACGGCATGTTCGACATCCCGGAGGAAGACCCCGCATGGACGATGTACCGGGACAAGGACTGGCCGGGCGCCGTCGGCGGGCACGACGCGAAGGCCTACGCGGCCATGGTCGCCATGATCGACCGCCAGGTCGGCGAGATTCTCGCGATGCTGAAGGAGTCCGGCCTCGACGACCGCACGCTGGTCCTCTTCAGCGGCGACAATGGGGGCAATCCGTACTTCAAGGATGCCCGGCATCCGCGGGGCTTTCACGCGCCGAACGTCAATCCGAAGACCGGGGTTGAGTTCCGCGGCGGCAAGGGCGATCTCTTCGAGGGCGGACTCCGCGTACCGTTCATCGCCCGCTGGCCGGGCCGGATCACGGCCGGGCGCACGTGCGACCACCTCGGCTATTTCCCCGACGTGATGCCGACGCTCGCGGAACTGGCCGGCGCGGCGTGTCCAAAGGGCATCGACGGGATCTCGTTCGTACCCGCGCTGTTCGGCGAGAGCGCCGACGGCCGGAAGCAGACCCGGCACGAGTTCCTCTATTGGGAATCACCGGGCAATTTCGCGGTCCGCATGGGCGATTGGAAGGCCGTCCGCAGCCGGAACCGGGAGGACTGGAAGCTGTTCGACCTGTCGAAGGACATCTCCGAGACGACCGACGTCGCCGCCGCCAACCCGGACATCGTCAAGCGCATGGCCGCCCTCGCCGATGGAGCCCACGCGCCCGAAAAGACCGGCGACATCCTCGACCCGACCCTTTACGACAAGGATCACCGCTCCCGATTCGGCGGCGCCGGCCCCGCCCCGGCCCCGAAGTCACCGAGAAAGAAAGCCGCGGGAGCCTGACGTCGCGGCGCCTCCTTACTCTCGTCTCATAATCGGCGTCTGGCGCGAGGGCCGGAGATTGCGGTATAAGGCACGCCCGTGCGGAACGAACCGCGAAGAGGGGAGCATGTCGATGATCCGGAAACAGGGACGCTGGGGAACGCTGGCCGCACTCGCGGCCGGAATGATGTGCGGAACGGCGGCGGCCGAGACTGCGACGCCGGCCGCCGATGCGGGCCCGGCAGTGCCGGAGGGGCTCGGCGTCAGCAACTACGACCGCTCGTGGCTGGCCTCGATGACCGGCGGCCGCGATCCCGAGCAACCGAGGTGGTTCGTCATCCAGCCCGACGTGACCCTGGCGTCGAAGTACATGGCGCACGGCATGAACATCGGCGGGGACGAACCGGTCTGGCAGCCCTCACTCGCCATCGACGGCATCCTTCCGGGCATGACGCTGAAGGCGTGGATGAACCATCCGGTGGACGGCGATCTCGACGAGTTCGTGGAGGTCGATTACCTCCTCATGCTCCAGCACACGTTCGACGCGAAGTCGCCGACGGCCGTTAACCTTCACGGCTACGTCGACTACTGGGTCTACCCGTTCAAGGGCATCGAGGACGATCCGGGCAACGATCTCGACGGATGGAAATTCCACGCCGGCATCTCGCTGCCCAACCTCATCCAGGCCGGGCGGGTGCCCGTGATTCCCTCCTACAACTACTACTTCTGGACCCCGCGCGAATCCGGCGAATTCGACCGCGGCGGAATCCACGAACTCTTCCTGTTCGCACCGATCCCCGGCGACCTGCTCTGGCTGCGCACCCCGGGCGGACAGACGATCGACCTTGGCGCCAGCCTCAACTACCACGACGGTGCGTTCGGCTTCCCCAGCGCCCTGAGCCACGCGACGGCGCACCTCTCCACAACGTTCAACTGGCGCGGCATCCTGCTGACGCCCGCCGTGAACTACCAGTGGTCCTTCGAGGACGCGGTGAATCCCGAAGATGAGCTCTGGGCGAGCTTCTCGGCGTCGGTCAAGTTCTGACCGGGGAGCCTACCCCCGGGTTTCCAACCCTTGGAAGCCCCGTTCCCGCGGACTTCCAAGCCTTGGAAGTCCGCGTGGTGTAGAATGACGGCATGATCCCGACGAAACCCGGGGCCGGTGGACCATTGCTCGCCGTTCGCGTTCGCTCGAACAAGCGGATCGAGGAAGGGCTGCACCTTCTCGCGCTCGACCGCCCTTTCGACTTCCTTCCCGGCCAGCATGCCGGGCTGTCACTCGACCCCGCCGCGGAACCGCGGCTCTACAGCCTTGCCAGCGGGCCGGACGAGGCGGCGGCGGAGATCCTCTTCGACGTCCATCCCGGCGGCGCGCTCACGCCCAGGCTCGCGTGCGGGAAAGCGGGCGACACGGTGTGGATGACACGGCCCGGCGGCACGTTTGCCGGCGGGGCGGGGCCGGGACTGTGGGTGGCGGGCGGCACGGGCATCGCGCCCTTCGTCTCGATGCGGCGCGCAGGGCTGGGACCGGGAAAGACCCTGATCCATGGCGCACGCTCCGTTGCCGCATTCCATGGAGCCGCGGAATTCGCGGCTGACGCCGGGATCGTCTACCGACGGTGCTCGTCCCGTGCGCAGGGGCCGGGCATCGAACGCGGACGGATTCCCGAGTTGATCGCCCGGCTCGATCCCTTGCCGGACGGGCACTGCCTGCTCTGTGGTCCGCCCGAGATGGTGGTCGCGGCACGCGAGGCCCTCTTCGCGCGCGGCGTGGCGGCGGACCGCGTGCGGGCCGAGATCTACTTCTGAACCACGCCGCCGGGCGACCGTCGGCACCACTCCAGAAACTCCCCCGGCGTGCCGACCCGCATACCCTTGGGGGACGACTTCATCAGCACGCCAAAATCCTTCCGGTCGAGCGTCAGCAGCGCATCGCATCCGTCGGCCATGGCGGTCAGGATCACCGGCAGATCCTTGGCCGGCACAAGGTCCGACCATTCACTCGGAATGAACGGCGCGGTGGGAATCGCCTCAACGTTCGGCGAGATGCGCTCCGTCCAAGAGCGCCGGGCCTGTTCGCCGAGCTTCGGCAGATTTCTGACGACCTCGGCGATGTTGTAGTCCGATGTCCGAAGGATCCATCGATTGGACGAAGCCCACTCGATGACCGCTCTTGACGCGCCCGAGGCCGACCCCGCGGCGGCCAGAAGCACACTCGAATCGAGGAATACCTTCACGGCGACTGCGGCGACCGTCTGCGGAAAGCCTTCAGGTCCGCCTCGTCCTGCCGGATCCATTCGCGGATCCGCGGCTCCGGGATATCCCGGACCGGCAGGGCCGCCGCCGGCTGCAGGAACACGCCGCCGTCCCTCTCCTCGACGATGAACAGCGGAGGATTCATCGCATCGACACCGAGTCGGCGCCGGATGTCCGGCGGCAACGTAAGCCCGCCCCGGCGGGTCATCGTGAGCGTTGTCATGTGAGGATGCTGCATTGCGGCATTGCGGCTGTCAAGCACCGAGCGACAACACGAATCCCGAAGCGCTCGCGCCGCAGAGCGGGGCGGGCTACAGTGGGTGCATGGAATCGTCCGGAAAAACTGCCCTTCTGGGCCTGACGCTCGACGGGCTGCGCGCGGCGGCGGCAGAGGCGGGGCTCAAGGCTTACGGGGCGAAGCAGATCGCCGACTGGTTGTACCGGAAGCACGCGACGGACATTGCGGCGATGACCAATCTCTCGGCGAAGGCGCGGACGGCCTTGGCGGAGCGGCACGAGGTGGGCGCCGTACCGCCGTCGCGCGTGCAGGAGTCCGCCGACGGCACGAAAAAGTACCTCTACCCCACCCTCCGCGGCCGCTTCATCGAGGCGGCATGGATCCCGGAACCCGAGCGCAGCACGCTGTGTGTATCGACGCAGGTAGGGTGCAAGATGGGCTGCCTCTTCTGCATGACCGCGAAACAGGGCTTTCAGGGGCACCTCTCCGCCGGGGAGATCTTCAACCAGTACGGCAGCCTGCCCGAGCGCGACCGGGTCACGAACCTGGTCTACATGGGGATGGGCGAACCGCTGGACAACCTCGACGCGGTGCTGGCGAGCCTCGAGATCCTGACGGCGCCCTGGGGCTGCGCCTTGAGCCCCCGCCGAATCACGGTCTCCACGATCGGCCTGGTGCCCGCCATGCGGCGCTTCCTGGCGGAGAGCCAGTGCCATCTGGCGGTCAGCCTGCACTCCCCCTTCGAGGAGGAACGGAGGCGCCTGATGCCCATCGAGCACGTTCATCCGCTTCCCGAGGTGATCGCCGCAATCCGGGCGCACCATTTCGGCCTCCAGCGGCGGGTGTTCTTCGAGTACATCCTCTTCAAGGGCATCAACGACAGCCCCCGCCATGTCAAGGAACTTGCCCGGCTTCTCAACGGGCTGCGGTGCAGGATCAACCTGATGCAGTTCCACCCCGTTCCCGGCGTACCGCTCGAGGGATCGGACGAGGCGACGGTGACGGCCTTCCACGCGGGGCTTAACGACAAGGGGATCCTGACCACCGTGCGGCGATCCCGGGGCCTCGACATCGCAGCCGCCTGCGGCCTTCTGTCGACCAAGGCGCTGGCGCCTCAGGGCGTCCCGGAGTACTGACCAGCCTCGTCGCGGAGCCCGCGGGACGGACATCCAGCCGAGCCCCGACGGGACCACCGAACCCCCTGCCCGCCCGCGGGATGATGCGGTTCATATCCCGCATTGACAGTTGCGCATAAGCCACGGGTGGGCTACACTTCGCACGAATAGTTTCGCGCAGTTCGGGAGGGGTTGACATGGCAAAGGTCTTGATTGTCGATGACGACCCCGGGGTGATCTCCTATCTATCCCGGGTCCTGACGATGGCCGGCCACGAAGTCGTCAAGGCGGATGACGGTCCGGCCGGACTCACGGCAGCCGCCGATCCGACCATCCGTTTGATCGTGTCGGACCTCAGCATGCCGGGGGAGCCCAGTGGCGTCGATTTTATCCGACGACTTCGTCAGGATCGCCCCGATTGTCCGGTCGTCGTGGTGTCCGGCTACCCGAGCGAGGCCAGTCTGGCGCAGTGCCGCGAGATGGGCGTCAGTGATTTCCTGACCAAGCCGTTCGAGATGGGTTTCATCCGCGGACTCCTGGATCGCCTTCTCCCGCAGAATACGGATACCGCTGGAGGAGCGAATCGATGAGTACCCAGAAAGCCCCCACGGGTGTGGGGTTCTTTGACGAGCGGTACGGCGGCGTCTATGGCGGGCGTTCGTGGATCGTCTGCGGACCAACCGGCGCGGGCAAGTCGGCGATTGGCCTCCAGTTCCTCGCGCAGGGCATCAAACAGGGCGAGCGCTGTCTTCTGCTTTCGGCCCAACCGGCGGCGGATGTCGCCATTTGGGCTTCCTCATTCGGCGTCGAAACCGAGCACGCGATCGAGGCCGGCGAGTTCGTGGTTCTCGAGTATAGCGACTATGTGCCGGGCCGGGACAAGGAAGCGAACCTCACGCTTCCTCCCGAGGGGTTCCTCCAACTGCAGGAGATCGTCGACAGCAACGCCATCAAGCGCGTCGTGCTGGACACCGCGCTCCCCTGGGTGATGACCCGGTCGGCCGATATGATGGCCGAACACGTGTTCTCGTTTGTACGCGCGTTCGACCGGCTGCGATGCACCACTCTGCTGACACTCCCGCGCCCCGTCTCCCCGATCGCCACCCGCCTCAAGAACGCCCTCGACGAGGTCGTGCCTGTCTCCGTCATGCTGGCCGTGGACAGTTCGGACGGCCAGCGCTCGTGGCTGACGACGAAGTACCTCGGTGAAACCCGGCTCGACCCGGCAACCCCGTACGTTGTGACCCCCGGCCGCGGAGCCGTGGCCGGGATGGAGACGCCCCCCGCGCCCGAGCCCGTCCTGCAGCCTGCTGCCGCTCCGGCGGAGGCACCGGCGGCGACCGTCGTCCGGCGCGATGCGGCCCAAGGCAAGGTCCGCTTCTCTTCCGTGGTCCTGGGCAACGAGAACAATGCGGCGCGGGCGCCCAACCGGTCCTTCCGGTTCGGCATGACCATCACGAAATAGGCATCACCATGTACCTCGCACATTGGAACCTGAGGGACGAGCCGTTCCAGAACGTGACGGACTCCCGGTACGCCTATCTCTCCGACCAGCATCAGGAAGGGTTGGCGCGGCTGATCTACCTCGTGAAGGGGCGGAAGCTCGGCGGCGCGCTGATCGGCCCCTACGGCGTGGGCAAGTCCATGGTCCTCGAGATGCTCGCCCAGAACGTATCGGCGATTCCAGGGACCCGGTTCGTCCGATTCGACGTTCCCCCGGGCGGCGCGAACGGCCTGGCCCGCCAAATCTTCTGGGCAATGGAAACGGGGCGCCCGTTTGAGGACTCCGCCTCGGTTCTGGAGGCCGTCCGCGGCCTCATCGCCAACCCGAAGTCGGGCTTCCAGCACACGGTGCTGGCGATCGACGAGGCCCAGCTGATTCGAGAGAGCGATTCGCTCGACTTCCTTCACCTGCTCACGAACTTCCGCATCACCGGCCGCACGGACCATCCCGACTCGCCGGCCTTCACCGTGATCCTTGCCGGCCACGAGCAACTGGCGCAACTCATCTCGCGCGAGGCGGCCCTGCGTCAGCGGCTCTCGATGATCTGGCATCTCGAGCCCCTGAACGAGCGCCAGACCATCGAGTATGTCGAATCCCGCATGCGGGCGGCCGGAGGCGACATCTGGGTGTTCGAGGAGGATGCGCTGGCCGAGGCGGCGGTGGCATCCAACGGAATTCCCCGCATGATCAACAACATCTGCGACGTGGCCTTGATGATGGGTTTCGCCATGCGGGCCACGAAGATCTCCCGCGCAATCATGCTTCAAGCCATCGAGGAAGTTCGCCAGCCCGCCGGGCTCGGCGGCGGGGTTGAAGGCGCCAGAGGGACAGCGCAATGAGCATCGAACCGGCCACATTGACCATCACGGGGCTGATCGCCACCGGGCTGAGCCTGATCTTTGCCTTCGCCGCCCATTCGACATCCAGGAAGCGCCAGCGGGATCGCGCCCAGTTGCAGGCCACGCTGAAGGCCCAGCAACGCGAGATGATGACGCCGACGCCGTATGCCGACGTCCAGACGCCGCCGCCACGAGCAGCTCAGGACATGCAGACGGTCCGCACGCAGCCGGCCATGGCAGCCACCGCCGAGCGCCCTCCGGCGCCAACCCCCCAGTTCGTTCCGCCACCCGCTCCGGCTCCCGCTCCGCCCCAAGCGCGACCGGTACCGGTCCGCCCCGCCATGGCGGTTGCGCCGGTTTTCAAGCAGTACGTCACCCGGCCGGGCACAAAGTCGACCACGCCGGTGGTCGAGAATCCTCCTTCGGACAAGGACTACGTCTGGGAATAGGACCGGCGACACCTTCAGGCCGGCCATCGACGCGGGACCCTCGGACGCGGAACGTCGGCGTCGAACCACTCCCGCACATCGGATTCAATTCCGATGCCAAGCATGTAGTTGTACACCGCGGCCCGCAGGCCCCTCGCCAAGGCTCCATACGGATCTCCGCACGCACCCCGCTCGCGAAACGGAACTTCGTTGGACGCAAACCCCTCGTCCTTCATCCGCGGCAGGCAGAGGTCGAGAGCGTTCGCATCCCGGAACGCCCCGCTGTGCACCGTCAGGGCGAACCGGTGCCAGTAGGCGGACTGGATCCAGCCGTGCGCGAAGAGCCTTCGCACCCGCTCCAGCGCCTCGACGATCTCCCGGGTCGTCTGACCGGGAAACCCGTACATAAGGTAGACATGCGAACGGATCCCGGCCCCGGCCAATGCCCGCAGGGCGGAAGCGGCACCGTCGACCGTGATGCCCTTGCACATGCGACGCAGCGAACGGTCCGCCGCCGTCTCCAACCCTCCCGTCACGGCCAGGCATCCGGCGCGGCGCATCCGGGCGCAGAGTGACGCATCGAAGACCGGCTCGAGCCGTACGTTCGCCCACCACTCGATGCGCGGCCCCCCACGGATCAGTTCATCCGAAAGCCGCCGCAGGAGCGAAGGCGGGGCCGCCTCGTCGACGAAATGGAACCCCCGTTGCCCCGTCTCGCGAACCACCGACCGGATCCAGCGGCGAATCGTGACGGCGTCCGCCGGATCAAATCGGCGGATGTAGTCGAGCGACGTGTCGCAGAAGCGGCACCGGTGCCAGTAGCAGCCGTGCGCGAGCATCAGCCGGTTCCATCGCCGCTCCGACCAGAGCCGCTGCATCGGGTTCGGCGTTTCGGCCAGCCCGGGATAGCGATCCAGCGGCAGCCCGTCGTGCACCGGCGCCGGCCGGTCGCGATGGCGGAGAGGCGGTGCATCGCCCGCGTCAGTCCATACCACGCGTCGCTTGACCAGCCGCCGCGAGCGGATCAGGCGATCGGCAGGCGCGCGCCCTGCCAGGACTTCAAGCAAACGTTCCAGCGGCCGCTCGCCGTCGTCGTAGAGGACGTGATCGAAGACACGAAAGAACCGGGGATCCGACAGGTCACGCAACTCCGTGTTCACGAACCCGCCGCCGGCCACCGTCACGATCCGCGGATCGATCCGCCGCGCCATGCGCGCAACGCGAAGCGCACCGTAGACCGCGCCTGGAAACGGAATCGTCACCGCAAGCACCGCCGGACGGTGTCGACGGATGCTGGCCCCGGCCAGTCCGTCGAGAAGCAGGTCCACCGGTGACGGCCGCGCCCGGAGCGCCGCCGCGAGACCGTCGAAGGACGCGGCCGACGCGGCCAGCCTCTCGCCGTAGCGCGCCAGCTCGAAGCGATCGTCGACGCCGTCGCGAATCGCGTCCGCCAGGTCGTCGATGAACAGGCTCACGCGATGCCGCGCCATGTCCGCCTCCGGAAGATCCGGGCGCAGGGCGTGGAATGGGGCGAATCGCGGCCCCTCGGGAAGACTCTCGTCCCGCGCCAGCGCCACCGCCAGATGCGGGGCACGATTCTGCAGGAAGCGCATCGCCGGGCCGATCCCGCGCAAACATGCGGCGGAGTTGCCAAGAACGTGCGCCACGGAAGGGCCCGCGCCGCCGGATTCTCGTGCCCGGCGCGCCATCACCGGGATCAGGTCCGCAAGCCCGGAACGCGAGAACAGACGCAGGGCCAGCGCCAGCGACAGGTCGGCCTGGCGCGCATCGTGGCCGATCGAACGGAGCCATGACGTAAGCATCGGCGTCGCCGCGTACGGCGCGTTGAACTGCACCATCGGCGGCGTGACCAGCAGCACCCTCACACCCCGAGCTCCAGAATCGGCAGGGCCCCGTCCCACCCGCGCTGCAGCGTCTTGAGCTGCAACGTCAACTCCATCATCTGCTGGCCGAGTTCGTCCCGCTCCCGTCCCGTCGCCCGGGCCGCCAGCGATGCGATCTCCCGTCGGCGTCGGTCGAGAGCGGACCGCCAGATGCGCAGAATACAATCCCGGGCCGCGCGCTCGGGAGACGATTCCACGCCGTCAATCCAGCGTGATTCCATCTCCAGCCCGGCCGCCAGGCGCGCGAAGTCCGCATCCTCCCCCGCGTCGGTCGCGACGCTCCCCGCATCCGTCCCGCCACGGGCCAGAACGGCTTCCAGCACCCTCCGCAGCAGCGGATCCGAGAGATGCCCCGGCGGAAGGTGATCGCGGATCAGAGCGCGCTGGGGCGGATGGTGCATGGCGATCTCAACGACCGCCAGCTCCTCCGGCGGACGCAGCCCGCCCGGCGCCACGCGCGGTTGCGCCGGCTCCTCCGATGCCCCGCCCCCGTCCGAAACCGCCCTGCGCGGAAGCGCCCGGAAGTCGTTGCGAAGCGCATCCAGAGGGATCGCAATCCGCGCCGCGGCCTGCCGCAGCAGGTCCTCGCGCGTCGACTCCATCGGCGCGGCCGCGACCAGTTCCAGTACGGATCGCACCGTCCGCGTCCGCCCCGCCTCACTGCTCATCTCGCCCCTCATCTCCGCGACACGAATGGCGAAGAACGGCGCGGACTCCGCGGCGGCGAGCACGCGAAGCACCGCGTCCGCCCCTTCCTTGAGGATCATCGAATCCGGATCCTCGCCGGGCGGGAGGGTGGCCATGCGGACGCTCAACCCCGCGGCCATCAGGATCTGCGCCGACCGGATCGCCGCGTTCTGCCCCGCGTTGTCGGCATCGAGCATCACGACCACCTCGTCGCCGTAGCGTTTAAGGATGCGCGCGTGCTCCTCGGTGACGGCCGTGCCCTGCGCCGCGACCGCATTGTCGATGCCGGCCAGGTGGCAGCGCAGCGTGTCGATCTGCCCCTCGCACAGGACCGCCTGCCGCTTGTCGACGATCGCGCGGCGCGCTTTGTCGATCGCGTACAACACCTTGCTCTTCCGGAACAGCGGCGTCTCGGGGCTGTTGACGTACTTCGCCGGCGAGTCCTCCTCGCGCAGCACGCGGCCGCTGAAGCCGATCACCCGGCCCTGCTCATCGCAGATCGGAAACATCACGCGCTTGCGGAAACGGTCGTAGAGCCCCCGCTCGTTGCGGACGGCCAGACCGGCGGTCTCGAGCAGTTCCGGATCGAAGCCGTTGGCGCGGCCCCACGAGAGGACGGCGTCGAACCGCTCCGGCGACCAGCCAATGCGGAAGAGCCGTGCCGGTTCGCCCTCAAGCTGCCGCCGCTTCAGGTAGGCCCGCGCATCGGCCGCGCCGGGATCCTCGGCCAGCATCGTCTGGAAGAATGAAGCGACCGCCTCATGGACCTTCAGCAGCCGGTCCTTGTTCGATGACTCCCGCCGCTCGTCCTCGTCCACCTCGATCGGCACGCCCGCCCGTTGCGCCAGCAGTCGGACCGCCGTCATGAAGTCCGCCTTCTCGTACTCCATGACGAACCGGAACACATCCCCCCCAGCCCCGCAACCGAAGCAGTGATAGATCTGCCGGGCCGGGTTGACATGGAACGACGGCGTCTTCTCCTTGTGGAACGGACAGCAGGCCTTCAGCGACGTCCCCGACCGGTGCAGCGGCACGTACGACTGGATCACGTCTGCGATGTCGCACCGCTGCCGGATCGTCTCGATCGTCTGTTGGGAGACCTTCTTCATGAAGCGCCCCCCACTGAACCAGATTCCGCCCCTCCGTGGAAGCCCGGAGGCGCCCCCTGAGCCCATCGCAGGCTCCGCTCAACCCCACCGGCC
>CAYRFK010000032.1:0-32317 GCA_964423465.1 uncultured Verrucomicrobiota bacterium | reverse complement strand
GGCACACCGAGTTGCACAGCCGGCAGGCCGAGCAGCGCTTGACGCAGTCGGGCTTGTCCTCACAGAGCTGCCGCACCGAGCATGAGAGACGCGACAAGCAGCGGTTGGTGAGCCGCCCGAAGGCGCCCTTGTGGTTGGTGACGCTGCGTGCGCAGATCTCCCGCGCGACCGTCGAGCGATGCTTGCCGATCTTTGAGGCGATCTTCCTGATGGACAGGCCGTGCTTGAGGCCGTGTTCGATCTCCAGACGATCTGCGTCCGTCAGATGCTTGTTCTTTGCCATGAGGGTCCCTTTCGTTCGCGCCCCGCATCATTGCGGAGCGCGCGCGATGGAACCCCCGGCCGAAGAAGAAATGGCAGACTAACCGCGCCCCCCTCCCCCCGCGGGGGGAGGGGGAGGCAACCACGCCCTATCCTGTGGCCTATCCTATGGCACTCTTACTGCGCCCCATCCCCCCGGCAGACTGAACGCGACCCCCCGGCTCCGCCGGGGTCGCGTTCAGTTTGTCAATCGACCCTCGAAAAAGTACGAAATCTCTCTTGCAATGGGGATGCAACCGGGTGTTGGATGTGCCGCAGGAGAGATTCCTTCCGGACGGTCGTCAGTCCATGAATGGAACGGGGCATAAACGAGGGGTGTTCGAGCTGGAAACGCTCGAGCCGCGAATCCTCTTGAGCGCGGACGGTGCGGAAGGCCTCTCCGCCGGCCTCGCGCAAGCCGCTCCGATCGTCGCCCGACTCCAGGAATCCCCCGCCCATCTCAGCCAGGAAATTCCGGTGGCCGGTGGTGGGCTGGCCGATCTCTACGACCCCGCCGCCCGACTCGAAGATCTTTTCGGTTCCCTCACCGATGCCGACAAGGCCGATCCGGATGCCTTGGTCCAAGCCTTGGATGCGAAGGAAGGGGTCGACGCGAATCTCGTGGCGGAGGACGACGGTTCGGTCACGATGGATGTCCGCGTCTCGGGTTCCATCGAGGGCACGCTGCCCGCGGAGTTGACGCCCCAATCGACCGACTCGGAATCCATTGCGGTCGAAGGGTGGGTGTCCGTCCGCGGCGAATGGGAGACCCACCTCCGCGTCACCGCATCCAAGACCGACGCCTCGTATACGATCGACCCCGCCGAAACCGGCATGTCCGTCCGGGTGACGGCGACGAACGAGACGGAACTCACCGGCGTCATCGACGGCCGGTCCGCCGTAATCGCGCCGTCGGGACTCCAGGTCGAAGCCGCGTTTCGCGTGACGCTGGCCGACCCGGACGGCTCCGGTTTTCTGGACGCCGACGAGTGGACGCAGTCGTTGGCAATGACCATTGCCGAGACGTATCTCGACGGGCACGCCGTGATGACGGCGCGGCTCACCGACACGCTGCATGCGGCCGGCGGGCCTCCGGCCACGCTGACGGTCACTTGGGCCTCGCTCGCCTCGCTCACTCCCACCGAACGGACGGTCATCGATGATGACGATCCGGCGTTGGGGGTTTTGTCGTCTCCGACAGCCCCCTCGTCTCGCTCCCTTTCCTTTACTATAGGCGCGTTCGATCCGGACGATCCGATCGTCAACGGCAACGTCTACTCCTCGGCCGGCGGCACCGGCCTTGCCGGCATCCGTGTTTCCGCCTATGCGGTGTCGAATCCCTGGACGCCCGTCGCGACCGGGTTCACCAATGCAAGCGGCGCGTACAGCATCAACTGGATCGGCGCGGGAGACTTCATCGTCCACGCCGACGATCCCAACGGTGCGTACTTCGCCGAGTGGTACACGCCGCCGGCCGAGGGCGGGTTCCCGTACCCCGAGGGCGCGCAGGGCCTGACCCTCGCCGCCGGGGAGACGCGCAACGGCATTGATCTTTATCTCGATCCCGCCGGCCGGATCTCGGGGACGGTCACGGACTCCGTGACCGGACTTCCCGTCGCCGGTGTCCCCGTGACCGCCATGCTGAGCGGCCAGTGGTGGGTGGAGGCCGAGACCACGACGGCGGTGGACGGCACCTTCACACTCGGGCCCCTGACCGGGAGCGCGCACAGGGTCGAGGTGGCGCCGGACTCGATGGGGTACACGGGGCGGATTCAGGATCCTGTTCAGGTCACCGTCGGTCCGTCCGCCACGGTCGCCAACTTCGCCCTGGATCCCTTCGCCGATATCGAGATCGGGGGCAGAGTGACCGACCTCGCGGGCGCCGCGTTCGGAGGCGTCACGGTGTCCGCGCATCCGGCGGACAACCAGAATGTCGTGTCCGCGGCCGGCGAGGCCGGGGCGGACGGCGGGTACCGGCTTGCGGGAATCCAAGGCTCCGCAGGCTACAAGGTCTCGTTCCGATACGGGATGATGACCGTCTGGTACGGCGGTACATCCTTCGCCACGGCCACGCTCCTGACCCCGCCCGCCGGAGCCTCCGTCGCGAACATCGACGGCCAGATCGACCGCGGCGGTTCGATCGCGGGGCGGGTCACCAACGGGTCCGGGGTCGGCATCCCGGACGTGCAGGTGTCCCTCACGCCGACAGACCAATGGAGCTACCTTTCGACGGTCGAGACCGACGCGTCCGGCGCCTACGTCCTCCACGGCCTGACCGCCGGCCAGTACAAGATCCTTTTCAACGGATGGCAGCACGGGTACCCGGACGTCTGGTTCGGAGGCACGAGTTTCGCCACGGCAACCACCGTGACACTGGCGGCCGGGGAGTCGCTGACCGGCCGGGACGTTCAGATGATCCCCGGTGCGTCGATCTACGGCCGGGTGACGGGGGAGGCCGATGGGGCTCCGGTCGTGAACGCCCGGGCCATCCTCCTGGACCCGGGCAGCGCCTGGTCCTGGATCAATTCGGCCCAGACCGACGGCAGGGGCTACTACGTCCTTCAGCGGATCGGGGCGGGGGATTACAAGGTCCGGTTCGAACCGTGGTGGACCGACACGGTCGGATACGTGGACGAGTACCACGCCGACCAGACGGACTTCGCCCTGGCCACCGTGGTCACCCTGGCGACCGGAGCGAATCTCCGTGTGGACGCGCAACTGGGGATCGGCGGATCCGTCGGCGGCAGAGTCGTCGATCCGGACGGGAATCCGGTCGGGAACGCAAACGTCCAGATCTACACGCCGACATGGGACTGGGTGGACGGATCGACCACGACCGCCGACGGGACATTCCACATCGTCGGCCTTCCGACGGGAAGTTTCCGAATGGAGATCTCGCCCCCGTCGGACTCGGGCCTGGCCACGGAATGGTACGACGGAAAGACCAGCTTGGAGACGGGCGATCCGGTCGCCGTGGTGCTCGGCGCCCACACGGCGATGGGGACGATCGCGCTAGCCCGTCTCGCCTCGATCTCCGGAACGCTTCGAAGCGTTGGGGGCACGCCGATTGCCGGGGCGACGGTGCGGCTCTATCCCGGAACGGCGACGAATGACTGGGAGTACTGGACCACCGCGACAACGGATACCCAGGGGCGCTACAGCCTGATCGTCACTGCCGCGGGGTCCTACAAGGTCCAGTTCCGCGGCGAGGCGATCGGGTACTTCAACGAATACTACAGCGACCAGACGACCCTGGCGGCGGCCACGCTCGTCCCCCTCGCGACCTCGGAGCAGAAGACGGGCGTCGACGGGGTGCTGCAGGCCGGATCCTGGATCTCGGGACGGGTGACCGATTCCGTGACGGGGCAGGGCGTGTCCGGAGTGACGGTGGGCCTCTACGATGCGGCCAGCGCCTGGTCGCAGGAGCGGTCCGCGACGACCAACGCGCAGGGCGACTACACGGTCTACCTCTACAATACCGCTCCGAGGACCGTGAAGCTGTCGTTCGACCACGCGCAGTACTTCGTCCGCTGGTACGACGGTCAGGAGTCGCATTCGACCGCCGCGGCCATCCCGGTGGCGCCTGGCTCGGTTCTGACCGGGTACAACGCCGTGCTCGTCCAAGGCGCCCGCGTGACCGGCGTGGTGACGGCCGAGGCCGGCGGGGCGGGGCTCTCGAACCTGGAGGTCCGCCTCTACGACGCCGCGACGCTGGGAACCTACACGTACGGTTACACGGCGTGGGACGGCAGCTTCTCCTTCAACCGGCTGGCGGCCGGGTCCTATAAAGTCCGTTACGTCAACAGCAACTACGTCGATGAATGGTTCGACAACGCCGCCACGGGGGCGGCCGGCGCCGCGCTGGATCTGGCGCTCGGCCAGACAGCCACGGCCAGCGCCGCGTTGGCCGTGGGGGGGCGTATTGAGGGTCGGGTGACGACGGGTGCGACGGACTCGCCGCTTTCGGGCGCCTACATCCAGGTGTTCGACACTACGCAGACCGCCGTCCGCGGCGCGTGGGCCGACGCCAACGGCGCCTACTCGATCACCGGGCTGGCGACCGGGACCTACTACGTACAGTTCAGCGCGACGGGCTATGCGACGGAGTGGTACAACGAGAAGACGGCGTTCGCCTCCGCCGATCCCGTTGCGGTGACCGCACCATCGGCCACGACGGGCATCGGGACGCGGCTGACGGGACCGGATCTTGTGATCGACAGCTTTATCGTTCCGGCCTCCGGCGCCATCAGCGGGACCGTGGAGGTGTCGTGGACGGTGCGCAACGCCGGCGACGCCCCGGCGGCCACGGGGTGGTCCGACTACCTCTACCTGTCCAACGACGCATCCCTCAGCCCGTGGTCGGATGCCTACATCACCTCCGTGGGGTCCGGCGCGAACGCCCCGTTGGCACCGGGGGCGAGCTACACGGTCACGAGGAACATCACGGTGCCCTCCAGTCTCGGAACGGGCGCGAAGTACCTGATCCTGATGACCGATAGCGGGCAGTCCCAGGCCGAGAAGAACAACTCGAACAACCTTGCCGTCGCCGCCATCACGCTGGGGGCGCCGGATCTGACCGTCACAACGGCCACCGCGCCGGCAACCGCCCTGGCCAACCAGAGCATCGAGGTCGGTTGGACCGTGAAGAACATCGGCGCCGATCCCGCCGCCGCGACGTGGCGCGACTACGTGTACCTGTCGTCCAACACAACGCTGGACGATGCCGACACACGTCTGGTCGACATCTGGTCGACGCCCTATATTCCTCTGGCGGCCAGCGCCGAGTATTCCGTGACGAGCACGGTGACGATCCCCGCGGCGATCGGGACGCAGTACCTGCTGTTCGTGACCGACCGGAATTTGAATCAGGGTGAGACGAACGAGGGGAACAACCTTCTCTCCCGCCAGATCCTGCTTAACGCCCCCGACCTAGCCATCTCCGGCGCGACGGCCCCCGCGGCCGCGGTGCTGGGCGAGACGGTGTCGGTGTCCTGGACGGTGACCAACGTCGGAGCCCACCCCACGACGGCACAATGGTACGACTTTGTCTATGTCTCGGATGACACCGTCTTCGACCCGGCGGTCGATACATACGTCCCAGGCTGCTTCTACGAGCGTCCCCGAAACGTTCCGCTGGCCGCCGGCGCCGGCTACACCGTTACGCGCGACGCGGTTCTGCCTGAAACGGCCGTCGGCGCCCGATACCTGCTCTTCGTCACCGACAGCCACCAGTGGCAAGGGGAGACCGACGAGACGAACAACGTGCAGGCCCTTGCCATTGTGTTGACGGCACCCGACCTCACGGTCACAAACCTGACGGCACCCGCCACGGCGCTCCTCAGCGAATCGGTCACGATCTCCTGGACGGTCCGCAACACAGGTACCGTCGCGGCCCTCGCAGGATGGGTCGACCGCCTGCACTTGTCGCGGACGCAGGACACGTACAACGCGACGGTCTACTTTGAAAACTTCAGCTCCCCCCCCGTTCCGCTGGCGCCCGGCGCCGAGTACACTGTGTCCCGGACGCTGACGGTGCCCTCGGTCGCCCTCGGAAACTGGTACTGGATTCTTGTGACCGACGCGGAGCGCCGCCAGGGCGAGACGGACGAGAGCAACAACAAAGCGACGGCCCCACTAACGCTGGCCGCGCCGGACCTCGCGGTGAGCGACTCCACCTCGCCGGCCTCGGCCGTGACCGGGGAGACCGTCACCGTGAGTTGGACGGTGACCAACGTCGGCGGCATGACGGCACCCGCGGACTGGTACGACCGGGTGTTGTTCTCCGCCGACAACCAGGTCGGCGGCGACGAGACGCTGGCCACCGCGACGATTTCCGACCCCACGCCCCTGCCTGCCGGCCTGTCCTACAGCCGGACGTTGTCCGTGGTTCTTCCCGCCCGCGGGCCGGGGACGTACTACCTGATCTTCCAGACCGACGGCGGGAGCCAGCAGGGCGAGGCCGATGAAACGAACAACCTGCGGATCGTCCCGATCGCGCTTTCGGCCCCCGACCTGACCGTCACGGCCGCCACGGCGCCGGCCGGGGCCTCGGTGAACGAGACGGTTTCCGCAAGCTGGACGGTGACCAATGCCGGAACCGTGGCGGCCCCGGCCGCGTGGGCGGACCGGGTCTATCTGTCCAGTGACGCCGTGCTCGGCGCGGGCGACACGTTCGTCGAAGCCTTCGACATGACCGCCCGCCGGCCCTTCGCGGCGGGTGCGGCCTACACGCACACGGCCCAGGTCCGGATTCCGTCCGTCGCGGAGGGCGGCTATTACCTTCTCTTCGTGACCAACGCGACCGGCGCACAGGGGGAGGCGGACACGACGAACAACGTCCGTGCGGTGGCGATCGACCTGAGCGCTCCCGATCTCACCGTGACCGCCGCAACGGCCCCGGCCTCGGCTTCGGTGAACGAGACGGTTTCGGTGTCGTGGACGGTGCAGAACACCGGCACCGGCGCGGCGCCGGCGGACTGGTTCGATCGCGTCTACGTCTCGGCCATCGACACCCTTGACGGCACGGCGGTGTTCGTCGCCGAATTCGCGGCCGGCGAATGGACCCCGCTTGCGCCCGGCGCCAGCTACCTCCGCACCGAATCGATCGTCCTGCCGGCCTCCATCACCGGATCGGCGTTCCTGCTCTTCGTGGCCGACGGCCGCGGCGAACAGGGAGAGACCTCCGAGACGAACAATCTCAGGGCCCTGGCGATCACCCTGGCCACGCCCGACCTCCGGGTGACGGGCGTTCAGGCGCCCGTCGCCGCCGCGGTCGGGCAGGGGATCTCGGTGGCCTGGACGGTGACCAACGCCGGGACGGGGACGGCCCACCGCGACTGGTTCGACCGGGTCTACCTTTCGGACGATGCGATCCTCGATGCGGGAGACACCTGGCTCGTCTCGACGGGGGTGACTGCGCAGACCCCGCTGGCGCCCGGCGCAAGCTACGGGCTGTCCCGGACAGTCGGACTGCCCGCCGGTGTCACCGGGGCGAAATACCTGATCGTCGTGACGGATGCCTACGCGCAGCAGACGGAGGCAGACGAGACGAACAACCTGGCCGCCGTTCCCGTCACCATCAGCAATCCCGACTTGATCGTAACCTCCGCGACCGGGCCCGCCGCAGCCAGTTGGGGTCAGACCGTCACGCTGACGTGGACCGTGAAGAACCAGGGCAGCGGCGCGGCGGTCGCGGCATGGACCGACCGCGTGTACATCTCCTCCGACGCGCTGTTCGATGCCGCCACGGATCTGCTGGTGCTGTCCGTCTACGCCGGATCCAGGGTCCCCCTGGCGCCGGGTGCGGAGTACACGGTGACGCAGCAGGCGGCCCTGCCGTCCGGACTCACCGGCTCCGTCCACCTCTTCTTCGTGGCGGATGCGACGGGCGTGCAGGCGGAGGCGGTCGAGACGAACAACACGGCCTCGCAGCCGATGACCTTCTCCGCGTCGAACCTCGCCCTCACCGGCACGGTCGCACCGGCGGTTGTGGCGTGGGGCGAGAGCGTCGATCTCGGCTGGACCGTCCGGAACGTCGGCGGCGGCCCGGCGACGGCCTCCTGGTACGACATGGTCTACCTGTCGGCCGACGACGCGTTCAATCCCTCGGAGGATGTCCAGCTCGCCAGCTGGTATCGCAACAACTCCGCCGCCCCGCTGGTCAACGACGGCATCGGCTACACGGTCACGCGTAACGCGGTTGCGATCCCGTCGACGGTTGCGACCGGCGCGCGGTATCTCTTCTTCGTGGCGGACATCTACGGCCATCAGGCCGAAACGAGCGAGACCGACAACATCGTGCGCGTCGCGGTGCAGGTGACCGCGCCCGACCTGGCGTTCGTTCCCGCGGGCACGACGATCCCCGCCACCGGCGTGTCCGGCAACGCGCTGACCCTGACGTGGACGGTGGAGAACGCGGCCGGCGCCGGATCGGCCACGCGGGCCTGGAGCGACCGGGTCTATCTGTCGACCGAGCCGGTCGTGAACTCCGGGGCGATCCCGCTCGCGACGCTCTGGCGGGCCGAGGCCGTTCTCGCCGGCGGGGCGTCCTACGCCGTCACCCACACCGTCACGCTGCCCAGCGGATTGACCGGCACGCGATACCTCGTCCTCGTGACGGACGTCTACGGTGCGCAGCCGGAGTCCAGCGAGACGAACAACCTCCTCGCCCGGGCGATCGACCTGAGCGCGCCGGATCTCGTCGTGAGCGCCGCCACGGTGACGCCGAATCCGGTCGCCAACGGCCAGACGCTCACCGTGGCCTACACGGTTACCAACGCGGGATCCTCGCCCGCCGATCGCTCGTGGGTTGAGCGGGTGATCCTCTCGGCCGACACCTACATCTGGGGATACGACGACATCACGATCGGGTCCGTGACGCAGAGTGTGCCGCTGGCCGCCGCCGGGGTGCTGACCCGCAGCTTCACGGCGGCCATTCCATGGGGCCTGACCGGCCACTACAACCTCTACGTCCGTGTCGACGTCTGGAACGCGGTGCCGGAGAGCAGCGAGGCGAACAACGCGGCGGACTTCGTCATCGAGATCGCCTACGCGGATCCGCCGGCGAACCTGAAGGTCGACGCGGTCACGGCCCCGGCCGCGGCCCTGACCGGGTCCACGATTGACGCGGTGTGGCGCGTGACGAACCACGGGACGGCGACGACGCAGAGCGGCGCATGGAGCGACCGCGTCTATCTGTCGGCCGATGACACGTTCGAATCGGCGACCGACACCCATCTCGGAACCTTCGCCCACAGCGGTGCGCTGGATGCCTCCGGCAACTACAGCCAGCTCCAGTCCGTGCGTCTGCCCGAGACCCTGGCGGCGGGAACATACCGGCTCTTCGTCCTGACCGACGTGTACGGGCAGGTGCTGGAGCCGGGCGCGGAGAACGACAACGTCACCCGCAGTCTCGGGTCGATCGCCGTCACGCTGGCGAATGTGCCCGACCTGGTGGTGACCGGGGTGACGGGTTCGGCGACGGCTGCCATCGGCCAGACGGCGCAGGTGTCGTGGACGGTTCGCAACGACGGAACGGCCGCGGCCCCCGCCTCCTGGGTCGACCGGGTGTATCTGTCCTCCGACGGCCTCCTCCCCGGTGCGACCCAGATCGGCGTTTTCACGCGCGGGGAATCGCTCGCCGTCGGCCAGACCTATACCCGCACCGAAACGGTCGTTCCGCCGTCGCTGGCCGACGGCACGTGGTACTGGCTGGTCGTGACGGATGCGAACGCGCAGGTCTACGAACGGACGGGCGAGTCCAACAACGCGACCGCGTCCGCCGCGCTGACGCTGACGCATCCCGACCTGACCGTTCCCTCGGTAACGGCGCCGGCCGCGGCGTCATCGGGCACGACGGTGACGGTCCAGTGGACGGTCCGCAACGACGGAACCGGGCCGGCGCCCGCGGGATGGACCGACGAGGTGTGGCTCTCGACCGACGCGGTGTGGGATGCGGGGGATACGCGGCTGGGCACGCTTGCGCGATCCGCCGGCCTGGTCGTGGGCGCCTCCTACGCGGGCACGCTCGACGTGGTCCTGCCCAACGGCATCGACGGGAGCCACCGCCTGATCGTCCGGACCGATACGGGTGGGACGGTGGTCGAAGGCGTGGGCGAAGCCAACAACGCCGGCGTTGCGGCGGTCACGGCGATCTCGCTGGCGCCGTACGCCGACCTTGCAGTGGGCGGCGTCACGGCCGGCACGCTGATCATCAGCGACCCGGCCGATCTGACGGTCGCGTGGACGGTCGCCAACCAGGGCACCGGCTCCGGCCCTGTTGACACCTGGGTCGACCGGGTTGTCCTCTCCCGCAACGGCATCCTCGGCGACGGCGATGACCGGATCGTCGGCACGTTCACGCACAGCGGCCTGATGCCCGCGGGCACGGCCTATACGCGGACGGAGACGATGCAACTGGCGGCCGCCACCGAGGGCCGCTTCACGCTCTTCGTCGTCACGGATGCGCTCGACGCCGTGTACGAGCACACCGGGACCGGTGCGAACTACGCCACTCCGGGCCACGTCGTCGACATCGTGCCCCGACCCTACGCCGACCTCGTGGTGGAGACGGTTGCCGCGGCCGCGGCCGGGTCGAACGGTCTGCCGCTGACCCTGAGCTGGACGGTGGCCAACCGGGGCATCGGCCAGACCTCGACGCCCGAATGGACCGACACGGTCTACTACTCCCCGAATGCGGACGGGACCGGGCTGATCCGCCTGCAGGACTTCAACCGCGTCGGCCATCTCGCCGTCGGCGCCTCCTACACGCGCACCGTGGAGATCACGCTGCCCGCGACGCTGGCTGTCGACATCCATCTCTACGTCCGGTCCCAGGGCCCCTACGAGTTCATCTACAACGACGCGGGCAACACCGCGCGTTCCGACCGCGTGGCGATCGCCTACATTCCGCCGCCCGCGGTGGACCTGACCGTCACGTCGCTGGTGGTCGTCCCGACCGCCCTCGACGGCCAGGCCCGCGACGGCGAGACGGTCGACGTGACCTGGACCGTCCGCAACGGCGACGCCGACGCGGCCGCGGGCAACTGGACCGACGCCATCTACATCGCGCCCGGCGGCAACCGCGCCGCGAGGATCGAGATCGGGCGGTTCACCGTGACCCAGGGGCTCGATGCGGGGCGCAGTTACACGCGGACGGAGAACTTCCGGCTGCCGCTGCACGTGTCCGGCGTCTACGAGGTCTTCGTGGCCACCGACGTCGGCGCGGCGGTCGCGGAGACCAACGAGGGCAACAACGCGCCCGCGCTCGCCGTCGACGTCACGATCGCCCTCACGCCGCGGCCCGACCTGACCGTCACCACGCTCAACGCGCCGGAATCGACGACCTCCGGCACGGTGATCGACGTCGACTGGATCGTGACGAATCTGGCGCTGACGGCGACGCCGACGGGCGGCAGCCGGTGGTACGACGGCGTCTACCTGTCGCTCAACGGCACGTGGGACGGCGGCGACCGGCTTCTCGGCTGGATCCAGAACGGCTCGGCGCTGGCCACCGGCGAGCAATACCATTCGACGGCCCGGTTCACCCTCCCGCAGGGCGTGGCGGGGCCGATGTATGTGATCGTCCGGGCGGACGCCTCGGGCACCGTCGATGAGTTCTCCGCGAATCCGGCGTACGAAACCAACAACACCCTCGTCAAGGCCGTGTATCTCGACGCCCAGCCGGTGCCGCCGCCGGATCTCGTCGTCTCCAACGTCTACGCGCCGACCGAGGCGTTCGACGGGACGGCCATCACCGTGAACTACCGCGTCACGAACCGCGGCGCGGGCATCACGTATCCCGCAAGCTGGACCGATTCTCTGTGGCTCACGGTGGACCGGAAGGCGCCGAACTCCAGCCGCGGCGATCTCCGGATCGGCACCGCGTCGCACACCGGCGCGCTGGAGGTGGGCGGGTTCTATGAGGGGACGATCACCGGGACGATTCCCGCGCACATGCAGGGCATCTACGAGGTGATGGTCTACGCCGACGCGTGGAACGGCGTCTTCGAGCTGACCTTCGACGTCAACCTCAACCCCGACGACCCGACCACGCTCGACAACAACAACTTCAAGACCGCCGCGAATCCGCTGACCATTCTGTACACGCCGCCGGCGGACCTCGAGGTCACCGCGGTCACGGCGCCGGCGGCGGGCCGTGGCGGGTCGCAGATCACGGTCTCCTGGACCGTCGCCAACAACGGCGCCAACGTGACGGATCTGGACCGCTGGGCGGACGCGGTCTACCTCTCGACCGACGCCGACCTCTACAACCGCGCCGGCAGTCACGTGATGGTCTTCGGGCTGCTCCACGAAGGCGCCCTGCAGCGCGGGCAGAGCTACAGCCAGACCGCGACCTTCACGCTGCCGCCCAGCGCGACCGGCCTGCATATCCTCGTCGAAACGAACGTCGACCCGAACCTCATCCTGACGGCCAACGAACAACTGCTTGCCGAGGTCGCGGCGATCCAAGGGCGCCTCCAGGACGCGCTGGGCGATTACGAGACCATGACCGAGTCGCAGATCCAGGCGAAGCTCAAGAAGATGACGGTGGCCGAACTCAAGAGCATCCTCTGGTCCGGCGTGCCGGTCCGCAAGGTGTGGGAGGGTCCGTACGCCGCCAACAACCAGCGCGCCGCGGCCTGCGCGGTGACCGACGTCCGTGCCGACCTGAGGGTATCGGCCGTGACCGTGTCGGCGACGGCCTTCTCCGGCGACCCCGTGACGGTTTCGTGGACGGTGGTCAACGACAGCCCGGACGCGGTCTGGAGCGGCACGACCCGCTGGACCGACTTCGTCTACGTCTCCCCCGATCCGACCTTCATCTTCGGCCGCGCCACCCTGGTGGGCTCCGTCGTTCACGCGTCGGGCGCGGGGCTGCCCGCCGGGGGATCCTACACGGCCTCGACGGTCATGAACCTGCCCATCGGCATCGAGGGGCGGCGGTACGTCCATGTCTTCACGGACCGGAACCCCGAGGCGGAGAACCGGTGGGGCGGGATCGACAGTCCGCCGGCCGGTGAGTTCCCCGACTGGCCGGAGGACTTCGAGGGCCGGGTGTGGGAGGGCGGCGGTGCCGGCAAACTCAACAACACCGGGTCGGCCTCCATGACGGTGGTCTATCGCGAGCCCGATCTGGAGATCGTCGCCTTCACGATCCCGGCCGCCGCCGACTCCGGCCAGTCCGTGTCGATCGGGTGGACTGTCACCAACACGGGAAGCCGCGCCACGCGGACGGATTACTGGGTCGACCGGGTGTACATCTCGCAGGACACGACGCTCGACCGGTACGACCTGCTCCTCGGCGAGTTCCGTCATCAGGGCGCGTTGCTCCCCGACGGGACGCGCGCGATGCTCGGTTCGGGCGAGAGCTACACTGCCGCCGCGACGCTGCGGATGCCGGACGACATCGACGGCGACTTCCACCTGCTGGTCTTCGTCGACGCTTCCTACGTCCGCGGGGAGTACGCAGCCTACGCGCTGCCGTATCCCGAGGCCCGCGGCACATACCGGCTCGATCCCGCCGGCCCCTCCGAGTGGGCGCTCATGGGGCAGGTGAAGGAGTTCGCCGCCGAGGCCGACAACATGCTTGTGCGGCCGGTTCATGTGACCCGTGTGAACTCGCCGGACCTGCAGGTGATCTCGGTTGCATCCGCCGCGATCGCCCCGGATGCCGACATCTACACCGGCCGCCGGTTCCACGTGGACTACACCGTGGCCAACCGCGGGTCCGGCGCGGTGCCCGACCGGCAGAACCAGTGGACGGACTACCTGTTCCTCTCCCGCGACCGGTATCTCGACGTCAACAGCGACCACTACCTCGGGTCCGTGTCCCACACCGGCGCGCTGGCGGCGGACGGCAGCTACGCGGTGGCGCTGGATCTCGGCGTGCCGCGCACCCTGCTCGGGTCGTACTACGTCTTCGTTCTGACGGACGTCCCCAACTCCGTGCGGCCGGGAGGCTTCGTGTACGAGGGGGCAAACGAGGGGAACAACGCCGGGTCGACGGCCGTGCCGATGATCATCTACCCGGCGCCGCCGACCGACCTGGTGATCGACGCGATCACGGTGCCCGCCACGGGTGCGATCGGGGCGAACGTGACGGTGACCTACACGGTCCGCAACGCGCACGCCACCGAGACAGCCCGGGGATTCTGGGCGGATGCCTTGTACCTCTCGTCCGACGCGACCTGGGATCTTGGGGATGCCCTGATCGGCCGCCTGGAGCAGGGGGAGAACTGGGACGCCGAGAAGAGCCGGTGGCGGCAGCCCAAGGTCCTGGCGCCGGGGCAGAGCTACACGGCCTCCTTCACGGCGACGCTGCCGGTCGCGCTGCCGGGCAGCTACCGGGTCATCGTCCGCGCGGACATCTTCGACGACATCTACGAGGCCTCGAACAACGCGAACAACCGGCTCGCCAGTGCCGGGACGATGGCGGTGACCGTACCGATGCTCACGATGGACGTGGCCGCGTCGGACACGCTCTCCACCGGCGAATCGCTGCTGTACGGCATCGTCGTCCCCGCGGGCGAGACCCTGGAGGTCCGCCTCGTCTCCTCGAACAAGAGCGCGGCGAACGAGCTGTACGTCCGCCGCGAGGGCCTGCCCGACTCGATCCGGTATGACGCGCGTTTCGAGGCGCATCTGTGGAGCGACCAGGTCGCCCGCGTGCCGCTGACGGAGGCGGGCACCTACTACATCCTCGTGCGCAGCGTGAACTCGCCGGCCGACACACCCGTCACGCTGCAGGCGAAGCTGCTGCCGTTCGGCATCCGCGACGTGCTGCCCGACGCAGGCGGCGATTCGCGGTACGTCACGGTCGAGATCCAGGGTGCGCGGTTCGATCCGAACGCGATCGTGAAGCTGATTCGTCCGCAGATCGCCGAGTACGAGCCGGTCAACTACCGGGTGGTCAACGCGACGCGGATCCTCGCGACCTTCGACCTCCGCGATGCGCCGCTCGGCCTGTACGACGTGCAGGTGACCAACGCGAACGGGGCCGTGGCGCGCGTGCCCTACCGCTATCTCGTCGAGGAGGCGCTGCCGCTCGATCTCACCGTCGGCATGGGCGGCCCGTCCGAGGTCGAGTACGGCGACGTCGGCTGGTACGGCTTCGGCGTCTACAGCCTGACCAACGTCGACACGCCCTACGTGCATTTCGAGTTCGGTCTGCCGCGCCTGCCGCAGAACGAGGCGGACACGGGCTACGCGGAGTTTGTCCGGGATCAGATGGACGATCCGGCGTATGCGATCGGCGATCCGCTGGTCTTCCGCACGAACCTCGCCGGCGCCCCGGCGGTCGACGGCGTGCCGTGGGCGACGCTGGATTCGATCCTCAACCTCAACGGCCGCCTCATGGCGCCGGGCTTCACCTTCGACTTCGTCAACCGCGGCTACATGGCGCTGAGCTTCACGGCGGATGTGTACCCGGAGATGCGCGAGGTGCTGAAGGTCAACCCGGAGGCCATCCAGCTGCTGCACGACCTCGACGAACTCAACGGCGGCATGCCGCCGAGCTACAGCAGCTTTGCCTACCGCTTCTACATCTCGGCCGCCGCCACGCCGATGACCAGCCGGGAATACATCGACTACCAGCTCGGCATCGCCGCCGGCCTGCGCACTGGCATCCTGAACGACCCGCTGGCGCCGCGCGTGCTGGTCGAGGCCGCTGCCGACGCCGGCCAGTGGGGCACGATGTACCTCGCGGGCCTCCGGGAGGCCGGGCAGCTGCGCGCGGAGGACGAGCCGCCGGAGATTCACCTGTTGCCGTCCGTCACGAGCCTGATCGCTCTGGCCACGAGCGGGCTGCTGGGCATCGACACCGACCACGAGATCGCGACCTCCGGAGGGTGGGCGGCATTCTTCGACCGCGTGCGCGCATGGTACGGGCACGACGCGACGAAGACCCACGCCTACGACACGATGCCCGCGGCGGCGGACTTCGACCTGGGCCTGAGCCACGCGACGCACTTCGAGGCCTTCTGGGTGCAGGCGGGTCTCGGGATCGGGCAGGATCAGGTCGTCGTCGAGGACCCGCGGCTGCGCGACTTCTTCGGCCTCACCGGATCGCGGTCCGACCTCGTGCGCATGATCGGCCCGACCGGGGCGGGAGCCGGCAACTTCGTCCCGATGGACACCTATCTGCCGTACACCGTGAAGATCGAGAACCCGGCCGGCAGCGCCGCGGCCGTCAAGCAGGTCCGGATCGTGCAGGCGCTGGACGACACGCTCGATGAGCGGAGCTTCATCCTCGGCGACATCGTCCTCGGCGACATCCGCATCCAGATGCCCGCGATCCAGGCATCGTTCACCGGCGATTTCGACTTCACGGCGTCCCGCGGCATCGTGCTCCGCGTCGTGGCCGGCGTGGACGTCGTCAGCCGCACCGCGACCTGGACCCTGACCGCGCTCGACCCCGCGACCGGGCTGCCCGCGACGGACGACGCGCTCGGCGTGCTCCTGCCGAACGACGACCAGGCCCAGTTCGGCACCGTGTCCTACTTCATTCGCGTCTGGCCCGCCTACACGCAGGGTGTCGATCTCTCCACCGGAGCCGCGATCGAGGCGGCGGCGCGGGTGATCTACGACGGCGGCGCCCCGCTCGACACCAACGTTCACAGGGCGACGCTCGACGCCGCCGGCCCCGCGACCGTCACGACCGTGCGCGGGGTCGGCGACGGATCCTACCAGGTGACCTTCGTCGCGACCGACGGTGCCGCCGGCTCCGGCGTGAAGGACTCGACGGTCTACGTGTCCGTCGACGGCGGCTCGTGGCAGGCCTGGCAGCGCCGCACGACGACGACCGATTTCCTCTACGCCGCGGGCGCGGGGCACACCGCGTCGTTCATCGTGCTCTCCGCCGACCTCGCCGGCAACGTCGAGGCCTCGCCGGACGGCGTCACGCTCCCGTCCTACAATCCCGGGTTGAACCTTGGCGTCGCGCCGGGCGAGACGCAGCTCGCCCTTCCATCGCGACCGGCCACCGCGTCTCCGCCGTCGCAGACCGTCACCAATGCGCTCTTCCTGCAGGCGCTCCTGCGCGTGCCGGTCGGGCGGCCGGCGGGGGCGCCGTCCTCCTTCACGTCGGTCTTCGAGCCGTTCACCACCGCCGTCTTCGCACGCGACATCCCCGGATCGGGCGCCGGCATCGGACCGCTGGGCCTCGCGTTCCATCCCGACGGCCGCGTGTTCGTCAGCGGCGGCGTCGGCCGCGCGTCGATCTGGGCGTTCGGTCCGTCCGGCGGCCCGGCGGGGGACCCGCTGGCGACGCTCGACGTGCCGGTCTACGACATGCTCTTCGACGCGTCCGGGCGGTGGTGGGCGACGACCGGCGGCGGCCAGCTCCTCAAGCTTGATCCGGCGACCGGGTCGGTTCTCGCGCGCTACGGCGACGGGATCGAACTGGGGATGGCGCTGCATCCGACCAACGGCTCGCTGTACGTGTCCACCTCGCGCGGCATCGAGATCTTCAGCCCCGACGCCGGCACCTTCCGCAGCTTCGCCTCCACGCGTGTCCACTCGCTGGCATTCGCTCCGGATGGAACCCTGTATGCGACAACATGGCCCGGCAACGGGGATGTCGTTCGATTCGACAGCCGCGGGACGGCGTCGACGGTAATCGCGGCGAATCCCGATGCGCCCGCGACCGGGCTGGCGTTCGGACAGCCGGACACCCCGCTGGCGGGCCTGCTGTTCATCAGCCACGCGGCGGGCGGGGCGCTGACGATGGTCGATCTCGCGACGTTCCGGTCGATCGATGTCGCCACCGGCGGAACGCGCGGCGAGTTCATCCGCATCGGACCGGGCGGGCGCCTCTACATCACGCAGTCCACCCAGGTCGAGGTCTTCCGCCCGCTCTCCGCTCCGATCGTGGTCGCCTCCGACCCCGTCGACGGCGCCGCCCGCACGGCGCGGATGAACGGCGCGACGGTGACGTTCGATGTCGACATGCTCGATGCGTCGATCGGCGCCGCGGGCAGCGTCAACAATCCGTCGCGCTATGCGATCGTCGACCGGCGCACCGGACAGACGTTCCCCGTGACCGGCGTCGCCTACGACGCGGCGGCGCACGCCGTCCGCCTGGGCTTCGAACCGCTGGCGGCGGGTGAGTACGAGATCCGCGTGCTGGCCGGCGTGCGCAGCGCGCTGAACGTTCCGCTGGCGTCCGACTACGCGGCCGCGTTCACCGTCGCCGCCGACCTGACCTCCGCCCTGCAGCCGGTCTACACGAACACGCGGCTGGACCGCGCCACGAACGCCGTCTCGTTCGACGTCGCGATCGCGAACAGCCTGCCCTTCGAACTGCGCGCGCCGATCCGCCTGGAGTTCCGCGGACTGGCCGGCGCCACGACGGCGTCGCTGCAGGGCGCGACCGGCCTCACGGCCGAGGGCGTCCCGTACCTCGACCTGACGCCGGCCGGCGGTGCGCTGGCGCCGGGCGCCGCGATCCCGACCTTCACGGTGACGGTGCTCAATCCCGACGGCCTGCACCTCGACCTCGACCTCCGGCTTGTTGCGACGCTGCCGCCGAACCAGACTCCGCAGTTTGCCTCCACGCCCGGCACCGCCGCCGCCGTGGGCGCGCCGTACCAGTACGCGGCGGCCGCCGCCGATCCGGACGCGGAGGGGCTGACCTACGTCCTGATCCGCGCGCCGGCGGGTGCGTCAGTCAACCCGTCCACGGGCGTGCTGACTTGGACGCCGGGCCTCGCGGCGGGCGCCGCGGAGAGGTTCGAACTCCGCGCCTACGATCCTCGCGGCGGCCATGCCGCGCAGACCTGGCAGGTGGCTGTGAGCGGCGTGAACGCGCCGCCCGTCCTGCTGCCCATCGCCAACTTCACGGTGGCCGAGGGTGCAGTACTCGAGGTGCCCGTCAGCGCCGCCGATGCGGACGGAAATCCGCTGGTTTACTGGGCGGCGAACCTCCCGCCGGGCGCCGTGTTCGACGGCACGGGGCTTGTGCTCCGCTACGCCCCCGGCTTCCAGTCCGCCGGCCGCTACTCCGATGTGCGGATATACGTGTCCGACGGCGTGGCGGACGTCATGCGCTCGTTCGAAATCCTGGTGACCAACGTCAACCAGGCGCCCGTGCTGGCCGCGATGCCCGACCGAACGGTGGCGGAAGGGGAGACGCTCGTGCTGGCGGTGCGCGCCACCGATGCCGACGGCGACGCGATCGCCTACCGCGGCATCGGTCTGCCGGCCGGCGCGACGGTGCACCCGGTGACGGGCGCGCTGGAGTGGACGCCCGGGTACGCGGAGCACGGCAACCACCCGATCCGGATCGCCGCGTCCGACGGAACGGCCGAGTCCGAGGTGGCGTTCTCCGTCACGGTCGTCAACGTCAACGGACAGATCGCGTTCGGCCCGGTCGACCGCTGGGAGGTCTACGAGGGCCAGGCCCTGACCGTCGCGATCACCCCGATCGATCCCGATCATCCGGGCGGCACCGGCGTGGCCACGGGCGACGGCACGGTGGATGCGTCCGTGCTTCTGCCGCTGCTGGTCTGGCAGCACGACGCGCTGCCTGCCGGAGCGTCGTTCAACCGCGAGACGCAGCTCTTCCAGTGGACCCCCGGATTCGCGCAGGCCGGTGTGTACGCGATTGTGTTCCGCGTGACCGACGACGGGGACGGTACGGGCACGGCCACCCAGGCCGCGACAACGCTGGCGATCGTCGTGCGCGACATGAACGCCCCGCCCGAGGTCGCGCCGATCGACAACATCGCCCTCGACGTGGGGGAGACCGCGTCCTTCACCGTGAAGGCGACGGATCCCGACGGTCCCGCGCCGGCCCTGACCGCCTACGGGCTGCCGGCGTTCGCCACGTTCACCGACCACGGCAACGGGTCAGGCTCGTTCGCGGTGGCGCCGACGCGGACAACGCAGCGCGGCGACTATACAGTGACCGTCCTGGCGGCGGACGACGGCAACGGAAACGCGGTGATGGCGCTGTCGGGGTCCCGGTCCTTCATCCTCAGCGTGCTGGCCCCGAACGCGAAGCCCGAGCTGCAGCCGCAGGTGCCGCGCGTGGCGGTGGTCGGGGAGCCGCTGGTCTTCCAAGTCCGCGCGACGGACCTCGACGAGGATCCGCTGACGTGGTCGGCGACGAACCTTCCGGCGGGCGCGGTCTTCGCCGGGACGACGGTCTACGGCGTGGCAGAGTTCCGCTGGACGCCCGGCGCCGGCGACATCGGCATGCGCACGGTGACGCTGTGGGTGTCGGACAGCGGGAACGGAGTTCCGGCGAACTTCCTTGTCGACTCCCGAGCCTTCGATGTGACCGTCCGCGCCGCCAACGCACCGCCGGTGCTGCTGCCGGTGGGTGCCCGCACCGTCGCGGAGGGGACGGCGCTGACCTTCACGCTGCAGGGTCTCGACGCCGACGGTGACACGGTCAGCTTCTCCGCCACGGGGCTCCCCGCCGGCGCCACGCTGGATCCGCTGACCGGTGCCTTCGCGTGGACGCCGTCCACGGTCCAGGCCGGCACGTACACGATCCGTTTCGCGGCCACCGACGGCCTTGCCTCCGATGTCGACAATGTCCGTGTGACGGTCACGAACACGAACCGCCCGCCGATCCTCGTTCCGATCAACGCCACGCTCGCGATGGAGAACCAGCCGCTGTACCTCTACGTGCAGGGCGGCGATCTGGACGGCGACCTGCTGAGCTACTCGGTGGAGACGGCGCTGCCGGCCGGCGCATCCTTCGATCCCGCCGCGCAGCTCTTCGCCTGGACGCCGGGCTTCGAGCAGGCCGGTCAGTACTCGATCCGGTTCCGCGTGCAGGATGGCGGCGGGCTTTTCGACACCCTTACCGCGTCGATCGAAGTGTTGAATGTGAACCGCGCGCCGTCGATTGCGCCGATGAGCGGCCACGTGCTGATCCCCGGCGCTGCGTTTGCCCTCACCGTTCCGGGCTCGGATCCCGACGCCGGCGCGGCGATGACCTACACGGTGCAGGATCTGCCGGCCGGGGCATCCTTCAACCCCGCCACCGGGGCGCTGGCCTGGACGCCTCTCCGCATGCAGGCGGGCGAGCACGTCCTCCGCTTCACGGTCAGCGACGGCACCCTGACGGCGCTCGGCAACCTCCGCCTCGTGGTTTCCGAGACGCCCGTTCCGCCGAACGTCACGATCGAACTCACCCCGTCGTTTGCCGTGGTTCCGGGCCAGCCGGTCTTGATCCATGCGATCGCCGGCGGCATCGCGGACATCGCCTCCGTGTCCGTCCGCGTCAACGGCCAGGTCCTGGCGCTCGACCGGTTCGGCCGCGCGTCGTTCACGCCCGCCGCGGCGGGGCATTACGCGGTCGTCGCCACCGCTGTCGACGTGGACGGCGTCACGGGCACCGCGACCGCCGATCTGAAGGTGCGGGATCCGGCCGACACATCGGCGCC
Source organism: uncultured Verrucomicrobiota bacterium (assembly GCA_964423465.1). Classification (GTDB taxonomy): domain Bacteria; phylum Verrucomicrobiota; class Kiritimatiellia; order PWTM01; family PWTM01; genus VGWF01. The sequence continues at coordinate 11,120 of CAYRFK010000032.1, read as the reverse complement.
GGTCGTGCAGTTGACCGCGCCGGCCGACGGGGCGGTGCTCTCCGTCGCGACGGCCGTCGCCGGGTCCGTGGCCGACTCGAATCTGGACTACTGGGTTCTCGAACTTGCGCCGCTGAACACGGGCGGATTCGTACGCCTCGCCTCCGGAACCGCCGCGTTCTCCGCGTCCACGCTCGTGTGGATCGACCCGGCCTTCGCCCCCGACGGCGCCTACGAACTGCGGCTGACCGCCCGCGACATCGCCGGGCGCGTGCGCACCGTCAGCCGGGTGGTCGAGTTCGACACGGCGTCGAAATCCGGCGAGTTCACAGTGTCGTCCGTCGACCTCGCCGCCACGCTGAACGGCGTCGCCGTCGAGATCCGGCGCGACTACAGCTCGTTCAACGATGCCGACGGGGCCGCCGGCACCGGCTGGTGGTTCCGCGGCCTCGAGGCGCGGCTCTCCACGAACGTCGCCGACACGGGGTTCGAGGACCGCGGCCTGTTCGCGGCCTACCGTATCGACACGCGGGTCTACCTCACGCTGCCGACCGGCGGAGCGGCGTCCTTCGTCTTCACGCCGCTGCAGGTGACGCAGAACGGGCGGACGTGGATGCTGCCGGGCTGGACCGCGGCGGATGGCGGTGCGTGGCGGTTGGCCAGTGCTTCCGCACTCCTTGAGGAGGCTGCGGGCGGCTATCACCAGTTCGGAACCGGCCGCGCCTACAATCCGGCGGATACCTCCACCTTCGGCGAGGCGGCGTTCACGTTGACCGATCCGGCCGGGACGACGCACTACGCCTATGCGGCCGACGGCGCGCTGCGGGAGATTGTCTCGGCCGGGGTGCGCCTCGTCGTGACGGACGCCGGCATCGTGGCGATGGACGGCTCCCGCATCGGGTTCCAGGCCGACGCGCAGGGCCGTCTGGCGGTTGTGACCGCGCCGGACGGCGGACGGATCCAGTACCTGTACGACGACAACGGCCGGCTGTTCGAGGCGAACAACCTCCGCTCCGGCGACCGTTCCTGGTTCGGCTATGACGCACGCGGCCTCCTGACCGTTCTCGCGCCGTCCTCGGGCTCCGGAACGCTCGTGACCTACAACGGGGCGGGGCTCCGCACGGGGACGGATACGATCGACCACGTCCTCGGACCGGTTCGCGCCGCTCTGGCTGCGCTGCCCTCCGGCACGATCGGTGCGGGGGAAGTCCGCCGCGCGGCCTTCATTCTGTCCGACCGCGAACCGGCCTCCGCCTACGCGGGCCAGGTGACGCTCGGCGTCCGCGTGACCGGATCCGCCGGGTTCGATCCCGCGGTGCCCGTCGTGCCGGGCGTCGGGGTTGACGGGTCGCGCCGGGTTGCGGGAGAGGCGTCCGGGCTCTTCACATTCGCATCCGGCGGCGTGTACGTCGTGGAGATTCGCGGCGCCGATGCGGCCGAGGCCGGCGGCTACGTTCTCGATCTGGCCCTGCCGGGCGACATGAACGGCGACGGCTTGGTCGATGGTGCGGACACCGCTCCCTTCGATGCCGCGTTCGGAAGCGGCGTCGGCGACGCCGCCTACCGCGAGGCGGCGGATGCGGACCGCACCGGCGCCGTGGATGCCGCGGACCGCATCTTCGCGCAGGCGAATTTCGGATTCATCGCCAACCGTGCGCCGGTGGCGGCGGACGGCACGGCGCGCACCTATCCGGGCATTCCCGTCGCGATCGACCTGGGTGCGCTGGCCACCGATGCGGACGGCGATATCCCGGCCGTGCTGATCCTGTCCGCCGACCACGGCCGCGTCACGATCTCCGGCGACGGCCGCACCGCCTACTTTATTCCGGATGCCGGCTTCGCGGGGGATGCCATCGTCCGGTTCGCGGTCGACGACGGCCTCGCACGGTCCGCCGCGGCGCAGGTGACCGTGACGGTCGTCAACGCCACCCTGACCTCGCTGGTGTTCCGCGACGCCGATGCGGTGGTGACGCTGGCGTCCGGCCAGGCCGGGCAACTCCGGGTCCATGGAAGGTTCTCCGACGGCGGGATTCTCGCCCTTCCGGCAGGCTACGTGCAGTGGATCTCCGATGCGACGGGCGTGGCGATCGTCTCCTCCGCCGGCGGCGTGTGGGCGGCCGGTCCCGGCATGGCCACGATCCGCGTCTCGTCCGGCGCACTGCATGCGGCCGCCGCGGTGGTGGTGGGCGCGTACACCGCCCCGGCGTTGTACGAGATCTACCCGGACGCATGGACGATGGCTGTGGGTGCGACGCGGCAGGTGGTGTTCAATGTTCGCGGCGCGGCCGGACAGGAGGACTGGTCCGTCGCGGCGAAGGGAACGACCTACACGGCCGGGAACGACGGCATCGTCTCCGTGACTGCGGACGGCCTGATCGCCGCGCTGTCCGTCGGCACGACCCACGTCACGGTCATCCACGGCGGCATCCGGCACGTCGTGGCGGTCACCGTGGCCGCACCCGTCGCCAGCGGCAGCGCGATCGGGGCCGGGGGCGGTCTGGTGGGGAACGCGGACGGGATCGTGGTGTCCGTTCCGCCGGACAGCCTCGCCGGCCGGATCGTCACGGTCGCAACGCTGGCGCAGGGCGCGCTCCCGATGGCGGTCCCGTCGGGCCTCGCGTTCATCTCGGCCTTCCGCGTCGGGTTCTCCGGCGCGGTGGCCGGGCATCCGTTCGGGATCTCACTTCCGGCGCCCGCGGGTGCGGCGGTCGGCGAGCAGTTGCTGGTCTTCCGCGCCGGCCGCATGGTCGGGGCCGACGGCGTGATCCGCAGTGCCTGGGCGCTGGTGGATGTTGCGGTGGTCGGGGCCGACGGCACGGCGCGGACGGCGTCCCCTCCGTACGACGGAGCGCTCAGCGCGGGCGATTTCGCGGTTCTGCGCGGGCCGGTCACCACGTACGCGCTCCTGACCCCCGCCTACGCGGATGGCCTGATCGAGGTCACGACGTCCGACGGCGGAAAGTACTACCTCAACACGGACCGGACGAACTACTTCACCCAGGTGCCCCTGCTGTCCACGGCGCGGACGCTCCGTGTGTATCGCAGCAGTTCCACGTCGCCCGCCATCACATGGGCCGAGGCGCCCGTGACGCCCGTGCCCGGCGAGACGATCGTTCTTGGCATCGAGGTGGCGGATCCCGAACCCAACGTGCCGGCCCCGGCGTTCGACCCGCGGGCGACGGTGGAGTACGAGGCCTCCGCATCCGGGGACGCGGACGCCGTACTGACCCTGCAGGGGACGGATCTCGGGACGGATTCGACGCGGCTGCGCGCACTCTTCAGCACGTCGCTTGCGAACCTGTGGATGGACGAGTCGGCGCGCCGGCCGGGCGCCGTCGTGCAGGGCACGATCCGCAGCCTCGACAACGGGGAGATCGTCATCGCCGTTCCGCGCGGCCTGCCCATGGGGAGCCTCTACCTCCAGATCGACATCGAGGTGGAGTTCCATCGCTTCTCGCAGACCACGGGCCGGGACGTCGAGCTCGCCCGCCGCTGGGAGGCGGGGCACGCCGACCAGATTTCGCTGCCGGTTCCGTTCCTGACCTGGGTGGCGAATCTCGGCAAGGACACGGTGACCGTGATCGATTCATACGCCGCCGGGACCACGCCCGCTGTCGTGGCGGAGATCAAGGTCGGAAGCCGGCCGGCGGATCTCGTCGTGTCGCATGACGGGCGCTATGTCTTCGTCTCCAACTCGGGGGAGGGGTCGATCTCCATCATCGACGCCATCGGCCTGCGCGAGGTCGACCTCGATCCGTCGACGGCGGCGATCGACCGTATCCTCATCAACGGCGGCCACTCCACCCCGTGGTACATCGCGCTGGCGCCCGCCCATCCCGGCGTCGCCCATCCCCACGGCTTCGTGACCGACCGCGACAGCGGCCGGGTTTACGAGTTCGCCACCGACGTATCCTCGTCCCTTGCCGCCTACCCGCTGGCCGCCTACGACCTGCGCAAGGTGCTGGGATCCGCCGCGATGACCGGCCTGAGCGGGGTTGCCGTCACCCGGGGCGATGGAACCGCGGCCAACCCCGACTACCTCGTGGTCACGGGACTCGGGGAGGCGCACTGGTACGGCGGCGACGCGCACTACCAGACCGGTCACGTCTTCTGGGCGCCCCTGTCGCTCCACGGGTATGGCAGCCTGACGTTCCAATCGCGTGAGATCGGGTACAAGCCGTTCGGCGTCACCGCCGGCAAGACCAACACGCAGGTTTCGATTGCGGTGCGCGGCAGCGATCGCGAAGGGGTGACCACGCTGGATCTGGCGACAGGAACCGTCACGCACCGCATCGAAATGAGCCTGCCGCGGGCCGCCGCCCTGCGGGGCGCCATCATGGAGCGGTACGCCCGCATCAGCTACTACAAGTACAACGCGGGCACCACGAGCGCGGGCTTCCTGTTCGACATGGCCGCCTACTACGCCGAACAGACGATCATCATCACGACCGGCACACCCTGGGATTCGGCGCACTACATCGACATCAACAACGCCGAGTCGGTGGTCTTCACGCAGGACTTCAAGTACGCCTTCGTCGTGGGCAACAACACGTTCAACGGCGACAACCATTTCGACCGCGACCCATGGCTCGGCCACGGCGGGAACGTCGGGGTTGTCCGCGATCCGCTCGATCCGGCGAAGGCGACGCTTCTGGCCGTGACGAAGGAGATGCCGTACGGCTGGCCGGATGAGATCTCCGTCGACTCCTACAACACCACGCTCTATGTCACGTTCAAGGGGTCGGACGAAGTCCACTGGTTCGACATCCAGGATCTGATCCGCGTCTCCGAGAAGCAGTACGCCGCGACGGACAGCGGGAAGAAGATCGCCGAGTCGGTCAACCGGTTCGCCGAGAAGACCGGCGAGACGCTGGAGTGCGGCGTGCTCCAGGGGTTCAACCTGCCGTCCGGCGTGGCGTCCAGCCCGACGGCGCCCGCGGACATTCAGGTGCTGTCGGTGGAGTACATCGAGGCCGACCCATCTGCCGGAACGCCTGCGCGCCTGCTCGTGCACTATTCGGTCTCCGGCGACTTCGTGAAGGCCGGCGATCAGGTTGCGGTCCGGCTCTACCGGAGCGACAACAAGACCCTTGCGTCCAGCCTCGCGCCCTTGGTGGAGCAGACGTGGTACCTGCGCGCCGACAAGCTGGCCGTGGGGGTCTACGAGCAGGTGTTCACGCTCAAGAACGAGCTCCCCGCCTCGTCGACCATCTGGTGGATCGTCCACTTCGAGCCGCTGGCCTCCGAGACCCTTCGGAACAACAACGACGCCTCCACCAAGCGCCAGATCGGCACCCTGACGGCGGTGTGGGACGGGAACCCGGACGAGCTGATCTTCGGCCGCTACCTGCAGGACGTGAAGCTGACCAACGTGTTCACGCTCCGCCTGGCCCGGCTCGACGCGCCGCGGGTGACCAGGGTGGATGTCACGGTGAACGGCGTGGTCATCCCCGTGCGGCAGACCGCGACGGGGGTCTACAAGTTCGAACTCGACATGGGGGCCCATGCGGACGGGAGCATCCTGGCCTACGTGGCCCACGGCGCGACAAGCGTGGTCACGCAGGGCGAGTTCACGATCCAGTCGCTGGCCATGCCCGACTGGATCAACCCCGCCAAGTTCAAGGCGGTGCCCGCGACGGAAGTCGGGGCCTCCTGGGCGGACGGCGGCTACTGGATGGAGCGGACGGACTGGCTGCTTGAGAGCGGCAGCATCATGCTCGACAAGAGCCGCATCACCGACCTCCTGGGCGGCCGCGAACTCGCCGTCTCGATGGGCACCTACATCGGGTTCCGGTTCGACCTGGCCGGCAAGGCCGACAACTACTGGATCGGGCCCGCCTTCAAGGGGGTGTTCTTCGGCACGCCCATCCCCCGCTTCAGCCTGCCCATCCACCTGCTGCAGACCTTCCTCAACCCCGTCAAGTCCGCCGAATCGGAATACGAGAAGCTCCTGGGTGCCTCGCTGAACCTGAAGGAGTTCGCCAGCTTCATCGCCGGGCCGTCCGCCTACCGCAAGGCGCAGGACTCGGCGGTGTTCAAGGCCCTGATCGCCCAGCAGTCCGTGCCGAGCTACAGCACGAGTGGCGTCGGCAAGCCTGCGTTGTCGGTCGACATGGAGTACGAGAAATTCGCCATCGGCAAGGATTTGGACCTGGCGAAGGGCAAGCTGCAGGCCAAGTTCTCGTTCGAGCTTCCGCTCGCGGGAATGAAGTACCCCAAGCGCATGCTCGGGGCGATAGGACCGTGGGCCCAACTCTACGGCGAGGCCTCGGCATCCCTCACCTTGGGCGTGTCCTCGAGCATCGGCATTGGCGCGGTCAACAGCGCCCTGAGCTTCACGGCCAAGTCCTTTACGACCGAGATCACCGGCAAGCTGAGCGGGACCCTGACGGGAACGACGCTCCGCGGCGTGGCCGGCATCAAGGGAACGCTCAGCGCCGAACTCTCCGCCAAGATCGAAGTTGCGGACGGTTCGCCGTGGGCGCTCACGTTCCCGATGAAGCTGAAAGGCGAAGCCAAGGCCACCGCGTTGTGGGAGATCCTGGAGAAGGAACTCTGGAAGGCGACGATCTTCGAGGCCGGCAACCTGCTGGACCGGAGCACCTACAAGGTCTTCCCCTCCGACGACGGCGCCGACCTCCTGCCCGACGCCTTCGAGCCCAACGAGGCCTTCGCCAGCGCCACCGATCTGGGCGCCGTGCACGGGGCGCGGACGTGGGCGGCCCTCACGCTGACGGATGCCACGGATCTGGACACCTACGCGTTCCGGCTGCTCGACACCGCCGGCCCGGCGGACGGCATCACGGCCACGTTCGACGTCCTCGATCCCGATGCGAGTCTCTGGCTGTTCGATTCCAGAGGCGTCATGATTGCCGGAAGCGCTCACGCAGCGGGCACGGCCGCGCTTGATATCGGTTTGGAAGGTCTCGCCGCCGGCCGCTATATGCTTCTCGTCGAAGGCGCCGAGCCCTTGGGCGTCGGCTACAGCCTTGGCATTCAGGCCCCCGCCGTGACCGGTCCGGCCCTGGTCGCCGAGATCACCGCGGCGTCCGAACGGGCCACCGCCGGCCAGTGGTTCGACGTGACTGTGCGGGTCGTCAATACTGGCACGGCAGCCTCGGCCCCGGTGGAGGGCGTCTTGCTGTGGAGTCGCAACCCCGTCATCGATCTCACGGATGCCCATCTCATCCCGGCCTTCGCCATTCCGTCGCTGGCAGCCGGGCAGACATGGACGCAGACGTATGCCGTCACGCTCCCCGTCGCCGTCGCCGGCGATCTCAGCCTGGCCTTCATCGTCGACCGCCGGCAGTCCGCGATCGACGCATCCTACGACGACCAGATGGCCGTCCACGGCATCCAGATATGGCTCGCGCCCGACGCGTACGAGTTCAACGGGGACCTTGCGTCGGCCTCCGACCTGGGCGGCATGGTCGCCGGCCGGACGCTCACCGGGCTGAATCTCGCGCACACCGACGACTACGACTGGTTCCTCGTGCGCCTCCCGGAAACCGGCACGGCGTCCGACTTCCTGACCGCGACCCGATCGGAGGCCACCGGTACAATCGGCATGGACCTGTACGACGCACAGGGCGTCTGGCTCGATGCCGCCATTTCCAACGCGGTGGACGGGACCGCTGTCATCCTCCTTGAAGGCCGGCCGGCCGGGGCCTACTACATGGCGGTGCATGCCGGCGGGGCCGGGGCGTTTGGGTACGACCTGTCCATCGCGAGTGCGATCCGCACCGCCCCCGAGCTTGCCGTCGAATCCGTGCTGACGCCCGCCGACCTGCTCGCCGGCGACACGCGGCAGTCGCTGGTGGCGGAGATCCTCAACTACGGCGCGTCCGCCGCTCGCGATTTCGACGTCCGGTTCCAGTTGTTCGCGGGCGGCGCATGGTCGGATCTCGCGGCACCTGTCCGGGTCGGCACACTCGGTGCGGGCGCGCGGCTGTCGGTTTCGACCCCCGTCACCATTCCGGTCCTTGCCGGCGGAGTGGTCTTGGTCCGGGTGACGGTCGACGCCGGTCTGACGGTGGCCGAGCTGAACGAAGCCGACAACGTCGGTGAGCAGGCGGCGGTGCTCGTCGCGACGTTCGACACCCGCGAGTTCGACGAGAGCCTCAACGGAACCATCGACCTTGGAACGGTCCGCGCGACGCTCTCCGTCGCCGGCCGCACGTTGCACGGCGTCACGGATCTCGACGGCTATATCTTCCGGCTCGCAGGTCCGGGGACGGCGGGCGCCGCGATCGCCATCGTCGTCGATCCCTCGGCCGATATCGGGCTCCGCCTGTACGACGAGCGCTGGAGCCCCGTCGCGGAGGCCACCAGTCCCGTTGCGGGAACGCAGGTGATTTCACTGTTGGGCCTGGCGGCCGGCCGGTATCAACTCCTGGTCTACAGCAACACCGATGCCTCTGTCGCCTGCGCGTTGACGTTCCAGACCCCTGATCCCTCCGGCGCCAACCTGGCTGTCACCGGGGTGATCACGACGGGATCGTTCGTCGAAGCGGGCAGCATCACGGTCACGTCCGGCATCCTTAACAACGGGACGGTCGCGGCCGGGGCCTTCAACGTGCGGTATTACGCCTCGGCCGACCGGACCATCGATCCGCTGGTCGACACCCCGCTGGGCGCAGCCTTCGCCGTTCCCGGGGGACTCGCCGTCGGCGCCATCCACACCGACAGCGGTCGCGTGCTGGACGTCTCAGCCCTTGCGCCGGGCTTCTGGTACATCGGCCCCTTCGCCGACGTCGACGGCGTCATCGCCGAGCCGGCCGAATCCGACAACACCTCCGCGATTCGCGCCATCGTATATCCGTCCCCCGACGCCGGAGAACCCAATAACGGCGCGGCGAGTGCAACCGTCGTGGCACTTCCCGGCGGAACCGCAACCGTGGCGGGCCGGACCCTGCACCGCGGGGATGTCGACGTCTTCCGCTTCGCCACCACGGTCCTCGGCGGCGATCTCGATTACGTGCGGGTGACCTATGCGGCGGCGGAATCGTCGCTCCGGCTCACGCTGGTCGACGCCGCCTCGCGGAAGACATGGGTCTCCGTGGAAGGCATCACCGGCACGGCGGGGATTTCCGTCAACAACCTGCCCGCAGGCGAATACCTGGTCTATGTCCAGTCCCTGACCGAAGCCGGGTTCAGTACCGGCTACTCCATCGGCATCCTGGCCCAGGGCGGTTCCGCACCCCTGCGCACGTCGGTTGAGTCCCTGCAGGGGCCGCCTCCGGGACCGGCCGTTTCCGGGGATGACCTGCAGGTCGCTGCCACCGAAATGGCCGCACGGGCAGCAGGCCTGTGGGCGTCGGTTGCCGGCCGGGCGGGGTGGGGGAACCTGACGGTGGTCCTGGGCGATCTGGGCGGTGGGCGCATTGCGTCGGCGTCCGGAAGATTCGATGACACCGGCGCCCTGCTGGACGGCGTCCTCCATATTGATCGGTCGGCCGGCGGCCGGGGGTGGTTCGTCGATGCGACGCCGGAGGACGACAGCGAGTTCACCGTGGGCGTGGACGGCATCCTGCTCGCGGGCTCCGGATCCCCGGCCGCCGGCCGCTACGACCTGTGGACCGTCGTGCTCCACGAGGTCGGCCACCTGGCGGGCTTCAACCTCGCGCACGAAAGCTACGCGGGCCGCGTTGCCACGGGCATCGATGGCAGCCTGCTGTTCGTCGGCGACGGCTTCGTCGAGCGGCTCTCCGGCGACGGCGAGCATCTCGACCCGAACGCATCGCCCCACAGCCTGATGGCGCCGATGCTTCCGACGTCAACCCGGCGGCTCCTGACCGCCCGGGAGGCCGCGATCGTGTCGGCCGCCTTGGGCGAGTCCCGATGGACGGTCATCCTCCCGGAGCCGGAGGCCCCGGCCGTCGCCCTTCTGCCCGTGCGCCCGACTGCCGTTCCGCAGACAGTCCGGTACGCGGGAAGCCCCGCCGCGTCGCGCATCGCCGTCACCGCTCTGCCATACGTCGTGTCCGGCGCGCCGGCCCTGGGCGGCGCCACGGGCGCGATCGTCAATGGCGCCTTCGGCGTGTCCGATCCGCTCGATGCGGCCTTCGGTTGGGCGACGCGGGGTCTCGCACGCGTGGTGTCCGGCCAGGGCGTGCTCACGGAGAGCCCCACCGGCCAGGCGCGGTTCCGGCAGAGCTTCGTCGTGCCCGTGAACGCGTTGACGATCGAGATCACGGTGACTTCGCTGGATCTGCAGGGCAACCAGCGGAACCCGGGCGACGCGTTCGAAATCGCGCTGACGGGTTCCGGCGCTGTGGCGCCGCTCTCCGCCCTGACGCGGACCGACGCCCTGCTGAACGTGCAGGCCGACGGCACCACGCGCATGGGCGTCCGGATGCTGCTCGCCGGCGCGGCGTCCGGCGACACGGTCTCCTATGCGACGTCGCGGACCTTCCTCGTGGACATCTCCGGCGTTGCGGCCGGGACGACCCTGACGCTCTCCGCCGACCTGATCGGATTCGGCGGCGCCGCCAGCTCCGTTCGGATCGACGATGCGGTCGTCTTCGTCAACCGCGCCCCCGTCGCCTCCGATGGAACGCTCACCGCCACGGAAGGCGCCGCCGCAGCCGGCTCCGTCTCCGCCACCGATCCGGAAGGGCATCCCCTCAACTATGCCGTCGTCACCGGGGCCGCCCGTGGCACGCTGACCTTCAACGCGAACGGCACCTTCAGCTACACGCCGCACCGCCAGCCGACCGCAGGCTTCGTCGCCACCGACAGCTTCACGTTCAAGGCCAATGACACCCGCGACGATTCCCTGTCCGCGACCGTTACGATCACCATCACCCCGGCCAATGACGCGCCCACGGGCACTGCCTCGGCCTTCACCGTGGCTGAGGGCGCGGCCCACAACGGATCGGTCGCCGGGACGGATGTCGACGGCGACGCGCTGACGTTCGCGCTCGGGACCGGGCCCGCGCACGGCACGCTGACGTTCAACGCGAACGGGACCTTCACCTACACGGCGGCACGCCAGCCGACCGCCGGGTTCGTGGGAGCCGACAGCTTTACGTTCACCGCGAACGACGGGCTGGCGACTTCGGGCGCGACGACGGTCACGATCACGATCACGCCGGTCAATGACACGCCCTCCGGGACCACCTCGGCCTTCACCGTCGCCG
>CAYRFK010000031.1:0-33280 GCA_964423465.1 uncultured Verrucomicrobiota bacterium | reverse complement strand
GCCCATCACACGCATGAGGAGGGCCCTGCGCCGTGCCGGATCGCCCGATCTTCGATGAACAGGAACAGGAGTTCCTTAGGGAACTGCTGCGCCGGAAGGTTGCCTTCATGGTCGTGGGCCTGTCTGCAGCCGCCCTGCAGGGCGCCCCCGTGGTCACGCAGGACGTCGATCTCTGGTTCCGGGACCTTCAGGATCCAGGGATCGCCAAGGCGCTTCAAAAAGTCCGCGGCACGTACATCCCTCCGGTCCTGACCAACCCTCCGATGTTTGCAGGCGCGGGCCTGAACCTGTTCGATATCGTCGTTCACATGCACGGCCTTGGATCCTTCGACGAGGAACGGGGCCACGTCATCCGCGTACCGATGGGCCGCTTCAAGCTCCCGGTCCTTCGACTCGACCGGATCATCGCCAGCAAGAAGGCCCTCGGTCGGGACAAAGACCACCGGGTCCTGGCCGTATTGTCCGACGTCCTGACGACGACGCGCGAAACGGAACGTCCAACCGCCTTCTCGCCTACAGCCCGCGACCGCCGTGGAGAACCTGATCCGAATGTCCTGAGATTTCCGAAAAGGAACCGAGCCCCATGAACACACGAACGCAACCGGACTTCCGCCTCTTTCGCCGCGCCGCCGGGACGGCCGTCGCCGCCGCCCTGCTGGCCCCGTGGTCGCCCGGTCCCGCGCCCGCCCGCGCACAGGGGACTGTCCCGGACGCCGAACTGCAGAAGATCGAGGCCGCCCTGCCGTCCGAGGCGCCCGCCCGGCCGCTGAAGCTGCGTCGGTTGCTGATCTTCGACCTCAACGTCAACTACGGCGGCCACCGGTCCGCGGCCCACGCCAACGCGGCATTCGAGCGGATGGGACGGAAGACCGGCGCGTTCGAGACCGTGGTCAGCCGCGATCCGGCCGTGTTTGCGCCGGAGAGCCTGAAGGGCTTCGACGCCGTCTTCTTCAACAACACGGTGGGGAATCTCTTCGAGGACCCGGCGTTGCGGCGGAGCCTGGCGGAGTTCGTGCACGCCGGCGGCGGACTGATGGGCGTCCACGGCACGTCCGTCGCGTTCACGCGCTGGCCCGGCGCGGTCGAGGACTGGCCGGAGTTCGGCCGCATGCTCGGCGCCCGCGGCGCGGCGCACATGCCGGGCAACGGGGAGGAATTGGCCGTCCTCAAGCTCGACGACCCGGACCACCCGCTCAACCGGCCGTTCGGCGGGAAGGGATTCCAGCACCGCAGCGAGTTCTTCCGCTTCGGCGATCCGTTCTCCCGGAACCGCGTGCGCGCTCTCATGAGCCTCGACAACGCGGCGATGGAGGCGCTCCAGAGTGCTCCGCTGAAGGCGTTCCGCAAGGACAACGACTACGCCGTCGCCTGGGTGCGGAATTACGGCCGCGGGCGCGTGTTCTACAGTTCCATTGCGCACCATCCCGACGCATTCTGGGACCCGACGCTGCTGAAGTTCTACCTCGGCGCCGCGCAGTTCGCTCTCGGCGACCTCCCCTGCCCCACCGTGCCCACCGCGCGCCTCACGCCCGCCCTGCGCGCGCAGGAGGCGCTCGGCTGGCGGCTCGGCATCGAGGCCTACACGTTCCACAAGTTCACCATGGCCGAGGCGATCGAAAAGACCTCGAAACTTGGCTTGCCGTTCATGGGCGGCCTGTGCTTCCAGAAGGTGAGCAAGGAGATCCCGAAGAATTTCGACCCTAACCTGTCCGACGACGAGCTTCTCGCGATCCGGATGAAGCTGGACGACGAGGGCGTGCGGCTGCTGACCTACTACATCGGCGACATCCCCGGCGACGAGGCGGGCTGCCGGCGCGTGTTCGAGTTCGGGCGGAAGATCGGCATCGAGACCTTCATGTCCGAACCGAAGCCGGAGGCCCTCGACACCATCGCTCGCTTCTGCGACGAGTACGGAATCAACGTCGCGATCCACCATCATGACCAGAAGACATCACCGAACTACTGGAGACCCGAACTGCTGCTCAAGGTCTGCGAGGGCCGCACGCGGCGGATCGGCGCCTGCGCCGACCTCGGCTACTGGATGCGCTCGGGCATCGATCCGATCGAGGGCCTGCGGACGTTGAAGGACCGCCTCCTCACCGTCCAGATGCACGATCTCCACGAACTCACGCCGCAGGGCCACGACGTGCCGTGGGGCACGGGCGCCGGACGGACCGCGGAGTTCCTTCGCGAAATGCACAAGCTGGGCGTGCGCCCGACGATGATCGGCCTCGAGTACTCCTACAACTGGCTCGAATCGCTGCCCGACATCGCGCGATGCGTCGAGTTCGTCAACACGCTGGGCCTTCAGATCGCGGAGGGGAAGGCGCCGTGAGGCCGCCGCTTCCGCATCGGCTGACCCGCCGGGGCTTCCTCGGGCGCGCGGCGACGGCATCGGGGGCGGTCGCGGCGCCGTGGATCGTGCCCGCGTCGGTCCTCGGCGCGGACGGCGCGACGGCGCCGGGCAACCGGATCGGCGTGGGGTTGATCGGCATCGGCGTCATGGGCCGTGGTCATCTCGCGGTTCTCACGGGGCGCGCGGACGTGCAGCTTCTTGCCGTCTGCGACGTGGACGCCGAACGCCGCGACGCCGCGAAGGCCGCGGTGGAAGCCGCCTACGCCGCGCAACGCGCGAGCGGCACGTACCGCGGCTGCGCGGCCTGCACCGACTACCGCGAGATCCTGGCCCGGCCCGACATCGATGCCGTGGTGATCGTCACCCCGGACCACTGGCACTCGCCCCTGGCGATGGAGGCGGCGCGGGCGGGCAAGGACATCTACTGCGAGAAGCCCGTCTCGCTGACGGTCGACGAGAGCCGCCGGCTCGTCGAGACCGTGCGCCGTCACGGCCGCGTGTTCCAGACCGGCACGCAGTACCGCTCCATTGCGCGCATCCGCCGCGTGTGCGAGTTCGTCCGCGCGGGCGGGATCGGCAAGGTGAAATCGGCCTTCACGATCTGGGCGAAGGTGCACGTTCCCGGCGGCAAACCCGACTACGTTCCGCAGGACCCGCACCTTCCGGAGGACCCCGTGCCGGCCGGGCTGGACTGGGATCGCTGGGTCGGTCCCGCGGCGTGGCGCCCGTACAACGCGGCCTATCACCGCAACCCGCCGCCGGGCGTCGTGCCGTGGGTCTTCTGCGACGCGTTCGGCGCGGGCGCGGTGACCGGCTACCATTCGCATGCGGCGGACGTCATCCAGTACGCGCTCGGCGTCGAGACCGGCGGGCCGGTGGACATTGTCCATCCATCCACCGGCGAGTTCCCCACGCTCACCTGCCGGTACGCGAACGGCACGCTCCTGCACCACGTCGACCACTGGGGCCTCGTGAAGAGCGTCTACAAGGCCGTTCCCGCATCGGCACGGCTCGAGGGAAATTTCGGCGGCGTCTTCGTCGGCGAACGCGGCTGGCTCACCAGCATGTCCGGCGGCGGCAGCGGCCCCATCGAGGGGGCGCCGGAAAGCCTCTTCGAGGAGATGGCGATCGCCGCGCGCGGGGAGACGCACGCGAACAACCATCACGATAACTGGGTGGAATGCATCCGGACGCGGGCGCGGCCAAGTTCGCACGAGGAGATCGGACACCGGTCGGCGTCGCTGGGGCATCTGGTGGGCCTGTCGTACCGGCTCGGGCGGTCGCTGAAGTGGGATCCCGTCCGCGAGGTCTTCATCGGCGACGATACGGCCAACCGGCTTCTGTCCCGTGCGGCACGGCCGCCCTGGAGGGCCTGACGGCCGGCCCGCATCAACGATCGCAGGGAAGCGCAGCAAGGAAACCGAGGGCGAGTCATGAACGAACAGACGATGGACACGGACCGCAGTCGCGAATCGCGCAAGGCCGCAAAGGGACGCACCCTTCTCCTCCTCGCGCTCGCCGCGCTGCTGGCGGCCCCGCTGGTCCGCGCGGACGAGGAGCAGGATCTGGTCGCGATCCTGAAGTCCGACGCCCCACCGGCCGCAAAATGCGACGCCTGCACCCGGCTCAAGATCACCGGCTCGGCCGCATCGGTCCCCGCGTTGGCGGCCCTGCTGGCGGACGAGCGCACCTCGCACGCGGCGAGGAATGCGCTCGAATCGATGCCCGCACCCGAGGCCGGCGCGGCGCTGCGCGAGGCACTGGGCAGGACCGCCGGTCTCGCCCGCGTCGGTGTAATCGATTCGCTCGGCAGGCGGCGCGATGCCGCCGCCGTCGCGTCGATCGCCCCGCTGCTGCGCGACGCCGACCCCTTCACGGCCTCCGCCGTCGCAGCCTCGCTGGGGCGCATCGGTAGTCCGGAGGCTTTGGCCGCCCTTTCCGCCGCCCGGGACGCCGTGCCGGAACCGGTCCGCCCCGTCCTCCGCGAATCGTTGCTGCAATGCGCGGAGCACCGGCTGGCCTCCGGCGATGCCGCCGGGGCGGCGGCCGCCGGACGCAGCCTGCTCGACGCTGGAACCTCGCCGCACCTGCGTGCCGCCGCCTGGCACCTCGTCGTCGCCGCGGATGCCGCGGAGCGCACGCGCATGGTGTCCGAAGCGCTTACCGGCAGCGACCGCCCGCTTCAGGTGGCCGCCATCGGCTGGCTGCGCGAGTCGGCCGACCTTCCCCTGGTGCAGGCGGTCCTTGCGCGGTGGGACGCGCTGCCGGCCGAGGCGCAGCTCGCCGCGATGGACGCCCACGTGCGGCTCGGCGGCGACGCGGCGGCGACGGTCCGCAGGGCCACCGCAAGCCCCCACGCCCTCGTGAAGCGCGCGGCATGGGCCGCGCTGGCCAGCGTGAAGGATCCGGCCGCCGTGGCTGTCCTTGCTGGCGCGGCCGCCGGCGGTGAACCCGCGGACCGCGATGCCGCGCGCGAGGCGCTCGCCCGCATCCATGGGCCCGGCGTACGCGAGGCCTTGATCGCGCAGATCGATGCCGCGGCGCCCGCGGTGAAGGCGGAGCTGCTGGCCGCGCTGGGCGCCCGTGGCGACAGGGAGGCGGTGGATGTGCTGGTCCGCCACGCGGCCTCGGATGACGACGCGGTCCGCACGGCTGCCTTGAAATCGCTCCGCACCCTGGCCGTACCCTCGTCGCTCGCCCCGCTGCTCGATCTCGCGGCGAAGACGACGGACGCCGGACGCCGCACCGCCGTGCTCCAGGCGCTGCAGGCCGTGGGCCAGGCCGCGCCGGACAAGGCCGCCGCCGCGAAGTCGGTGCTGGATGCCATCGCCGCCCTCGATCCCGCGGGCCGCGCGCCGATGCTCGTCCTCCTCCCGGGCCTGGGAACCGCCTCGGCCCTCGACGCCGCGAAGGCGGCGGCGGCATCCGACAACGCCGCGCTCGCCGCGGAGGGCGTCCGGACGCTCGCCCGCTGGCCCGATGCATCCGCCGCCGCGGCGCTCCTTGACTGCGCGCGCGCGGCCGACGATCCCGCCGTGAAGGTCCTTGCCGCACGCGGGGCGATCGACCTCGCCGGCCGCGAACCCGACGCCGCGAAGCGCCTCGACCTGCTGCGGAAGGCGATGGAGGTCGCCACGCGGCCGGACGAGAAGAAGCAGGCGCTCGGGCTCGTCGGCGCAATCCACACGCCCGCAGCTCTCGCACTGGCCGTCACCGCCCTCTCCGACGCCGCGATCGTCGAAGACGCCGGCCTCGCCGCCGTCGGCATCGCAGAGAAAGTGGTGGCCGGGAGCCGGCCGGTCGCCGTGGATGCCGCCGCCAAGGTGGCCACCGCATGCAAGGCCCCCGGGACGGTCCGCCGGGCACAGGCGCTGGCGCCGCCCGTCGTGCCCGCGACGATGCCCGCGCGCGATGCCTACAAGACCCTGCGTCTCTCCGAGGAGTTCTTCGCCGAAGGTGCGTACCACGGCGACTTCAACCACGACGGCAAGCCGGACATCGTCGCCGGCCCGTTCTGGTTCGAGGGACCGGAGTTCAAGACCCGCCGCGAGTACCGGCCGGCGAAGGCGTTCGATCCGAAGGGATACTCGGACAACTTCCTGACCTACACCGGCGACTTCGACGGCGACGGCTGGTGCGACATCTTCTGCGTTCCCTTCCCCGGCATCGAGGGCTACTGGTACCGGAACCCGGCCGGCAAGGGCGATGCATGGACGAAGCACGTCGTGTTCACGCCGATCGGCAACGAGTCGCCGGTGTGGGGCGACGTCACCGGCGACGGCCGGCCGGAGCTGATCTTCTGCGGCGACGGTTTCTACGGATTCGCGGGGGCGGAGCCGGCGAAGGCCACCGAGCCCTGGCCGTTCCGCGCGGTGTCGAACAAGGACAAGCGCTACTTCAAGTTCACCCACGGCGCCGGCTTCGGCGACATCAACGGCGACGGCCGCACCGATCTGGTCGAGGCCATCGGCTGGTGGGAGCAGCCGGCCGAGGCGAAGCCCGACCAGCCCTGGCCATTCCACGCGCAGAGCTTCTCCGAGGCCGCGGCGCAGATCCTCGTCGGCGACGTCGACGGCGACAAGGTGGCGGATGTCATCACCGCCTGGCACTGCCACCACTACGGGCTCGTCTGGTGGCGGCAGGTCCGGAAGGCCGACGGCACGGTGGAATGGCAGAAGAACACGATCCTCACCCCGACGCCCGATCTCGCGACCGCCGACTTCCGTCCGAGCCAGCTTCACGCGTTCGAGTTGGTCGACATGAATGGCGACGGTGTGAAGGACATCCTCACCGGCAAGCGGGTCTGGGCGCATGGTCCGAAGGGCGACAAGGAGCCCGACGCCCCCGCCGTCGTCTTCTGGCTGGAGACGAAGCGCGACGGCAAGGGGGGCGCGACGTTTATCCCCCACCTGATCGACGACAACTCCGGCGTGGGCACGCAGGTCGCCGCGGCCGACCTCAACGGCGACGGCCGTCCCGACGTCATCGTAGCGAACAAGAAGGGGATCTTCGTCCACCTCAGCGAGCCACGCTGAGGTTCGCTCACGGTTCCGCGCGGAAACGCTCCATGAGCGCGAGCATGCCGTCGCGGATCGCGAACAGCTCGGTCCGGATCGAATCCTGGATGTCTTCGGGGAGCCGCGCCGCCGCGCGGACCTTCAGTTCCGCCGCGAGGGCGTCGTTGAGGAACCGCATCGCGCGTTTCAGGTAGGCGACGATGAAGCCGCCGCCCGGACTGAGCCCGTCGGCCAGTGAGCAAAGCGCCCCGGCGAGCTTCGCGCCGAGCGCCTGCGTCTGGAAGACCAGATCCTCCACGTCCTGGCAGCGCTGCCGTTCGGGATCCGGCTCAAGCCCGCCCTCGACGAGCCCCTGTTCCTCGCACGTATGCCAGAGCCGCATCGCGAGATTGCGGGCGCGCAGCGAAAGGGGATGCGTGATGTCGCCATCCTCGTCGCGGACCCAGTCGATCCCCTCCAGGGTGGGATCGGGCTCGCGCGGCTCGTATTCGTCCTCTTCGATCTCGTCGGACTTCGGC
Organism: uncultured Verrucomicrobiota bacterium; assembly: GCA_964423465.1. Classification (GTDB taxonomy): domain Bacteria; phylum Verrucomicrobiota; class Kiritimatiellia; order PWTM01; family PWTM01; genus VGWF01. The sequence continues at coordinate 25,889 of CAYRFK010000031.1, read as the reverse complement.
AGCAGGCCGCGCTGGTCGGCCTCGAGAAGATCTTCGAGGTGCTCCCATCCCATCTCGCGCGCCACGAGCCGCTCGCGGTCGGGATGGTCCTTGTACCTGTCCATGAGTTCGCCGTACTTCTCGCCCCGGAGATCGGACTCCTTCAGGAACTTCTCCCATGCGAACTCATCCATGGGCACTTCACCGGCGGGCGCCGGCGCATCTTCATCCCCATCCGAATCCGCGTCTTCGTCGTCATCCCCCCCGATGGCGCCGTGCAGCCGGTCCATCCATTCCAGCATGGCCTCCTGCACCGCCTCGGCATGCCGCAGCGATTCCTCCTCCGTCATGGCCCAGGCATGCTCGGAGATGGTCACGGAGAAGTCGACCGTCTCGATCACCACGCGCCCGTTCCGCTCGCTGAACCACTCGATGTACAGGGTGTTGGCCCAGTGGGTGGGGAGCGGGTCGCCGCGATGCCGGATGAACTCCTCGATCGGCACATCCGGAACGCGGCATTTCCGCGAGCAGGTGATGTCGCCCGGCACGCCGTCCTGTTGCACGTACAGATCGGTCGGGTCGCCCTCCACGGGCTTCGGGTTCGTGAACTCGATGCGACAGCCCGCCACGTCGGGATTCGCGTCGCCCTCGAGATCGAGCCGCACGGGGTCCCCGCGCCCCAGCAGCACGATCTCGCCCGTGACCCGTCCCTTCACGCGGTTGTCGATCCACCCGCGCACCACGCTCTTTGCCATCCGCCATGCCATGGCCGGATTCTGGCACAAGAGCCCGGCCCCGCCAACCTCCGGCAGGGGCATCTCGCACCACCACGTCAGAGTGGTGCGTTCCCACCGGGCATGCGCCGTGAGCCGGAGTTCGGTTGCGAGCTCGGTTCCACCAGGCTCGCTTCGTGAAGGGAAACCCGGTTGCGGGCTCGGTCCCACCGGGCTTGTCCCGGTGGGGAGACAAAACCAGCCTTCAAGCCCGGTCTTGTCTTCCAGGCCGGCCCCGCGGCATGATTCCGGCATGAACCCAATTCGCATCGGGCACCGCATCCTCCATCTCCTCCTCTCCGCCGCCGGCCTCGCAACCGCCGCGGAGTCACCCGCCGCGCCCGCGCCCTCGCTCGCCGAGGCCTTCCGCACGCCGCCGGACGCGGCGCGGCCGTGGGTCTACTGGTACTTCATGGACGGCAACCTCACGCGCGAGGGCATGACCGCGGATCTGGAGGCGATGAAGCGCGCCGGGATCGGCGGGGCGCTGTTTCTCGAGGTGAACGTCGGCGTACCGCGCGGACCGGTCGAGTTCATGAGCCTGGAGTGGCGCGAACTCTTCCGCCACGCGGCGAAGGAAACCGAGCGCCTCGGTCTCGAGTTCGCCGTCGGCACGGGCCCCGGTTGGTGCGGCAGCGGAGGCCCCTGGGTGAAGCCGGAGCAGTCGATGCAGCATCTGGTCGCCGCCGCAACGAACGTCGCCGGCCCCGCGAAACTCGATGCCGTGCTCCCGCGTCCTGCGCCGCGCACACCGTTCTTCGGCGAGCGGACGCTGACGCCGGAGCTCAAGACGCTGTGGCAGGACTTCTACCGCGATGTGGCCGTGCTCGCGTTCCCCGCACCGGAGGGCGATGCGCGGATCGCCGACGCCGACGAGAAGGCCCTCTATCACCGCGCACCTTTCTCCTCCCAGCCCGGCGTGAAGGCCTACCTTCCGGATCCCGCCGCCGCAGCCGACATCCCCGCCGCCCAGTGCATCGCCCGGGAGGGCATGGTCGACCTCACGAAGCATCTCGCGCCGGATGGCCGTCTCGCGTGGAACGTGCCGGCGGGATCGTGGACCATCCTCCGCTTCGGCCGGACCCTCACGGGACAGACCACTCGGCCGGCGCCGAAACCCGGCCTCGGCCTGGAGACGGACAAGTTCAACCGCGAGGCCATCGAGGCCCATTTCCAGACCTTCACGCAGACCCTTCTCGACGGCATCGGCGCGCGGCGCACGCCCGGCGCCGGTCTCACCACGCTGCATTTCGACAGCTGGGAGATGAGTTCGCAAAACTGGTCGGAGTCCTTCCGCGACGACTTCCGCCGGCGGCGCGGCTACGACCCGCTGCGCTTCCTTCCCGCCCTTGCCGGCCGCATAGTCGACAGCCCGGAGATCACCGAGCGGTTCCTGTGGGACCTCCGGCAGACGGCGCAGGAACTCGTCGCGGAGAACCACACCGGCGTGCTGCAGGCGCTCGCGCGGCGGCATGGACTGAAGTTCTCGATCGAACCCTATGACATGAACCCCTGCGCCGACCTCTTCCTCGGCGCCGGGGCGGACATCCCGCAGTGCGAGTTCTGGTCGCGCGACCACGGCTTCAAGTCCGCCTACAGCTGCATCGAGGCCGCCTCCATCGCACACACGATGGGCCGCCCCATCGTCGCCGCCGAGGCCTTCACCGCCGCACCGGGCGAGGACTGGCGCCTGCACCCGGGCACGATGAAGGCGCAGACCGACTGGGCCTTCTGCATCGGGATCAATCGGATCATCTTCCACACCTTCCAGCACCAGCCGTGGCTCGACCGCTGGCCCGGCATGGCGATGGGCCCCTACGGCGTCCACTGGCAGCGCACGCAGCCGTGGTGGGAAATGTCCCTCGCCTATCACCGCTACATCGCGCGCTGCCAGCACCTGCTCAGCCGCGGTACGCCGGTGGCCGACATCCTTTACCTCGCCCCCGAAGGCGCACCGCATGTTTTCCGCCCGCCCGCCGACGCCCTGGCCGGCGACGACTGGATGCCGGACAAGCGCGGCCACGCCTTCGACGGCTGCGATCCGTCGACCCTGCTCGCCCGCGCGAAGGTCCGCGATGGACGGATCGTCTTCGCCGGTGGCGCGGAGTACTCGATCCTCGTCCTCCCGGAGACGGAATCGATGACGCCCGCCCTGCTGGCGAAGGTCAAATCGCTCGTCGAGGACGGCGCCACCGTCATGGGCCCGCGCCCGCTCCAGTCGCCGAGCCTTTCCGGCCATCCCGCCTGCGACGACGACGTGCGCCGCCTTGCCGACGCGATGTGGGGCGCGGCGGACATCGCCGCTCCGACGAACCGGCGAATCGGCCGCGGGCTGCTCGTCGCGACACCGCGAACGATTCCGACGCCGCAAGCCGCTCCGGTGGTGAAGCGGTTGCCGGGCGCGGAGGCGCAGTGGATCTGGTCCGCCGACGGCAACGCCATGACCGCGCCGACGTGCACGCGCCGGTTCCGCCGCACGTTTGTCGTCGCGGAGGGCGAGTCCGTCACCGCGGCCTGGCTGACGATGTCCGCCGACAACTCCTTCACCGCCTTCGTCAACGGGCGGAAGACCGGTGAGGGTGACAACTTCCACCATGCCGTGGCGATGGACGTGACCGCCCGCGTGCGAAGCGGGACGAACACGGTCGAGGTCGCCGTCGTCAACGGCGGCGACAGCGCGAACCCGGCCGGACTGATCGGAACGCTGGAACTCGAACTCGCGGGCGGCGCCCGGCGCACGCTCCACACCGACGGCTCATGGGAGGCCGCGGAGAAGCCCGCCGGCCCGTGGGCCGCGGCCAAGCCACTCGGCCCGCGCGGGATGGCGCCGTGGGGCCAGCTTGAAGCCGCGACCTCCGCCGTGACGCCGCCGCCGCCTTTCGCCGCCTACGAAGAGGCTGCGCGCGCGCTGGCCGACCGGGGCGTGAGGCAGGACTTCGAGTCCGACCAGCCCCTGCGGTACATCCATCGCCGCGCGGACGGCGCGGACGTCTACTTCGTGGCCAACCCCGCATCTTCGCCGCTCAAGGCCGCGTGCCGCTTCCGCACCACGCTTCCGCACGTGGCCCTCTGGGATGCTGCGACGGGCCGCATCACGGCCGCTGAACGCAGCGTCGAAGCGGACGGGCGAGCCCGCGTGGACCTCGCCCTCGACCGGCACGCGTCGGTCTTCGTCGTCTTCACGTCCGAGCCGGAACCGGCCGCGAGGGCGGATGTTCCTCTGCATCCCGTCCTGAAGCCGGTCCAGACCTTGGAAGGCCCGTGGGAGGTCACGTTCCAACCCGGCCGCGGCGCGCCGGAGAAGGCGGCCTTCGCCTCGCTGACGCCGTGGAACGAGCACGCGGACGACGGCATCCGCCACTTCTCCGGCGTCGCGACGTACCGGAAGGTCTTCGACCTTCCGACGGAGGTCAGAGGTCGGAAGTCAGAGGTCGGAAGCGGAACTGATCTCCGACCTCTGAACTCTGACCTCTCTCGTCCCTCGCCCCCCGCCCCTCGTCTCCTCCTCGACCTCGGCCGCGTCGAGGTCATGGCCCGCGTGCGGCTCAACGGGAAGGACCTGGGCGTCGTGTGGACGCCGCCGCTGCGGGTGGATGCGACGGACGCGTTGCGCGAGGGCGAAAACGAACTCGAGATCGAGGTGGCGAACCTCTGGCCCAACCGTCTCATCGGCGACCAGGCGCTGCCCGAGGAGAAGCGGATCTCGTGGACGACGTGGAATCCGTACAAGAAGGACTCGCCCCTGCTTCCCTCCGGCATCCTCGGCCCGGTCACGATCCTGCGCGAAGAAACCCCATGAGCAGCCGTGGCGCAGACACTCCTGTCTGCGCTCAGGGCATCCGGCGGCGGAGCGCGGTCGCGAGGACCGCTCCAAACGCCAGCATGGCCGCCGTCGCCGGCTCGGGCACGACGGTCAACTCCAGCGTCGCGGTTCCGGTCTGGACGCGGTACCGGTCGAGCGCCGTCCCTTGATTGCTGTCGATGTTCAGCCGCAGCCACACGTTCGGCTGCGAGGGTGTTGCGCCGGAATAGAGGCCCTGCAGATAGGTCAGACCGTCGCCCGCGAACGCGTTGGTGACCACGCCATCGGGATTGATGTCCACCTCGGCCGCGCCGCTTGGATTGTAGAAATAGCTCCCGACGGCATGGACGTCGGCGGCCGGCGTGGAGTCCTGCTCAAAGAAGGCCGTCCCGGTGCCCACCGGATTCATCGTGGCCAGCACGTACGAACGCAGCGTCACGCTGTTGTCCGTCCCGTCGTCCCGCATCGCGGTGACGGTATAGATCAGCGCGGCGCTGCCGATCGACTCGCCGATGCCGAGCGTCGGCAGGGCGAAGACCTTGACCTGGTTGTAATGCTCGCGGCTTCCGCTGGCGCCGCTGCCTCCGACGACATCCAGGCTCCCGACGGCGTTCGTGTAGTAGCCGACGCCCAGATAGCCGGCGCCGGCATTCTGGTCGATGCCGACGATGATGTGCTCCGCGGCGAGGGGGATGGAAATGATCGTCGCCGACGCCGCGCCGACGGCGCCCATCAGCACAGCGACCGCCCATGGAGTGAGACTTCTCATCGACAGCGGTGAGAGTAAACAGAAATCGCGGCCGATCAAGTCCCTTTGACCGGGATCAGCCGGAAGATCTGTAGTTCCCCGACCGTCACGGGCGGCGTCTCGAACGTGAGCCGGCCTGCGGAGGCTGGAACGGCGTAGGACGGTACGGCCGACCGGTGGAGTCGCTCAACACGCCAGGGGCCATCCGATGGCACATCCAGCGTAACCCGCGCCGGGGCCCTGCCCCAGCGCTTCGCCACCTCCGCGTCGTACCAGATGTTCTCGTACTCTCCGGGGAACCGGCGGAACACCGCGACGAGAACCGCGCCGTCCTTCGCCGTCTTGCGCACGCATTCGAAGCTCGGCGTCGGCGCGCGCACGCGCCGCTCGACGCCGGCCCATGCGAGGACCGACTCCAGTTCCGCATCCTCGAACGCCCCGGGCGCATGATAGGCCTCCCCGGGCGGCGGAGGCTCCCGACCCGGCGCGGCGATCGCCTTCACGCCCGGCAACCCTTCAAGCCGGGCCTGCAGGATGTCGCGTTCCGCGGGGCGCTCCGCGCAATAGCGTCCGGCGTTGCCGACGCGCACAACCTTCCCGCCCTTCCGCGCGAACTCCACCAGCCGGTCGATGCCCCGCTCCGACATCACGTCGCCGGCGGCGAAGACGACCTTGAACCGACGGAGATCGACCCAGCCGGTGTGCTCGTTCGCCAAATGGGCGCGAATCTGGTGGTAGGCGAACAGCGAGGTGAATTCCTCCAGCCCGCCGAGGTCGGCGTAGAAGCCGGTTCGCATGCCGTCATGCAGACCGTCGGCGCGACTCCCGAAGACCAGCACCTCCGGCTCGTCACCTTTCGCCGCGACCCACTCGCGCAGCGCGGGCTGCGAATCGCGGACGAATGCGAGCACGTCCGGCAGCGCCGCGAAGCGCGGGTCCGCGGGACGCGCCGGGTTCCAACGGTAGAGCCAGCTCCAGCCGCGGTCGAAGGTCGAGCCGTAGAAGAACCCTGCGTCGGCCATCGCGCGGCTCGGGGGCGTGAACTGGTGGCCCTCGTTGGTGTACGGGATGCCGGCCTGCAGGCACAGGCTCTCCATGGCGCGCTGGAAGTAGAAGGGACCGCCCTCGTCGTGAAACTCCGCGCCGTCGGTGAGGAGCGGAATCGCGGCCTCGCACGCCGTGGGCGTCGAGCTGCGGTAGATATGGATCTGCCGCTTCGCGTCGACCGCGCGGATGGACGCCACGATGTCGCCAACCGATCCGGTGTAGGCGTGCGTCCTGAACTCCATGAAGCGCCGCCAGCCCTCGGAAAGGTCCGGGCCGGTACGCTGCGGGTTCTGCCCGGGCAGCGCAAAGAGTCCCGCCATCGGCAGCGGCGTGCGGCCGGCCGCCGCGTTCCACGCGTCGAAGGCGCGCTGCGTGACGGGCGCGAAGTCCGGCCGGACCGCCTGCGGCCGGTTGTCGCCGTGCAGGTTCAGCGGCTTGACGCGATAGCCGATGACGTCGGGATTCCCGCGGAACCGCGCCGCCACAGCCGCCAGCCAGTGCCGGGCGGATTCGCGGCGGATCGGGTCCGCGGCGGCGGGCTCGATTCCGCCGGAAGGGCCGGCCGCCGCCATCGTGTGGCCGAACTGATCGAGCGACGGCTGGAACTCGATCCAACGCGGCCATTCCATCGGATCGCCCCACAGCGTCGGCGTCAGGAACATGCGGACGCCCAGCCGGCCGCCGAGCGCGACGCGCCGCTCGATCTCTGCCCACCGAAACACGCCGGGCAACGGCTCGCACTCGCCCCAACCGAACATGAAGGAGCCGAGCGCGAACCCGAACCCCGGCAGCGATTCGAGCCAGCGGTCCATCACCGCGAGTTCGGCGTCCGCCGCCGGCCCGCCGCGCCCGCCCGCCAGCGCCGAGCCGAAGAGTTCCGCCACCGCGGCCGGACGGCCCGACATCAGCAGTTCGTCGCGCGTCGGCAGCGACGCGGGCGGCCCTCCCGCCTCGCGGGCGCGACTGGCAACGCCGAAGTGCAGCGCGACACGGTCGAGCACCCTGCCGCCGTCCACGAACTCGGCCGTGGCCGTGTAGTCGGTGCCTTCGCGCAGACCGGCGCACTCGACCGTCACGCGATCGGCCTTCGCATACCCGGCTTCGTGGATGAGTCGACCGCGCCAGTCCGCCACGCGCACGGAACAGCGGGCGGGTGCCGCGCGCGCAGGCCATGCGGAAGGATCCACGCGGAGCACGAGTTGCGCGTTGGTGGTCCCGGCGGGGAGGACGTGGTGCGGACGCCCGGTCTCCCATGCCAGGGGCGCGCGGATCTCCTCGATCGGACCGCCCGGTCCGGCGATTACGAACAGCTCCGTCGTCTCACCGCGCTCCAGCTCGCGGCTTCGCGTCCACGCGCGGGTCTCGACGAAGTAGCGTCCGGCCGGGAGTTCCGGCAGCTCGATGCGGCTCGCCAGGAGCGCCGGCGCGTTGGTCCGCACCAGATCCGCCGCACCGTTCGCGCGCCAGACGACCGGACCCTGATAGCCCTTCCGCACCTCGATGGCGTATCGCATCGGGCCGGAGCGGCGGCTGAGATCGTCGGGGAACAGCCGCGGCCGCGTGTCCCATCCCCACCGCCACCGGCCGTCGAGATGCCAGTTGAACCGCGCGTGCAGGCCGTCCGCAAGGCAGGCATCCGGCTCGGCAAGCCACAGCAGGCCGCGGCCCGCGCGGACCGTGTCGCGGTCGTCGTACGCCTCGTTGTCGCGCCGGTCCTTCGCCGGCCGGATCTCGATGCCGGAAAGCGCCAGCGGCCGCGGCCAGTCGAGCCGCTGCGCCATCTTCATGAACTCCGGCTGAACACGCTCCTCGATACGGCCGGGGGGCACGAGGTGGATCGATTCGACCTGCCGCCATACCGACCATTCCTTCATCGCCGAGCGACGGATCGCCGGAAACTGCGGACGGCTGTCGAGCGTTGCAACCGCGTGCTCCCGGCCCGCCGCGTCACGCACGAGCACGCACAGGTCGAAGTCGCCCTCCATCCGCGCGCACCAGAACCGGACGTTCACGGCCTCCACCGGCAGCGGCACCGGCTGCGGCGGCCGCACGATGACGGAGTCGTGCTTTGGCGAATCGTAGCGGATCGCGACCGCGCCGTTCGTGCCGCCCTCCACGCGGCCCGGCCCCGTCGCCGTCCAGCCCTCGAAGCTGAGTGGCGCGGACACTCCTGTCTGCGCCGCAAGCCACACGGGCACGAGCAACGTTGCGAACCGACGACAGGCTCTCATGGACGCCGGATCTCCAGCAACCGAAGCGCGCCGGCGGGGACGCGAACGGCCAGCTGCTTGTCGAGGCCGCCGATAGCCTCGCCGGTGAGGCGGTCGGTCACGCGCCACGCGCCCGGCGGCTGCGCGGTGAGCGTCACATCGCACGCGGCGGGATTCAGCCAGCCGGGATCGGCAAGTGCAACCACAAACCGGCCGGGCGCGGATTCGATCAGTTGGTGGAAGACCGCGCCCTCAACCCGGATCGGAAACCGCTTCGCGCCTTCGGCCAGTTCGGCACCGAGCGCGGCGCGCGCGGCGGTCAGCTCACAGGCCTTTCCGTCCCGGGACAGCCTGTCGCCGTCGGTGGTCCACAGCGCGGGCCAGCGCGATGCGGCCTGCGGCCCGGCGCCGGGCACGATGCAGACGAACCCGTGCGGCGACGTGACCGGGATGTGCGAGGCGTCACGCCGCGTCCGGTCCCAGAGGACCGTCGCGATGTCCGTCGGCGGCAGCGGCGCCATCGCCCAGTACGCATCGAGCCGGTCAAAGGCCCACGGCTTCGAATCCGTGCCGTCGGCGCCCCACTTTTCCTCGTGGTGCCCGTTGGCACCGTGCGCGGCGAACCGTTCCGTCGGATTCCGCATGGCCAGGGCCACGGGGGAGATCGAGCGGAGCTGGTCCCGCCGCGGCGGGGTGAGAACGCCCCGGCCGAGCAGGTGCAGGAACGTCGCGGTTCCCTCGGAGCCGACGCGCGACCAGCCGCCGCCACGCTGTGCCCGCTCGCCGTTCAGCATCATGAACACGCGGGCCCCGAGCATCGCCTGCGACACGTAGTAGCGGAGCTGCGGATGGCCGGTCATCCCATATTCCCACTCCCACGCCCGGCTGGCGCAAAACCAATCGGCGCTGCAGCGGGAGGCCCAGTCGTCCACCTGTCCGTCGAGCCACAGCCCGACCCGCGCCGCGAGGTTGATCTCGGCCATGCGCGAGTTGCTGTCCTCGACCGACGGCAGCAGCACGGACCGGTAGCGCCCGTTGAAAACGAGGTCGCGCATCTTCGGCTCGGCCGGCCAGTGCGCCCACCAGACGTCCTTGTTGCGCGGGATGAACCGCTTCCCGTGTTTCAGGCACAGATCAAGAATCGGCCGGATGTGGTGCTCGTGGTAGTACGCGACGTTCTCGAGTTGCTCATCCTCCGCGCTGATGAAACCGAGCAGCATCGTCGGCGCGGCATCGAGCATCGCCGCGACGGTCGCCACCTCGAGATGCGGATCGCACCCGTGGCCGACCTGCACCCAGAAATGACATTTCTGCGCCTCGAAGCGCCGTGCGCCGGCGACGATATCCTCGCGCGTCAGGTCGTGCGCCAGCCGGTGGTCGCGTCCCCACGGCTTGCCATCCGGCCGCACCAGCGGCGCCTTCTCGCCCGGCCAGAACGCCGTGGCGAACCGCAGCCGCGGGTATGGAAACTGCTTCTCGTAGTCCCGCACCTCGGCGATCCAGCCATCGAGCTTCCCCGGATCCGCGCCGCTCCACATGTGATGGCTCACGATGACGTCATACGGTCCGTCGGCGCCCCCCATCGGCTCGCCCTTCCACGTCGCAGCCGCCTGCCCCGTCTTGGCGAGGTCCGCGCCGATGCCGGCCATCACGCCGCGCCGCTCCAGCCCCGCCATGGCCTTCTCCCAGCCGGGCGAGAAGGTCACGCGGTAGAGGTTGTCGTCGCCGTTCGGGCTCGACCCGAGCACGACGCTGCCGTGCGGCGAGCCGGGCACGTAGACGACGTCCGTGAATCCGAAGGGGGCGGCGGCTCGGCCCAACTCGAGGCCGGTCGCGCTGTACAGTCGAAGCTCCGCAGCCTCGAGCACGGCAACCTCGGCGCCCGGCGCGTCGACCAGATCGCCGGCGGCGAGCATGCGCATGTTGTAGAAACTGTCGTAACCGGGGGTCTTGAAGGCATCGGGAAGGGCGAAGACCTCGCGCAGACCGCCCTTGAGCGCATGGACGCCGGGCGTGAACACCAGTTCGTCGGCACCGTCGCCATCAAGATCGGCGGCGGTGCCGTTGGCCTTCTTGAGCGACTGCCCGGTCCACGTGCGCTTTCCCTTGCGGAAGTCCTCGCCGGTGTCCTTGGAGCGACGCAACACCGGATCCCATGGAATCATGCCGCTGGAGATCGTCGCCTTGAGCTTGGACAGCTTCGGCCCCTCGAAGAAGCAGACGTCCTGCGCCTGGCCGCGGATCGGCATCACGGCAACCTCATCCGCGCCGTCGCCATCGAAGTCGCCGGCGCGCATCATGCGGCCGGCCCCGTTGAGCTTGGCCGAGGCAAGCGGTTTGCCGTCCGGCGCAAGGGCGATCAGCTCACGCGTGACGCCGCTGGCCAGAACGACCGGGGTCTTCCCGTCGAGCCTCGCGACCGCCGCCTGGTAGACCGGCGCGCCCGTCGCGTGCGTCCAGCGCGGCTTTCCATCAGCCCCCCACACGCGCACCGAGCCGTCCGCACACGCGGCCACGACATCGTCGCGCCCGTCGCCGTCGAGATCCCCCGCCGCGAGGTCGAAGACGAACCCGCCGCCCTTCGCCTCCCACAGGAGGCTCCCGTCGGCCCGGAACGCGCACACGCGCTCGTCATAGGTCGAGCCGACGATCTCCGCTCCCGGCCGGCCGTCCAGCTCGGCCGCGACCAGCCGGTACACGTTCCGCCCCTGCGTCGGCAGAATCTCCACCCCGCCCCATGCGGTGCACGCCAACGCGATCGCCCCCGCCATCCACCCCAACGCAATCCGCGGATGCATGTTGATCTTTCCCCCATTCGTCAGCCCGCACCGTCTTGGGCACCCAACCATTGTCGGACGCGGACCCCGCCGCCCTTCATGACGGGAGAATTCCTGTCGTCTCCAGACGTTTCGGCGACGCCTCTACTTCTTCAACGTCCCGGTCTTGCCCGCCGGGCGGCTCGGAATCGGCGCGCCGCCGTGAAGTGCAGTGCCCTCGGCGCCGGACGACGGGGCCGGGACCGGCCCCATCATCCGGAGAAGGACCGGCTTGTTCGTGAACACCGGTGCAAGCGGGATCGCAAGCCGGATCGGCCCATCGGACGGCGGCCGGACAGGCGTGGAATCGTCGCGAAGCGTCCCGAACCACGCACAGCTGTAGTCCCCGGCCTTCGCCGCGCCAACCGCCCGCCACGTGTAGTTGCTCCACATCCCGCGGTTGAGAAGGACCTCGTTGTGCCCGGGACTGCCTTGCCAAATGGCCACGATCGCTGCTGCATCCCGCTGCCCCCGCGCCGACACCTCGTACCCGCTCTCCGCGTAGCCGGCGATCTCCCGCGGCTTGGACCACATCCGTTCCGCCTCGGCGTGGTTGTCGGTGTAGCACATCGGCGCCCAGTTCCCGTGCGCGGACCAACTGTGCATGTTGCACGGCATGCCATTCGCCGGATGAGTCCCCGTGTCGGGGTGGTGGGTGGCCAGGTCGTCCATGTGGGCGGCCGCCACCCGGTTCAGCTTCGCGGAGGTCGGAATCGCCGGAAGCCCGTTCCGCTGCCGATGCGCGTTGATCTGGCGGATGATGTCGTCCCCCGGATCCGCTGCGTACGATACGGTCGACAGCCACATCGCAACACCGCATGCCGTTCCCCATCCGATTCGCAACGTCCTCATCGCATTCCTCCCCCCCTGGCGCGCCGGGCCGGTCCCGCCCTCCGACCCTGCGCTGCACAAGGCACGGTCAGTTCCCGTCCAGTTTCACCTCGGCCGCGTTGGTGCCCTCGACCAGAATGCGGGTGTTCTCGCCGAGCAACTGGTTGTCGCGAATCACGATCGCGTGCGTGTTAGTCGTCGCATCGACGCGGATCGCGGCGATCTGGTTCGTCCCCGTATGGATCTGGTTCCCGGCGACCAGATAGCTGTGCGCCGGGGAATTCGACGGGGCCTTCACGTCCTCGTTGATCGTGATGTTCGCGTTCCAAATGAAACGCGGCTCGGGGCCGTTGGGCTTGAGCCCGTTCCGGTCGAAGAGGTTCCCCGTCACCACGAGGCCGACGCAGTCCGGCGCCCAGAGGCCCTCGCGACCGCTGGCGCGGACGACGTTGTCCGCGAAGACACAGTCGACGGACCCGCGCTCGATCGTCGTCCCGCGCGAACCGTTCCCGATCATGATGTTGCCGCGCCCGACGACGTTATCGCACGTCTCGAGGAAGTAGCCGCCCATCTTGGCACGGTAGATCCGGTTGTCGCTGATCTGGCCGTTGCGGCAGCGGTAGAAGTGCGTGCCGTCGGACCGCGACCGCTCGAACCGGCAGCCGCGGACGACGAAGTCCTCGACGTGGTACAGCGCGACATCGCCCTGGTCCTCGCGGACGCTCCCCTTCTCGCTCTTCTCGCCGGAGAGATAGTCGGGATAGCGCTTGCAGCAATTCTCGACGACGACGTCCTCGATCCACACGTCGCGGGCGAACCGGTTCGTGTCGCCGAAAATGCCGATGCCGTTGCTGCTGAGGTCGCGGAAGCTCATGTCCCGGATTCGCACGTTCGCCGATGCGCCGGTGATGTGCACCCCGCGGATGTTGACGCCGTCGGGCCACACATCGTTGCGGCCAACGATGCGTCCGCCCTCCAGCGTGAGGTCGCGGACGTCCGCCGCATGGAAGACCGCTCCGTCGGCCGCGCAGTTCGTCCCCAGCACGAAGGTCGTGCCGTGCATCCGAAGGGTGAGCCCGGAGCGCAGCCGCCAGCCGGCCTCATCCGCGCGCAGCGTGATCGCGGGAAATTCGATCACGGCCCCGCCGGCCGGCGCCGCGTCGATGGCCGCCTGCACCTCGGCACGGTAGGAGACCGACCCGTCGGCAAAAGCCCCCATCGGCAGGTGATCGACCACGCGCACGACATTCACGGGGCCGGCCAACGCGATCCACGGGAGAACCGCCACCGCCCCGAAAGCAACGTGGCGCAGACACTCCTGTCTGCGCCACGCCGCCCTCCTCGCCGACGTCCCGGAGAGGAACATCCGGATCCTACTCCGCCGCCGGGGCGGACGCGGATGCGCCCTGGTTGAAGGACTGCAGGGCGAGGTAGTTCGGGCCGAAGCGCTTGATGTTGTCGAGTTGCTTGTCGAACTCGTCGAAGTGCATTTCCTCGTCGTTGACGAGCGCCTCGAACAGCTGCTTCGACACGGAGTCGGCATTCTGGCTGCACAGCAGCGCGGCCTGATTGTAGCTCGTGACGCCTTCCTGCTCCATCTCGGCGGCCTTCGCGAGGATCTTCTGGGCCTCCGTGATCGGCAGCACGGGTGCGGCCACTTCCATCGTCACGTCGCCCTTCAGGAAGAGGATGCGGTCGGCCAGGCGCTCGACGTGGCCCATCTCCATGATCGCAATCCGCTTCAACATGGCGGACAGCGGCGCGAAGCCCTGGTCGTCCAGATGGAAGTGCCAGTACATGTATTGGTGCACCGCCTGCAATTCATCCGCCACGGCCTTGTTCAGCAGTTCGATGCTCTTCTTCTTGTTCATGGTGAACTCCTCTGTTGAGGCCATCGTAGTCCCGCGGCACCCCGGCTTCAAGCTGCCTCTGAAGGGTGCCTCTGAAGGGAGGACGCATCCTCCGCAGTGCGCGGCCACGCCATTCAGCGTGGAATTCCGTCGTAGCGCCCGAATCCGTCGGGCGCAACGGTTGATCTGAAACGCTGGGTTGCGCCGGTCGGATACCGGCGCTACGACCGTTCGTGACAGGGCATGGATTCTAACGCGAGCCGTCGCCTGGAGATGAGGTGCGCACCGCGCCGACCGGAACGAACTCCTTCGCGAAGGCCGCCACGGCAGCGGCGAAGTCGGAGGCGGTCCGGTCCAGAACGGCCGTCGCACGGTATGTGCGCCCGAACTCCACCATGATCGCGTCGAGGCCATCCGGCGAGGCACTCCCGTGCGCTCGGATGACCTCCCCGCCGGTATATCGGATCTCCCGGCGGCGCGAGCCGTCGGCGACGGGCGAGACCGTGTAGCCCATCGCCGCCAGCCGGCCGTGGATGCTGTCGGGGCCGGAAAGCGCCCGGTCGCCGAACCGCTCGAGCAGCGGCGCAACGGTCCGGCCGTTCATCGTCCCGCGGTAGATCGTGTTCGTCTCCGTCGATTGCCCGTGAACATCGATCAGGATCCCGCGCCCCCACCGGGCGCGGACCGCGCGACACGCGTTGCTCAGGGCGCCATGGTACGCGTCGTAGACCGGCTGCGCGGCGGGCGCCTCATAGGCGTCGGCCGGACCGCGGTTCGCGTCGATGTACTTGCGGTCGAACCGCGCGATCACGACATACGGCCGCCCTCCGAGCGCCTTCTCCACCTCGGCGGCGATCTTCTCCGTCAGCACGTCGGTGGCCGTGTCCCGCGCGGTCACGAAGGACTTCACGCCCTTCCCTGTGCGCACCGGAACCCCGGGCACCGCGGCCCGGCCGCCGTGCGGCGCCGAAAGCACGATAGGAAGGGTTCCTTCGACGACCGTGACGAGACCCGTGTGCCCCGCACGCGCCAGGGCCGCCGCCGCGACGATCACCGCGGCGGCGAAGACCGGGGACGGCCTCCGGCGCATCCGGCGCGGCATCTTCATGGGCGCGGTCCGTACAGGTGGCCGCCCTTCGCCGCGGCGCGGTGGGCCTCGTGCGTATCCTGCGGGATCCCGGGATCGCCCTGCGCGGCGATCCAGCGGTCAAGCTCGGCCGACAGCCGGGCCTTGACCGCAGCATGGGCCGGGTCGCCGGCGAGATCGGTCATCTCGTGCGGATCGGCGGCGGTGTGGTAGAGCTGCTCCGCCGGGCGGACCATGTATCGCTTCACGAGGCGGTAGGTGTCCGGGTTGTCCCACGCGGTGGCGACCCATGTCGGCCAGTAGGGATTGTGCGGCGCGCCGCCGCCGAGAAGGCCCATCAGGTGCTTCTCGATGTAGATCTCGCCCGGCGTGAGATTGCGGATGTAGCGCCACTCGCCGTCGGTCACGCTGCGGATCGGGTAGGCCGGCCCCTCCGGGATGTTGTTGTGCGCGCCGTAGGCAAATGCCCGGTGCACGTCCTTCGCGCCGCGAAGCACGGCGGCGAAGCTCGTGCCGTCGAAGCGGAAGGCCGCATCGGCCGGGTTGCCCCCGGCGAGCTCGACCAGCGTCGGCGCCACGTCGGCGTACTGGACGAGCGCGTCGGTTCGGCGTCCGCCCGCCACCCGGCCGGGCCACCGGGCGACGAGCGCCGTGTGCAGGCCCGTGTCCCAGTTCGTCCACTTGCAGCCGGGGAACTGCGACCCCTGCTCGCTGCTGAAAAGCACGAGCGTGTCCTTCTCCTTCCCGGCCTCGCGGAGCGCGGCGAGGATTTCGCCGACCTGCCCGTCCATGAAGGTGATCTCGGCCAGGTAGGCGCCGAAATCCTCGCGCGTCTTCGGTGTGTCCGCGATGTGGGGCGGCAGGTCGATCTTCTTCGGGGGATACTGCGATCGGTCGCCCATCACCCACGGCACGTGCGGCTCGACGAGCGCGACGACGAGGCAGAACGGCTGCTCCTTCGCACGGGTGATGAACTCGCGCACGCCATCGAGGCTGTGGGGCTGCGTCGGATCGCGCGTGCAGCTCGTGTCGAAGCCGGGGACGACCTCGAACGGGAACGCGGGCCTCGGCGCCACGTGCACCTTGCCCGCGAGGCCGACGCGGTAGCCGAGCGCGCCGAGGTGCTGCGGCAGACTGCGCGTCTCCGGCCGGCTGGCACTGTGGTTCCATGCGCACCCATTGCGCATCGCGTACTGCCCGCTGTAGAGCTCCGCCCGGCACGGCTGGCACATCGCCATGCCGACGTAGGCGCGGTTGAACGTCAACCCCTGCGCCGCGAACGCGTCAAGATTCGGCGTGCGCGCGTTCTTCCCGCCGTACAGCGGCAGGTCGTGGACCGTGCAGTCGTCCGCCAGGATCACCAGTACGTTCGGCCGTGGAGCAGCCGTCGCGGCTTGTGCGCCCACAGCCGCGCAAACCACCGTCGCCGCCATGGCCGCAACGAACCGAGGCTTCATCATTGCCTTCCCTTTCGCTTGCGGTCCGGTCTCCATCTGCGATTCAACGCGGGGTCCCGGGCTCATACAGACCTCCTTCGCGATCGTCTTTGCTTTCCGGACCGGGTCGCAGGGCGGACGCCATACGACGCGGCCCCCTCCCGAACCATGGCTTCCAGCGCCGACGCGCCGTCGTCGGACGACGGAACCACGCCGCGCGAACGCCCGGCTGCTTCCGGACCGAGCAGTCTCGTGCAGTAGGAATTGAGGCTGACCCCCTCACGCAGGGCGCGCAGGGCCAGCTCGCGATGAAGATCCCGGCCGACCCGGACGACGAACTTGCCGGAGTAGTCCCTGCCGGCCGTCGCCGGCGGCAGAGGCGTGCCGTCCGCCGCGTGGATGCGGATCCACTCCTCGACGACCTCGCACAGTTCGGCGTAAACCCGGGCCTCGTCGCCACCGTGAACGCCGCCCAGCATCAGGCCCGGACATGTGCCGACATAGCACCCATCCTCTTCGGACCACTCCACGATCTTCAGATACCTGTCGCCCGGCTTCATGCCCGCGCCTCCCGCAATGCCCTCGCCGCGTCGCGCTCCTGATACGGTACTACCGTGTCCAGAGATTGGACGAGTCACGGCGCGGAGGTTCCAACCGTTGGAACCTCCCAGTCGTCCGTCCGGAAGGGCGAGGCGGGAAGGCCGGCGGCGTTGAAGAGGTTGCAGTCGGGATTCATCGCCCAAGCGTAGCGGACGGCGGCGGGCTGCTTCACGTCGGGGCTTGAGACGACGACCTTCGCACCGTCGATTCGCGCAGCAGCGGGCTTCCACTGCTTGTCGGCGCCGGCGATCGTGAAGCCCTTCACGGAACCGTCCTTCGCCTGCAGACCGGCGGCATGCGTGAAGGAGACGATGACCTCGGCCCCGCTCACCTCATGGCCGGCCGGAAGGGGCCCGCTCGTCTCCGCAACCTTCTTTCCATAGACCTCCCCAAGCGCCCAGAGGCCGAGCCGGCGGCCGACCTCCTGCTTGTTCTTCGGATGGATGTCCTTCGGGTCGCCGATGTCGACCGTGATCGCCATGCCCGTCTTCGGAAGCTTCAACGTCTTCATCATCGCCTCGCGCACGAGCATCCAGCCGTCGCCCGCATTCTCGCGGAAGAAGTTCGGCAACTGTGCCCACGCGAACGGAAACTCCTCGCCCCAGCGCGCGCGCCAGTCGGTGACGAGCAACGGGAGCTGCTGTTGGTAGAAGGCGCCCTTGCCGGGATGGGAATTCGCCTCGCCCTGGTACCACACGGCGCCGCGGATCGCATACGGGATCAGCGGCGCGATCTTGCCGTTGAAGAGGCCGCCGATATTGCCCTTGCGTTCGCGCATCGCGACCGGGTCCTTCGGCGCCCGGGGTGCCGGCTTTCCTTCCGCCTTCGCCTTGGCGGCAAGCGTCTTCCATCGGGCAAGCGCCTTGGCATGGGCGGCCTTGGCGGCTCCGACGTCGAACTCCGCATCCGCCTTCGCCGCCACCTTTGCCGCCGTGTCGGCGGCTGCCTTGAGTTCCGGCACGGCCGCCTGAGCGTCGGCCGCGATCCACGATTCGATCGGCGTGCCGCCGACGGACGAGTTGATCAAGCCGACTGGCACTTTGAGCTCCCGGTGAAGCTCGCGGCCGAAGAAGAACAGCGTCGCCGAGAAGGTGCCGACGGTCTCCGGCGCGCAGACCTTCCATGCGCCCAATCCGACAGCCTGCGGCGTGGGTGCCGCTTTGGACCCCTCGGTGAACATGCGGACGAGCGGCAGGTTGGCCGCGGCCTTCTCGGCCTCGTAGTCCCTGGCACGCGCGACGCCCATCGCCATGTTGGACTGGCCCGAGCCAAGCCACACTTCGCCGACGAGCACATCGATGATCTCGACCAGGCGGCCCGGCTTGTCCGACCGGACGACCATTTTCTCTGGCTTCGCGCATGCGGGCATCGGGTCAAGTCCTACCGTCCACTTGCCGTCGGCATCCGCCGTGGTCGTCTTCGACTGGCCCGCGAATTCGACGGTGACCTTCTCCCCAGGATCCGCCCATCCCCACACCGGCACCGCCTTCTCGCGCTGCAGTACCATGCGGTCCCCGAACACCGCGGCAGGTTTCAGATCCGCCGCCTGCACGGAGATCGACGACAGGATCAGACATCCGGCCAGCACCCAAGCCCGCTTTGCGTTCATTCCCTCTCCTTCGCATTTCATCGCACGGACACATCCCCGTGAGCACCCGTAAACCGCCATCTAACGTAACAGATCCCCTCTTGCGTGTATCCGCCCTGTCTTCCGTCGCGAGCCTCCCCCGCGAACGCGGCGGGGGCGCCGCGTCTACGACCGCCGGACGGGAGACGACACAAAGGCGCAAAGATCGCAGAGGGAATAGGACCCGGGCCGAAGATGCCGGTCTCGTCGGAGGCCGTGCCGCTATCGTGCCTCATGCTTGTTTCGTGCTTCTCCACCGTTGGTTGTTGGGTATTGGCGGTTGGATGTTGAGTTCGACAGCGTTCAAACCGGATGCTGCACGGCCGGCCGTCGCCCGCGGGGATCGTCCAGGTCCGGCTCCACCGGCGCGTCACGGGGTCGTAGCCGGTCTGCCAGAAGTCGTTTCCATGCACGGACTGGTCCACCGGGCGGCCGTCGACGGAAAGCACGTGGCCGCGCGGCGACGCAAGGCCGGTGACGGTGACCGGCACGTAGCCGAGCCCGCCGGACAATGCGAAATCCGCCGCATCGCCGTCGGCGGACAGCCGGATGTCGGGATACGTCCGCTCCAGCCGGCCCGCGGTCACCGTCACGCGGCGGTCGTTGCCGGCGGCCTCGCGGAGGATCATGCGCCAGGTGTCGCCGTCACGCGCCAAGGCCGCGCGCAACGCCTCGTTGGGGCCGTAGTAATCCGCGGCGGACTGCGGGACAATGATGTGCTCGACCGTCGCCTCGACGAAGTCGCCCGGCTCCAGCCGCGTCACGCCGGGCGGCGGGACGATGTCCGCGGTGGACGTGCCCGCCCCGCGCGCCTTCACCCCGCGCTCGACCATCCACGGGGCCGCCTCGCGGCCGCCAAGGCGCGCCTTCCACGCGCGGATCACGATGCCGCGGTTGGCCCATGCGCCCTCGACCTTCTTTGCCTGCCGGTTGGCCCCCGGGCTCGCCTCGCGGCTACGCTCCCGAAAGGCGTCCCCGGTCTCGTGCAGCGAGATCCACGGCACACGGCCGGTGCATTCCGCCGGCGCAGTGCGATTCGTGTCGCCGCCCCACTGCGTCGCCCACTCCCTCCGCAGCCCCGTCTCGTCGCCGAGCGCCATCTTCCGCTCGCCGGTGTAGCTGTAGCTGTCCGCGCCGATCTGGAGGATCACGAAGCGCGAGAACGGGACCGGCTTCGTCACGTCGAGCCGCAACCGGTAGGTGCCGCGAACGAGGTCGTCGGTGCGCGCAAGACTGACGGTCGCGGACTGCTCGATGCCGTCGCCGGTGCGGCCGGCGTACACGACCTCGGTCAGACACGGCCCCTGAGCCAGGTATGCGGTGCGCATGCGCCCCGGCATGCCCCGCCGCCCCGCCATGTCGAACAGCCGGAAGAAATCGCCCCCGCCGACGTTGTGCGTCCAGCCCCACGGTCTGTCACCGGACATCGAGTTGACCATGACCGGCCGCACGTCGAGCACCGCGCACTGCGCCTGGGCCTGGTCGGGCTCGTAACAGATGCTCTCGCCCCACGACCCCAGCGCGCTCTGGTCCCATTGCTGGTTGCTGCCCCAGCCGATCAGGCAGAGCTGCGCGTGCGACGCCGCCGCCACGCCGCCCCAATGGCCGTAGACGATCACGAGTTCAAGGTCGACCGTGGCGCGGGGCGACAGGAGCACCTGGGAGAAACCGTGGAACCACTGGCCCGCGTACACGCCGCCCTCGGGACGGTTGTGCCAGTTCTTGCTGAGTTGGACCGGGATTCCCGTCGGATGCCCGTCCGCGTCGCGCAGCACCGCCGAAACCCCCGTGATCGCCGCACCGATGCGCTGGCGGATGCCGCCGGAGGTCTTCTCGAACACCAGACGCGCGATCTGCTCCGTATCGGCGGGATTCGACAGCACGAGCCGCACGCGCTCGATTGCGTCATTCCGCCGCTCGCCCGCGCCCGCCGGCACGATGGGCTCGATGCCATCGAGGTTGACCTTGTGCCAGCCGCGCGCCGCGTCGAAGTCGACGGGGCGCGGCGCACCGCCGGGGAGTTCGGAGGCACGGACGGACACGGACGGACACGGGGCGGCGACACCGGAGGAGCCGGAGCGCAGTTCGTCGGCCTGCACGACCACCGCCGCCTCGCGCCACTCGCCGGCGCTCCACACGCCGCCCTGCGGCGGCGCCCACGCGCCCCGCCATTCGCAGCCCGCGGCGGCGAGGCGGATCGCCATCGATGCATCGTGCCAGGTCTCGCCGGGCTTCGAGGCTGCGGCGCGGCCATCGGCGCGGAAGCTCCATTCACGGACCGGCTTCACGGCCGGGCTGGCGGCCTCCGGTGCGGTGAAGCGGCCGCGGATCTCCTCCGCCGTCAGCGCGCGGTCATGGATGCGGATCTCGTCGACCGCGCCGCGGAAGTGATAGCCATCACCGCAGTTGTCCTGCCGTCGCCCGAAGGCGAGTCCCGTGCGGCCGGGCGTTCGCGGACGGCCGATCTTCCGCTCCCCCCCGGACGCACCGTTGACGTGGAAGCGAAGCGAATCCCCGTCGTAGGACATCGCGAGGTGGTTCCATGCCTCGACCTTCAACATCCCGGGCCTCGCGGCGACGGAAAACTCGTTCGTGCGCCCGCCGCCGATGTTCATTCGCGCCTGCGGGACGCCGCCGAGGAGAACGATGCCGTAGTTGCCGTCGGCCTGCTCGTGATGGTTCTTGCACGCCAGCCACGGATGCGTGCGTTCCGATACCTGGTGATCCGCCGGCACGAATGCCCAGAACTCGAGCGTGAACCGCTCCGGATCAATCTCCGGGCTGTGCGGGATCTCGAGATGATTGGTCCCGTCGAGGCCGTACCCGCCGCCGACGCGGCCGAAGCACGCCTCGCCCGCCGGGATCGACAGCAGCCCCGGCCGCGCCGCGAGGATCAACGCCAACCGGTCGGGCCACGCGACGGTCTCGAAGCGCGCCTCGACATTCAGCCGCGCTCCGTCCGCCGACTCGAAGACAAGGTCCGTCACGTCCGCGCGCTGAACGAACCGGCCGGACTCGACCAGGCGCGGACCGCCGAAGTCGGTCCATTTCCCGCCCGCCGTGCAGCGATACGCCTTTCCGCCGGCGGTGATGGTCAACGCAAGATCGGCGGACGGCAGGCCCCGCCACACGCGGGCATCCTCGCGCGCCGCTGCCTCGTAGCCCCCGCCATCCTCCACGGCGCCGAAATACGGCACCCGCATCGCCTCCGTGTCGAGCGCCATCGCATAGCGCCCCGTGCGGATCACGCGCGTCCACGGCGCCGCCGGCGTATGCCCCGGAAACTCCTCCGCCCACCCCATCAGCGTGAAATCCTCCACCCGCGGCATCCACTGTTGGATGCTGGGCGTTGGCTGTTGGCTGTTGGTTGTTGGATCCGTCCGTGCTTCGGTGTTCGGCGTTCGATGTTCGATGTTCGGTGTTTCCGCCTGCGCCCCGGCCCCGGACATCCCGAGCACGGCAAGTGCTGCGATCCTCGTCAAACGTCTCATGGCGCGGGTGCTCCGGCGTTGCGTGCGCGGCGGATCTCCAGATTGTCGATGTAGAACCGCGCAGGCTCGTTGCCGGCGCTCATGATCCCGATCCATCCGCACCGGGCGAAGTCCGGGCTCTCGCAGGGAAGACCGCGCACCGTCGATGCAGGCCCGCCCGCGGGGCGGACCACGAGATCGTACGACGCGCGGCCATCCGTCGCGAGCGCCACCTCAACCCCGATCCATGCGTCGACCGGGAAGTCGGCCACGGCCTTCCGCCCCGCCATCACCCTGCCGGCCTTTGCGTCGAACACCAGCGACGGCCCGACCGGGAACTCGCGCCGGTTCTCCTGCGTTCGGAACTCGATCGCCACCGTCGCGCCCCGGCCGATCCGGAGGTCGCACCGGAACACCGCCGGACCGAGAATCCGCGGCGTCATGGCGAGCATGGGAAGGTACGCGGGGTCGCACGGCGCATCCGTGAACGCGAGCGACTGCTTCCCGCCGGCGGCGGCCTCGGCGGAAAGAGCGACCGTCGCGCGCCCCTTCTCACGGAGGCTGAACGGGCCGGACAACGCGACCGCCTGGCCGCGGCTGGCGATCTCAAAATCCTCCGCGAGCCCGTCCACGCGCGGGACGTGGGAGACCGGATGGCGGTCCGCGAGCGGAATGCCCGCCGGCAGCAGCGCAAGCGGCGTCGCGGGATCCGCGTCGAGGATCAGCGCGGCATGCGACGCGACGTTGCGGAGCGTCGCAGTGAGGATACCGTTCGTCCACCCGTGCGTCACCGTCGTCGAGGCCGGAACGACCGAAACCGGGACCGGCCGGGGCATCGGCAGGTGGAGCGTCACCTCGGGCACCGGCGGCGTGTCGTCGATCATCTGCGTGGTTTCCTCGATCGTACGTACGCCCTTCACCCGGGATCCGACGTCGGCGAGATGGACAACCATCCGCTCGCCCTTCCGTCGAAACGAGACGATGAACTGCTCCGTCCGCCCCGGGCCGCTCATCCGCACCGAGGGCCCGATCCCGCAAAGGTCGAGCAGGCGCGCCGCAAATCCGTCGTGGTCCGGCATGGCCGGCGCACCGACGGCGACGTAGACGACCCGTCCGGCGCCCTGCGGCCGCGACGTCGCCAGCGGCCGGCCGTCGTCCCAGCTCGCGAGGACCTTTGCATCGCGCGCCGCGACGGGCCAGCGGCTCTCGGCGATTAACGACCCCACCGAGCGCGCGTGGAACACGCCGCTCGTCGGCACACCGCGATCGACTCCCGCGAGCGCGGAGAACTCCCGGCGGTCCGACTCCGCGCCGTCGAGCGTCGCACCCGCGAGCACGAGCGTTCCACCCGCATCGGCAAATCGCCGCAGCCGGACCAGTACCCCCGGCGCCAGCCGCCGCTGGTTGGGCACCACGACAACGCGATACCGGTCGAGCCCGTGGGCGAGATCCGCCTCGTTGAGCAGGTCGACGCCGAGGCAGGCATCCTCCAGCGCAACCGCCCAGGCCTGCGGTGCCACCAGGTCCGAGAACCCGGCCCGGCCACCGGTGCGCTCCTCGCGCCACGCGGTTTCGCCGACGAGGACCGCAACCGGATTGACGGACTCCGACCGTCCGAGCGCCGCGGCGCGGTCGCGGACGAACCGTGCGCACTCCATCGACCGCGCGAAGGGCTCCGGCGCGAGCGGATCGCCACCGGTCGTCCAGAGGAACCACGAACCGCCGTGCGCCATCGTGACCGCACCCTGCTGTAGGACGCGCTGCCGCGAGATTTCGTCCGGCTTGTAGACGAGGTGCATGATGTCCCACGGTGTGTCGCGCTCGGCCGAGAGGAAGAGCGCCTTGCTCCGGGTGATGCCCATCGCCCGCCCGTGGCTCAGGTCGGCGCTGAGCGTGTCCGCGAAGTCGGGGGCGCCGCGCGGGTCGTCCTTCTCGAAGATCGTCGTGACCTTCTTCCACGAGTGGTTGCTCGTGTAGAACGCCTTTGGGTTGACGCGATGGACCACCGCCGCCATCCGGCGGCGATAGTCGTCGTACCGCTCCTGCTCCATCGCGAGCCAGCGGGGCCAGTCGGCATCTTTCGGGTCCGTCGGAGGCGAGGCCTTGCCGGTCGCCGCCGTCCATGCGGCGCGGCAGTTCCGGCAATAGCAGGCCCGCGTGCGGGCATGGTCGCCGTCGACCCAGATCCCGTCCGGCCCGTACCGCGTCATGATTTCATCAAGCAGCGGCAACAGCAGCGCCTCCAGGTAGCCGGAGCCGTCGGCGCTCGGCCGGGGACAGGCGTCGAGACCGCCGTTCCGCCCCTTCCCTTTTCCGGCTGCGTCGACCTGCATCCAATCGGGATGCGTCTTCGTGATGCTCAGCCCGCGCGTGTTGATGTAGACGTGGAAGCGCTTGCCGGCCTTCTGCGCCGCCTCGCCCCAGACCGCGAGCGTGTCCCACCCGTCGAGATCGCTACGGGAGAGAAGCTTGCTCGGATAGGTCATCATAGCGCCATCGGCGCCGTAGGCGGACACCTGGACGATGTCGACCGGCAGCGTCTTCAGCATCGCCGCGATCTCGTCCGCCGTCCGCCCCTTCCCCACCAGCCGTCCGTGATTGTCGATGTGCAGATTGACGAGGGAGTCGCCGTACCACGCATTCCGCTCCGTCGTCCCCGCCGGCGCCGCCGCGGCGGCGAGGCCCAGAAGCAGCACGAGCAAACCGCACCGACTGTGAATGCAACGATTCATGGCCCCTCCCCACCGCCTCAGCGGGCGGACGACCCGACGAATTCTTCGCGCGTCAGGCGCCCGTCGCCGTTCTTGTCGAAGCCCTTGAAGCGGGTCTCGAGATTGTCCTGTCCCTTGAGGCCGGCCTTGTATTCCTCCAGCGTCAGCAGATCGTCGCGATCGGTGTCCCAGCGCGTCATCGCCCGGGCGCGCTGTTCGGGCGTGACCTTGGACGCGCCCGCCCCGGCGCCGGCCGTCGCCGGCGGGGCGGACCCGGCCGCATCGGACGAGGCGTCGATGCACGCGGGATCGGGCTTCTCCGGCAGCGTCGCCTTCCACTCGAGCGCCAGCCGCGACAGTCGCGCGACGACGTCGGGGTGGTCCTTCGCAACGTCCTTCGCCTCGGCGCGGTCCGCGGCGAGGTCGTGAAGCTCCACGCGGCCCGCGTCATCGGCCATCGCGAGCTTCCAGTTGCCGTCGCGCACGGCCAGCCGCGGCCACCAATCGGGTTCGTTCGCGTTGCCGGTCCACTGCCAGAAGAGCGGCCGCGTGCGCGGCACGGGCTTCCCGTGCAGGGCTTCGATCAGGTTCTCCCCGTCGCCGCGGTAGTCCGCCGGCAGCGCGACGCCCGCGGCCGTGCAGAGGGTCGGAAGGAGGTCGACGGCGGAGAAGACGGTGGCGTCGTTCTTCAGGCCCGCCGGGGCGTGGCCGGGCCAGCGGACGATGAAGGGCACGCGGACGCCGCCCTCGAAGAGGCTGCGCTTGCGCCCGCGCAATCCGCCGGTCTCGCCGACGCTGCACCACGTGTCGTAGCCCGCGATCCCGGCATGGGCGTCCTTCGCCTTCACCGCCGGCCGGCGGGCCGCCGTCCACTCCGGACCGTTGTCGCTGGAGAACATGAC
>CAYRFK010000030.1:0-33706 GCA_964423465.1 uncultured Verrucomicrobiota bacterium | reverse complement strand
GGCGGGGACGATGTCGTGTACGGCGGGACCGGCGCCGACACGGTATACGGCGGGACCGGCGCCGACCGGATCTACGGCGGCGCGGGCAACGACACGTTGTACGCCTACGACGACCGCGGCGACCGCTTCGAAACGGCCGTGACGAACGTCCTCTACGGCGACGACGGCGACGACATTCTCCGCGGCGACGACGGTGTCGATACGCTGGTCGGTGGGGCGGGCAACGACACGGTATACGGGCGCGCCGGGATCGACTCCATCTCCGGCGGCGACGGCAACGACACGCTACAGGGCGACGCCGGCGCCGACACGATCGTCGGTGGCACCGGTGATGACACGATGTCCGGCGATGCGGGTGACGACACCCTCCATGGCGAGGGTGGTGCGGACACGATCTCCGGCGGCGTCGGCGCCGACACGATCGAGGGCGGCGAGGGCAACGACCGTCTGTTCGGCGACGGCGACCCCGACCAGATCCGAGGAGGTACGGGGAACGACCACATCGACGGCGGCCTTGGGAACGACCGGCTCTGGGGCGATGCGGGCGACGACGTGCTGATCGGCGGCGATGGCGATGACGCACTCCGCGGCGGCGACGACCGCGATGTCCTCTGGGGCGGCGCCGAGGGCTTCGTCGTCGACCACTTCCTGGCATCGAACCCCGGCAACTTCCTTGCGGTTCCCCCGCTGTACGCCGCGGCGGAGGCCCTGTACGCCACCGGCTACACGCCGCCGCGCATCGCGCCGGCCATCACGGGAGGCCTCTCGCTGGATGGCGTCGCCGGGGACGGCGAGGACACCCTCTACGGGGAGGCCGGTACGGACTTCCTCTTCGGCGGCGGCGACACCGATTTCCTGTATGGCGGCGCGGGCTCCGACTACGCCGATGGCGGCGCCGGTGCGGACCAGGTGTACGGGGACGACGGCGACGACATTGTCCGCGGCGGCGCCAACACGGACAGCGTCCGGGGCGGCAGCGGCATCGACCAGGTCTACGGAGATGACGGCGACGACATCCTTCACGGTGATGCGGGCACCGCCGGCAGCCAGGTCGGGCAGCGCCTGTTCGGCGGCGCCGGGGACGACACGCTCTACGCGCAGGGCGTCCTCGGCGAGGAGACCCTGGTCGGCGACCAGTTGTTCGGCGGCGCGGGCGGCGACGAACTCAACGGCGCGACGCGACGCGAGGTGCTCGTCGGCGATTCCGGTGCGGACCGGCTGTACGGCCAGGGCGGTGCGGACACGCTTTACGGCGATTCCGGTGTCGACCGCCTGCGCGGCGGCGACGGCGATGACGTGATGTGGGGCGGCGCGGACACCGACGAGATGGACGGCGGGCCCGGGCGCGACGTGATGTACGGCGGCGAGGGCATCGAGGTCTTCGTCCTCGACACGAGTTCCGCCAACGCGCAGGGCGACGACATCTACGGGCACTTCGGCAACCGCACCGAGGGGGACGTTCCCGACGACAACGCGACGGACATCCTGTTGATCGAGGCGCAGGCGGAGATCATTAACAACACCATCCTCCTCAAGGAGCGCGACGTGGGCATCGTCTCGCTCGGCGAGCTCCCGCTCAACGGCGTGCTGTCCGCGAACGCCGTCTTCACGCTGACGGTCGACGATCCGACCGACCTGTTCCCGCTGGTGAGCGTCCAAGTCACGGTTGTCCGCAACCCCGCGAACGCGGCGCTGGCGGATCCGATCGCGGCGCTCGTCACGCAGATCCACAACGCGATCCGCACGGCGCTCCAGGGCACCGCCATGCAGGACCGCGTCAGCGCCGTCGCGCTCGGCCGACGCTTGCGCATCGAGACGGGGCTCTACATCCCGGGCGTCGCGCCGCTGGATCACAGTCTCAGCGCGGATTCCGTGCTGCGGATCAACAGCGCGGAGGGCAGCACGACACGGTCCGAGCTGCGCATCACGGACGGGCTCGCCGGCGTGCCGATGCTGCGGATCGAGTACAACTATGCCCCCAACAATCCCGGCAGCCCGTACAAGACCCCGCTGCGCGTCGGCTGGCGCACGATGTCCGGCCGGCCCGAGATCGAGCAGTTCCAGCTTTCCGGCCTCGACGGCAACGATGTGCTCGGCTTCCCGGCCGGCCCCGATGCCGTCGACTTCTCACGCCTCACCTCCCGCGGCGATGACTGGGTCGCGGTGTTGACCGGCGGTGACGGCGCCGACGTGCTCTACGGATCCGGCGCGCGCGACTGGATCGATGGCGGGGCCGGAAGCGACACGCTGTACGGCTTCGGCGGCGACGACCGCCTGTGGGGCTACTACATGGGCGACACGGATCCGGCGACCGACCGGCTGTTCGCAGGGCAGGGGAACGACGACCTGATCGGCGGTCCCGGGACGAACCTCCTCTACGCGTGGTCGTTCGATCCGGAGCTCGACCTCGGCAACGGCCAGGCGTTCGACCCGCGGGCGACGCCCGCCCCCGACGGCGTCAAGGAATTCGGCGTCTTCGTCAACCCCGCGACCGGCCTGCTCTACGACCACTCCTACGGCGGCGCCTACACGCTCGAGGACACCGGCATGAACCGCATGCTCGGCGCGAATCAGGATGAGACCGGCCTGGCCGGCGACCACCTCTACGGAGGAACCGGCCTCGACTTCCTCTACGGCTACGGCGGCGACGACACGCTCTACACCCGCGACGGCGAGGAATACGAGAACGCGTTCGGCATCCCGGCCGGCGACGCGTGGAAGGAATACGCCAAGTCGACGAACAAGGTCTGGTACTACGGCGGTACGGCCGCGGACGACGTCATCAATGTCGACTACGTGACGGAACCCGGCCTCCTGCAGGACCATCACCTGATCACGCGGCTGACGAAGATCGGCGACAGCTTCACGTTCGACGCCCAGGTGCGGCTGGACTTCCTCGCGACCGATGCCGACGGCAACTACATCTGGGAGCCGACCGACGTCGTCGCCCGCGTGCAGGCACTCCGGACCGCCGATCCCGACGACCAGTTCGAGCTGATGCGCGAACTGCAGATGAGCAACACCCTTCTGCCCCCGGAGGGCGATTTCCTCGCCATCATCATCGACGCCCTCGGCGGCCGCGACACGATCACGGTCGGGCCCACCGTGCAGAAGACCGTCTGGATCGACGCCGGCGATGGCGACGACCAGGTGAGGATCCTGTCGGGTAACAGCCTCCTCTCCGACGACACCGAGAACCCCTCGCGCAACGACAACGCCGGCAACGTGCAGGATCCGTCGCGCGCCTACGAACTGACCGGCCCTGCCGGCATCGCGCTGTCGTTCAACCCGGCCCACCTGACCGCCGGCGCAACGTTCACCCTCGTCCACAACCGGTCCTTCATCGCGGACCTGACGGTGCCCGCGGGCGTGACGAACCTGGCGGGGCTGGTGAGCGCGCTGAATGCGTCCATTTCAGCCCCCGGCTCGCCGCTGGCGGACCGGGTCCTCGCGGTCGCTTTCGGCTCGACGGCGGTCCTGCGGACGGTCCGCACGGACGCCGGCGAGATCCTGCAGATCACCGCCGCCAACGACACGGCCGTCCTGGCGTTCGGCCTCGCCGACCGGACGGCCGACGCCGAGACGCTGGTCGAAGCCACGGCCATCGACCTCGGCGGCAGCATGACCTACGAGGGTCTGACGCTCGACAGCCCCGGCGACGTCGACTGGTACTCGTTCCATCTGATCGAGTCCGTCGCCAGCGGCGGCATCCTGGTCCGCAGCGACTCGACCGACGCCGACATCCGGCTGCGGCTGTACCGCGTTGTGGGCGACGAGCCCGTGCTGTTGTGGTCCAACCTCGGGGAAGCGCAGCCGTTCACGGCGGACGACACCGAGGCGGTCGTCGCCGGCACAACCGCGCCGGTGAACGGGCGGCTGGCCGCGGATGCGGTGCTCACGCTGACGGTGGACGGAACCGCGGCGGACGTCACGGTGACTGCTGCGTCGACGACGGACAACGAGGATGCCGCCGACCTTGCCGCGGACCTGCAGACGGCGCTGGATGCCCAGCTGCCGGCGGCGTGGCGCGGCGACCTCCGGGTGGGTCTGGTCCAGGGGTGCCTGACCGTGGGCGCCACGGCGGACAGCGGCATAGCGTCGATCCGGATCAGCGGCGGACGCACCCTCGGCTTCACCACGGGCCAGGAGTCCGGTTCTTGGCAGAGCGCCTACCCGCTCGGGCCGATCAACGGCGTCGATCGCGTCAGCGGGCTGACGCTGGACGACGCCACGGACGAGGACTGGTTCCGGTTCGAGGTCCGCAACGTGCCCGTCAACGTGGTCGCCGCCGCCGACATCGTGTCCCCGATCCTCGCGGCGAACGCGGTCTTCACGCTCTCCATCGACGGCGGCGCGGCGGTGACGGTGACGCTGCCGTGGGAGACGACGTCCGCCAACGGAAGCGTCGGCGACCTCGCGGTCGACCTGAATCGCGCGTTCGCCAACGCCGGCCTGGGCACGCAGGTTACGGCACGGATGGTCGGCTCGCGCGTCGTCCTGTCACGGCTGGGCTCGGAGGCCGACGACACCCTCGTGTTGAAGGCGGTCGCCGGCAACCCGGCCATCACGGCGCTCGGCTTCACCGGCGCGGACGCCGTCGCGGGGCTGTCGGGAACGCGCCGGCTCGCGGTGGCTGTCGACCTGCTGCGCGTGTTGGGCGATGCCAACATGCAGATTTCGCTCTTCGCCGACCCCGCCGCCGCGGCCCTCCAGACGAGCGCCGCGCAGGTCCTCTCGTACGGCCTCGACGCCGGTACCTACTGGATCCGCGTCGCACGGGCGGCCGGGCAGACGGGGAATGTACGCTACGACCTCGGCGTATCGTCCGGCGGCGACGTGCGCGTGGACCTCGCCGGGGAAGGCGTCACGGGCCTCGATGTGAGCGGGGCCGGGGCGATCGCGCAGCTTGACGCGGGGGCGACCTACCACCTGCAGATCGTGTCGATGTCCCGCACGCCCGCCGTCTACTCGCTCGCCCTCGATCTCGGCGACGGCCGGCCGGCGGGCACGGCGGACTTCGCCGCGGCGGACGAGTTCGTGCGGCGCGACATCATCCTCGGCGGCCCGGGCCACGACGTCCTGATCGGCGGCCCCAGCGAGGACTGGATCTTCGGCGGTCCGGGCAACGATGTTATTTCCGGCGGCCTCGACCGGCAGGCCCCCGATCTGCTCTTCGGCGAGGATGGATCCGACACCTTCCAGATCCTGCCCGACGAACTGCCGCTCCTCGGCGGCACGCGCGACACCTATCTGCCGACGCTCGCCGACTACTTCGACGGCGGCCCCGGCGAGGACCGCGTGCTGTTCCTCGGCGGCGACTACGACCGCCTCGGCCGGCCGGTGCCGGATTCTGTGGCGATCCGCTACAACGACGTCCTCGCGCGATACGAGTTCACAAGCCTGGTCTGGGACATCCAGAACCAGCAGTTCGTCACCGACGACCTGCCCGCGACGTGGACGGCCTCGCAGACGCTGGAGCAGGGCACGGGCGGCGACTTCCGGCTCGACAGCGATCTGACACTGCGCTTCTCCATCGGCGGCGCCGCGTCGGTCCCCGTCACGATCCGGGCCGCGGACACCGCCGGGAACTCCCTCGCAGACCAGCTCGTCGACCAGATCCTGCAGGCCATGGGGAGCGCGGGCCTCTCTTCCTCGATCGCCGTCTCGCTCTCCGGCGGGAAGTTGATCTTCAGCACGGTGGCCACTGGTGCCTCCGCGACCCTGGTCGTGACCGGCGGCGATCCGACCCCGCTCGGATTCACGTCGCTGCCGGAGGCAACGCTCCGCGGCGCGACCGGCGAGGCTCTCCAGCTCTACGCCTTCTACCGCCTGCGCAACACCGAGGGGACGCACATCGAGACGCGGGCGGGCGACGACACCGTCCGCGCCGATCCGGGATTCCACTTCGAGGGCAGCGAATCCGAGTGGGGCATCAAGCGCGGTGACCTTCAGGCCGGCGCGACCGCCTCCCATCTGACCATCAAGGGCGGCGACGGCGCGGACCGGCTCTTCGGCGGCGTGGGCGACGACCTGATCGGCGGCGGAGCCGGCGCGGACATCATTGTCGGCGGCCTCGGGGATGACTACCTGACCGGCGGCGGCGGCGACGACCTGATCTTCGGAAACTACGAGATCCCGCCCGACATCTACGAGATCGTCACGCGGAATGGCGAGACGGGCACGAACAACGAGCCACCGTGGGTCGCGCACCTCTCCGGTCTTGCCCGCTTCTTGCCGGTGACGGGACTGAACTTCGCCGCCGGCGACCCGGGCGACTGGTATGCCGTTCCGGCGCCGCGTGCGACGAACTCCTTCGGCGATCTCGAGGCGGCCGTGCTCGACTACACGATGATCGATGTCGTCTTCGAGGACCCTGCCGAGAACGAACTGTTCCAGAAATTCGAGCAATCACGGATGATCCGCGTCTTCGCCGCCGTCGATCAGGACCCCGGCAGCGGCATGTCGCTCATGCCGGTCGAGAGTTTCGAGGGCGTACCCGACTACTACCTGATCCACGTCATGAATCCGTTGAGCTTCCCGACGATCGTGGGAACCGATGCCATGCCTGCGGACGGCAACCTTGGCGGCGATGTGACATTCACGGTGTCCGTCGATGGCGGCGTGGCGCACCAGATCGCGATATCCGACGCGGCCGTCTCCTCTGTCGCGGACATCGTCGATGCGATCAACAGCGGCCTGCGCTTCGAGTGGCTCGACTCCTACGTATCGGCGGTGGCGACGTCCGACGGAATCCTCCGCCTGGTCCTGATCGACGGCGAGTCCCTCGCGATCGGGACGGTGAGTCCGGCCGGGTCGAAGCTGTACCTGACCGCCGGCACCGTCGTGACGTCGGGTTCGGGCGGGTCCATGGGGTCGTACAGTCTGTCCCTCAACGACAAGTTCGGGGGGACAGTCGGCATGTCGATCGACGACGCGGACTTCACGATCGGGGGCGACGGGTTCTTCAAGGACTACATCGCGATCGCGGTCGGCGACCTGAACGGCGACGGCTTCGCCGACTTCATCGACATGGTGAGGAACGAAACCGGGTTCGGAACGGTGATTCCCGGCGGGTACGCGCAGCACCCGCAGACACTCATCGGTTCGAGCTACGCCCGCCTGAGATTCGGATCAGGAGACCCCGCTGCCGCGAAACTCACGACACTGGTTCTGCCGGGTCCCCTGCAGGATCCGCATTTGCAGAACCCCCTTTATTCCGTGTTCGGCTGCCATGTCGACGTGCTGCCCGCCGGTGACTTCAACGGCGACGGCTACACGGACTTGGCGTTCGCGGTCTACGCCCCGGGGATGAACGGCTACGAATACGCGCACAACGGCGTCTACATCCTCTTCGGCAGCAACGTCCTTTCCAAAAACCGGTCGTACACTCTCACGACCCACGCGACGAAGGTGCTGACCGCGCCGGCGGGCGACTACTCCTACACGACCGGTCGCCTGAACAACGACGCCTACTCGGATCTGGTCGCGGGGGATGCCACGGAGGACTGGGGCCAGGGCCGGATCATGGTCTACTACGGCGAGAGCGTGGTGAACTGGAACGCATGGGACGCCGAACTCACGGCAAGCACCCCCGGCGTCATGGCGCTGGGAAGCCGGGTGCAGAACCTCGGCAACTTCAACGGGGATGGGGCCGGCTACGACGAGATCGGCGTGACCTGCAAGTTCGGCAACTTCGACAGTGTCGCGATTCTGGCCGGGCAGTCGGCGAAGTACGTTACGGGCCACATGGAGACCCATCTCTTGCTGACCGTGGAGATGGGTATGGCTGTTGGCAGTTATCGGGTTGCCCGGGCGGGCGATCTGGATCGGGACGGCTTCGACGACGTCGTCTGGTACACCAACATCACCCCGACCCAGAGCTACAAGATCGTCTTCGGAGGAAAGACCACCGGCTCCGTTTCCTTGGCCGGCTTGGTCTCAACGGGGCGCGCGGTCGATCTCGGCGCCGACTCCGTCACGCCGCTGGGCCGTGTCGGCTCGGCGGCGGCGGTGGCAAGGTACCGCCAAGTCGAGGGATCCAGTCTCAATCCCGGGCAGATGGAGTACAATAATGTCACAGACATCGTGTTCGCCGGCTTCGGCGCGCGCACAGCTTCCTTCTACGAGCTGGCCGATCTCCGAATCGGGCTGCCGCAACAGGGTGGGGGCAGCTTCCGCGGAATCGGCGATGTCAATGGCGATAACCTTGGCGATTTCGTCCAGTTGGCCGGCCTTGGCGGAGTTCTGCGCGTGCACTACGGCCACAGCCTCGTGCCCATCTACCCGTCCGAGGGTGGTTCCGCCCTGCTTCCGTCCGAGATCTTCGAGTACGACCTCGCCACGCCATGGACGGGCAGCGGAACGGTCGAGGCGCCCGCGCTCGACGATCCGGCTGTCAACCTGGCGCTTGCCGCGGGGCTGGTGCAGACGATGCGGGTCTACGGTCAGCCCGAGACGAGAAGCATCGGCGACTTCAATGGCGACGGCTACGAGGACCTGATGGTTGTCTGGTCCGATTCCGCCTACATCCTTCTCGGCCCGGCGTCGCTCTCCGGCACATCTCTCATAGGCGAGAGCTCCGCCATCCGCATCGACCTCACCTCCGCGACCGGCGGTCTGGGCATGCCGGCGGAGGGCCGCGGTGACATCTTTGGGTCCGCGGCCGACGACCTCGCCTTTGTCCGCAGGGCCGGCGACACGGTCGTCACCCTCATCGCCGGCCGCGGCGACCTGCCGCGCGTCATCGACCGCGCCTGGGCCGACTCGTTCTTCGGCTCGGCGGGCCAGGATTCCGTGCGCAGGATCGTCATCAATCAGGACATCAAGCTGTACGGCGACTGGTCGTTCCTCGAGATCGTCGACAACGTCGCGGAGACGCCGGGCCGGAGTGACTTGCTGCTGGCCGGCGCGGACCACTGCAGAACGGGGCTCTTCCTCAACCTGTACGGCATGGTCTTCAGCTCGGCGCAGATCGCGGCGAATGAGACTCTGACGCAGGCCGAGGGCGTCGCGCCCATCGCCGCGCGAACGATCAGTCGCAATCCCGCGTGGACATGGGGTTCTTCGTTCCACGACATCCGCGGCGTGGGCGACGTCAACGGCGACGGGGTCGAGGACATCCTCGTCGTCACGCCGACCTCCACCGACGGGGTGGCGAATGCCTATCTGGTTCCCGGGGGCGTTGGGAACCTCGTTCTCGGCACCGTCGGCGCGCCGTTGCTCGACGATCTCGACGCGGTCTCCGTGCAGATCATCCCCCTTGGTGATGTGAACGGCGACGGGTTCGACGACGCAGGTCTGTTCCGGCGCAACTACCAAACAGACAGTGGATTCGACATCTATACCGGACGGACCACGTACTCGGCCGGCATGTCCCCCGCCGCGCCGACGCAGAGCGTTGTGCTGACCGATGTGCAGTGGCCGTCGATTTCCAGCGGCGACTATGATGGCGACGGCGTGCCGGACCTCGCCGTAGGCGTGCCGGACGCGCAGGGTGGCCGCGGCGCGGTCTACCTCTTCCGCGGTATTGCGGAGCGCGACTCCGCCCTGACGCTGGCGGATGCGGATGCTGTGATCGCAGGCGAGTCGCAATGGAAAGGACTGGGGCAGCTGCTGTCGACGCCCGGCATGGATCTCAATGCGGACGGCATTGACGACCTGATCGTATCGACCGTCGGGAAGGTCTACATCGTCTACGGCTCGTATTGGCGCGAGGGCTTTGCGGTACACGGGCTGCGCATGGAGAAGTACGGCGCCAACGTGGGCCAGACCTTCAGCACCTACCCCGACTTCGGCACCCTCACGCGCGAGGGGGTGTACATCATGCCGAACCTGGCGTTCCCGCTGGGGTCGGCGGACGGGAACCTCGCCTACCGCATCACGGGCCTGCTCGACGTGCCGACGTCCGAGTCCATCACCTACCGGATGCGCGCCGACAACATTGCCCGCCTGTACATCGACGGAAGCCTTGTGCTCAGCACATCGACCGTGTGGACGTACGCCACGGCGTCCCGCGCCCTGAGTGCCGGCTACCACGACATTCTTGTCGAGTTCGTGCAGTTCGAGGACGCACAGGCCGGCATCGAGCTGGACTGGACGCTGCCCGACAGCCCGGCCACGGCCATTCCGCAGTCGGCCTTCCTCGTCGAGGTACCGGGCGCGCCCGCGCAGTTGGCGAATCATTCCATCGCGGGGCTCGGCAACGTCGCCGTCGACAACGGGCAGGACGGTCCGATCGTGCACGAGGCGACGCTCACCGCGGGTCATTCGCACCTGTACTCCTTCCGGACGATCAGCGACGGCCTGCCGGGCGATGTCGTGCGGATCGTTCCGTCGGTCTCCGGCGACGAAGTTCTGGCCGACCTGCTGGACGCCCGCCTCGGCCTGATCCAACGCGGGCGGGCGGTCCTCGACCTCCGCGGCCTGCCCGCCGGCGTCTATTACGTACACGTCCGCAGCGGCGAGTCGGACGACACCGCCTACCGCATCATTGTCGATCCGCCCGGCGAGGGTGCGACGCTGCCGCCGACGGACAACGACCGCATCTACGGCGGCGAGGGCGAGGATCTGCTCATCGGCAACGAGGGTGTCGACGCGATGTACGGCGAAAGCGGGACGGACAGCTTCGTTGCCGAGGCGTTCGAGATCCGCGACGCGACGGCCGGCGAGAGCCTCTCGTCGGCGGAAGAGGCCGACAAGGTCACCCAGACCCCGAAGCCGGTACTCGACCCCGAGGTCACGTTCGCCGATTCCACGCTGCAGTTTGCCGTCGCCGCCGCGCTCGGGCTTTCCTCGGCGCCGAAGTACGGCGGCGGGACGTGGATTCCTGCCGGCATCCGGTCGACCGACATGGCGCAGTTGACCTCTCTGAACGTGGCGGGGATGGTCATCAACCGGTTCGACGGCCTCGAATACGCCGTCAACCTCGTCACCCTGAACGTCACCGGAACGAAGATGACCGCGAACGAGCTGGCCCGGCTGGGGCCCGGGCACGATGCCTACGACATTCCGACGGGTCTGACCAACGTCGAGACCCTGACACTCGACGGCAACCCTATCAATGACCTGTCCGCCCTGGCGTACATGCGGCATCTCCGCAAACTGGGCATCGAGGACATGGGCGGCAGCGTCCCCGGCCTCTACGGCGAGTACTACAAGGTGGCGATCGCCGGGCAGACCAGCTTCCCCGACTTCTCGGCGCTGACGCCGACCTACACGAACGTCGACCCGAACCTGAACTTCACGACAACCTCGCTTGCGTTCAACGGCTACCCGGAGTTTCTCGATTCCTTCGCGGTCCGCTGGACGGGCCGGGTGTTCATCTCCGTCGCCGGCAATGTCGACTTCCGGATCTACAGCAACAACGGAGGCCGGCTGTATGTCGACGGTGTGCCGGTGGCCACGTCGAACCTGACGTACGTCACATCCGGCCCCCTGAACCTCTCGGCCG
Organism: uncultured Verrucomicrobiota bacterium; assembly: GCA_964423465.1. Classification (GTDB taxonomy): domain Bacteria; phylum Verrucomicrobiota; class Kiritimatiellia; order PWTM01; family PWTM01; genus VGWF01. Next base: position 22,257 of record CAYRFK010000030.1, on the reverse strand, counting down.
GGTACCACGACATCAAGGTCGAGTTCATCGAGTACCTGGACGCGGCGTTCATCAACCTGTCGTACAAGCCCGTGGGCGCGGGGGCGTTCACGACAATCCCCGAGGGCGTGTTGAGCACGCCGGCCATGCCGCTGTCCGATCTGTCCCCGCTGCAGAACCTGCACGAACTGCGCGAGCTCGACGCGAGCGACAACGCGATTGCCAACGTGGGGCCGCTCGCCGCGATGCCGAATCTGAAGATCGTGGACCTGTCGAACAACGACATCTCCGCCATCGAGCCGCTTGTGGGGCAGCACCTCCGCGACGACGGGGAGTGGTCGGGCGGCTACGCCGAGACCAACGGACCGTGGGGCGGCATGTGGATCTCGAACCTCGAACCGGATGCGGATGTCGTGGGCGGCTACGTCAGGACGGCGTTCGGAGCGGAGGCGGCGGGACTGGCCACCTGGTACTACCCCGCCTGGGGCACGCCGTTCACCGACTATCCGGACTACGAGGCGCTGACCCCGCAGGCGGGCGGTGCTATGACCTACCTGAGCTATGAGTACACGACGTACTCCAGCTTCGCCAGAGTCATCACCGGCACCCTCAGCGTTCCGACGTCGGAGCCGATCGAATACCGGCTGAGGGCCGACGACATGGCCCGGCTGTTCATCGATGGCGTCGAAGTGCTCCGCACCACGGCCGACTGGGTCGATGCGACCGTCACGCTGAGCCTCGCCGAGGGGCGCCATTCGATCCGGGTGGAGCACGTCGTACCGGATCCCGGCCTCATGGAAACGATTGGCCTTCAGGTTGGCTGGACCCTTCCCCGCAGCGCGCCCGAGATCATCCCGGCCTCGGCGCTCAATCAGGGCGGGATGCCCTATGGGACATGGTCCGAGCCGACGGCGACATGGTCCTTCGACGACCTTGCGCCGGGCGACTACGACGTCCTTGTGACCTGGCCCGAGCACGAGACGCGGTCCAACGCCGCCGTGTACACCGTCTACGACGGCGATCGCGTGATCCGGACCATCGGTCCCGTCGATCAACGGCAGGCGCCGGGCGCCCTCGGGCTGGCCGGGGCCGGGTGGTTTAGCCTGGGCATCTGCAACACGACCAGCGGCGCCTTGCGGGTCGTGCTGCACCAGACGCACCAGGCACTCACGGCGGACGGCTGGCCGGCGACGCTGGCGGCGGATGCGGTGCGGCTGGAGCGCCTCTACCCGCAGGTGCCGCAGTACACGACGTTGAACCTGGCCGGAAACCCGCTCAACAACAAGGCCTACGAGCTTTGGCTCCCGGAGTTGCAGACTCATGTGACGGCCGGCGGCCTTGGCTACGACGTCTCGCCGGCGCCGCCCCCGAGCCTGCAGCCGTCGGGCCCGCAGGCCATGTCCGGACCCAACCTGCAGATCGTCCTGCCCGGCTATGCGGGCGCCGATTTCTCGGCGCGCTCCTTTACGGTCGACTGGAGCGACAAGACGAATTTCACATGCGACGTGATCAACGAGGGCACCGGCGCCCGGCTTTACATCGGCATGCTCCATGCCCAGGTGGCGGTCACGGAGATCGTCGTGACGGTGCATGCGGAAGAGGATCTGCCGGCGTCCACGAACGGGCGGACGACCCAGATCCGGTTCATCGTGACGTCGTACACGGGCGGCGTGATCGGCACGAAGTTCGACGACCTCAACGGCAACGGCAGCCGCGACGCGGTGACGGTCACGGCCGGGCAGGACTTCGAGGGGCTCTCGACCACCGGCAGCGCCGGAAGCCGCACGTACTGGGGCAACGGCGGGTTGAACTTCACCGAGAATAGCGGCACGGGCGACACGGGCGTGTCGCTCGTCACGGCGGGCGACAACACCTACCTCCAGCTGACCGCACGCGACGCATCGGAGGAGACCTCGATCGCCTTCGACAGAATCCTGCCCGCCCGCGCCGACCGTTTGACGGTGTCGTTCGACTTCCGCATCCGCCCCAATTTCACCGCCGCGGCCGGCTTCGGGTTCGCCTTGGTCGACACGAATCTCTATGGCGTGGCGGGCGCCGGCCCCGCCTTCGTCGACGCGCCCGACATGAGCCTGCCCGGCGCGTTCGGCATCGGGTTCTCCGTGACGGGTTCCATGCCCCCCGCCTACAGCCAGGCGGTCCGGCTGTACTACGACGGGGCGCTGGTCGCCACGGGAAGCATCAGCCTCAACCTGGCCGACGCCGCCTGGCACAACGTCGAGATTACGATCGCTCCGTCGGATTCCGGCCCCGGGGCGAAGGTGGGCGTGTGGATCACGGACGGGCAGGGGGGCGGCGAGAGGCTCATGTTCGACGGTAATGCCTTCGCAACGATCCGCGAGATGCTGCCGTTCGAGTCTCGCGCGGTGTTCGCAGGACGTACCACATCGGGGGCGTATTCCTACCACGACATCGACAACGTCCGCATCACGGCCGGGGGGACCGAACAGGGGCTGGAAGGCTGGCCGATCTACATCGACGCGAACGGCAACCAGCGGTGGGATTCGAACGAGACGATCACCGTGACCGACGGCGCCGGACGCTACCTGATTCCCCGGCTTGCGACCGGCACCCACGCCGTCCGCGAGATGCCGCGGGACGGCTGGCTGCAGACGGCCCCGCGGACGATGATCGGCGTCGACTTCGGCCCATCCGGGGGGGCGGTTCCGGGATACTGGTCTTCGTTCAACGGGGGGACCGTGCCGGGCACCCTGACCAACCTGATCGACGAGTCCGGCCGGGTGACCCCTGTCGATCTGGCGGTTTCATCCAGCCTCGCGGGCAGCCTCACCGCGACAAACAGCACCATCCTCGTCGCTACGCTTCCAAGCGGCGCGGCGCAGCTGGCCAGCCTGGACGGGTACGTGTACCAGAGCGGAAGTCCGACGTGGACGCTTCAGTGGCAGGGGTTGAATCCGGGCGTCCTGTACGAGGTCTACGTGTTCGGCCTCCGGAACGTAGCTTACGAGAACGCGGTAACCCTGACGGGCGCAGGCAGCCCGGCGGCCTTCACGCAAAGTGCCGCGGCCAACCAACTGACGATCAACGGTGAAGTCGGGAGCAACACCCGGACGCTCGCCAGCTATGCGCGGTATGTCTATGCCGACGCCGCCGGGCGCATCACGATCCAGGTGGCGGCGGGCGCCACGACCCGTGCACTGGCCGGAGCCGCGCTGCGCGAGGTGGAGTCCGCCTCGGGCGTCCACAACGTCACGGTCGCGGCCGGCAGCATCGTTGCAAATACGAACTTCGCCAACGACGCGCAGTCCCGCCCGGCTTGGAACCTGATCGCGGACGGCGGGGTGTCGGCGAACGAGGGCGACACGGTCACGGTCCACCCCGTCCTGCCTCCGGAATTGGTGGCCGACCTCCAGGCCGGCGTCGCCGGCTCCGCACCGGGTGGCATGGCGGTGTGGAACGGACGGCTGTACTTCGCCGCGGACGACGGCGTCCGTGGGCGGGAACTGTGGGCGTACGACGGCCACGTCGCGTGGTTCGTGGCCGACGTGAACGGCGTTCCGGCCCTGGCGTCCGCCCCAGCCGACCTGACGGTCTACGCCGGTGCACTCCACTTCTCCGCGCTCGATGCGGCCGGCAACCGGGTGCTGTGGAAGTACGACGGCGCAGTCCTGACGCAGATCACCTATCGGGATGTCGCACTGCCATGGATCAACGAGTTCCACTACGACAACGTCGGGGCCGATGTGAATGAGTTCGTCGAGGTCGTGGTCCCGCCGGGCTTCACGGGGAATTTGTCGAACGTGATCCTGACACTGTACGACGGGCTTTTCATGTCCCGCTACGAGGAATACTCGCTCACCGCCTTCACCCATGCAGGCACGACGAACGGGTTCCGGATCTACCGCAGGATGATTCCCGAAATGCAGGATGGTCCGGACGGTCTGGCCCTTTCCTACAACGGGGCCCTGATCGAGTTCCTCTCCTACGAAGGCGCCTTCGCCCCGACCGACGGTCCGGCGGCCTGGCAGTATTCGAGCGGCATCCCCGTGTCGGAGTCGGGCAGCAACCCGACCACCAGCAGCCTGCAGCGGGTCGGGTCGGGCGATTCTGCCGACGACTTCACATGGACCTATACCGATACGAACACCCGTGGCAGCCTGAATGCCGGCCAGACCCTCGTGCTGCCGGGGTTCGGCGTCGGGTGGGATGTCGGCGGCCTTCGGGTGTCCGCGGACGGTTCGATCCTCTACTTCGCCGGCGACAACGGGACCGGCGGCGTGGAGTTGATGCGTTGGAACGGCGCGGCGGTGCAGGTCGTCATCGACCTGTATCCCGGCGCCTCCTCCTCCTCGCCCTCGGACCTCGTGAACTTCGGCGGATCGCTCTATTTCGTGGCGCTCGATACGACGACGACCTGGGCCCGTCAGCTGTGGCGGCTGAACGGGGTGGGCAATGCCACGCGGATCACCGGCAGCGGGCCCGTCTACGACCTGCGCGGGGCGGCCCATCCGGTCGAGTACAATGGCCACCTCTACTTCGCCGCGTGGGGATCGTGGCACATAGGCGTGGAGCTGTTCCGGACGGACGGCGTCGAAACCGAGCTGGTGAAGGATATCTGGACCGGTTCCTCGAACTCGTCGCCCGCGCACCTGACGGTCGCCGACGGCTTGCTCTATTTCACGGCTGAGACCTACGACGGCCGCGAGATCTGGGTCTCCGACGGCACGTCGGCCGGAACGGTCCTTGCGGTCGACGTGTGGCCGGGCGCGGCATCGTCCCACCCGGAGAACCTGTTCTCGTCGGGCGGCAATCTCTACTTCGCCGCGCAGACTCCGGAGACGGGCCGCGAACTGTGGCGTTACGACGGTCGCGAGGCGCGGGTCGTCGAGATCCAGCCCGGACCGCAGGATGCCGATCCGACGGGCTTCGTCGAGTACGACGGCGGCATCTACTTCGCCGCCCGCCACGAGCGGAGCGACACGGAGCTCTGGCGCATTCGTTCGGAGGCGGACGCGATCTGGTCCTGGACCCTTGACGGCGTGCCCTACGGCGGCGACACGGCCTCCGTCGACCTCGTCTTCCACGACGCCGGTACCCATGTCGTCGTCGTCCAGCTCGACGTGCCCGGCTCGGGCGTGCGGCTGACCGATTCGCTGACCATCACCGTGGCGAACGTCGCGCCGACCCTGTGGGAGGAACTGGCCGGCGGGATCAAGGTGGCGACGTTGGCTAACGTGAATACGCAGGAAGGCCTCGTCGTCGGCAAGACCATCGCCATCGTCGACCCCGGTCACGATGCGTGGACGGTGACCGTCGACTGGGGCGAGACCGGAGTGGCGCCGGACCTCTTCGACGGCACGTGGGAGGACCAGCGGATCGATCTCGCATCGCACCTCTACGCGCAGGCCGGGACCTATACGGTGACGGTCACGCTGACCTCCGTCGGCGAGGGAACGGTGACGAAGACATTCAGCGTCGTCGTCGCCGCCGTCGGCCCGACCGTCACCGTCACCAATACCCCGGCCGGCTACGAGGGCGAGCCGACGGCGATCGACGTGCAGATCGTCGGCGACAACAGCACGGCGATCGGCTCCGTCGACGGCTGGGTCTTCACGGTGAACTTCGGCGACGGATCGCCGGTCGAGGAGTTCAGCGTCGTCCTGTCCGGCGGCGTGGCGCGGGCCTCCCTGCTGCACGTGTACGGCACGGAGGGGACGCGGACCGTCACCGTCACCGCGCAGGAACCCGACGGTGATCCGGCGGGAACGGTCCAGCGCAGCGTGCCCATCGCCACCGTCTCGCCGACGTTCACCTTCGTCAGTCCGGCGACGGGCTTCGAGGGACAGGACATCGCGCTCGACTACAACATCGGGACGAGCAACGGGAGGCCGGTTCTCTCGGCCGGCGGCTGGACCGTCACGGTGACCTTCCCCGGCGGCGATCCGGCCGCGCAGACCCTGACCACCGGGCTTCGCGACGGCATGATCGCGGGCACGCTGACCGTCCGGTACGCGAACGACGGCACCCGGACGATCCGCGTCCGCGTGACCGACCCCGACGGCGACTGGACGGAAGTCGACACGGTGCTCGATGTGCAACCGATCGTGCCGGTGGTCGAGGTCACGAACACACCGGCGGGCACCGAAGGCGGGGCGCTCCTGTTCATCGACAACGCATACCCGTCGGTTGTCGGCGATGCCGACTACGACGCGCGTGTCGATTACGACCACGATGGAGACGTGGACGCCGCCGACCTGCAGGCCTTCCAAGCGGTGTACCGGGCGGACGCGGCCGTGTTCAACGTGCGGATCACCTCGTCCGACGGCCAGCCGATTACCTCCTTCGCTGGCTGGACGTTCATGTTCCACACCGGGGACGGATCGGGCCGCGGGTTCACGCCGGTCCTGCAGGACGGCGCCTTGGTCGCAACGCTGAGCCATGTCTATGCGGACCAGGGAACCTACTCCGCCACGATCACCGTGACCGACGCGGACGGGGACGTCGACGTCCTCACCTGCCCGGTCGGCATTGCGAACAGCGCTCCCGTGCCCGGCGCCCTGACGCGCCCCGAGCGGATCTACGAGGCGGACACCGTCGACTTCATCGCGCACGCCGTCGATCCGGGCAACGACACGGTTGCCTATGCGTGGGGCATCTACGCCTACGACGCGGCCACGGGCGGCATCGCGCTCGACGGCCTCGGTGATCCGATCGAGTTCGCGCAGGGGACGGGATACACCGCGCACCACACCTTCGCCCAGGACGGCACGTACGTACTGCGCTTCATCTATGCGGACGAGGACGGCGGCAGCGTCACCGTCGACACCATCCTGAAGGTCCGGGACGTTGCGCCGACGGTCGATCTCGGCGGCCTGCCGGCGGTGCTCGGTGCGATCGTCGAGGGCCGGACGGTCACCCTCTCCGCGGTCGCCCCGTACCTGACGGATCCCGGCGCCGACAGCCATCAACACCAGTGGCGGGTCATCACGGAGAACGGCCGGATCGTGGCCGAATCCGCGTGGCTGACGACCGGGTCGAGCCCCGCCGCATTCCAGTTCCAGATTCCGGACGACGGCCGGTATGTCATCCAGCTCCGCGTCGTCGATGTGGGCACCCTGGCGCAGGGCGTCGGAAGAGTGACGGTTACCGCGACGAACGCGGCCCCGGTCCTCGATCTCGCCGATCTCCCCGCTTGGGTCGGCCCGGCCGTCGAGGGCATGTACGTCGGCCTTGTCGATGCGCGGTCCTTCATCGCCGATTCCGGCGTCAACGAATCGTACGGCTACCGCTGGACCGCGACCGATCCCGCGGGGAACCTCCTAGCCGTCGGAACCGAGGCCCTGTTTGGATTCCTGCCGCCCAACCACGGCAACTGCACGATCTCGCTGACGGTGACCGACGGAGCCTTCACGGTCTCCGACAGCATCGTCCTGGCCGTCGCCAACGAGGCGCCGCATGTCTACGCCGGAACGATCCTCGTCGACGTGCCCGCGCCAACCGAAGGCACGCCGATCGCGCTGGATGCCGCTCTCTACATCCGCGATTCCGGTACGGCGGAGACCTTCACCTACCTCTGGACGGTGACGGCGGCGAACGGTCAGACCATTGCGAGCGGACGCAACCGGTTCTTCGGCTTCACGCCGGCCAACGAGGGCATCTACACGGTGCGGCTCACGGTCACCGACGACGGTGGCGGCTCCGCCTACGGGGAGATCGATCTGGACGTCGCGAACGTGGCCCCGTCCGTCGGACTCGATGCCGCGGTGGCCGCGCTGGGCCGGGTGCGCGAGGATTCGTCCGTCACGCTGGACGCGCGCGATTTCGTCACCGACCCCGGCCGCCTCGACGCGCTGACCTATGCATGGTCGGTGACCGAAAAACTCTTCGGCGATGCGGATGGCGACGGCGATGTCGACGCGCCGGACCGGACGGCATTCCTCGCGGCCTTCGGCAGCGTCCTGAATGACGCGGCCTACAACGCGGAATTCGACGGCGACACCGACGGCGACGTCGATTCGGCGGATCTCTTCCGCCTGCGCGGAACCTATGGGACGACCGCCGCGGTCCTCGCATCGGGCACGGATCGCCGGTTCACCTTCACGCCGCAGGACCTGGGGGCCTTCCGGGTGCGCTTCGCGGTGTCGGACGGCACGGCAACCGTCGAGCGAACGGCCGCGCTCAAGGTCTACAACGACATCGTCGTGCTGTCCCTCCCGTCCCGCATCGCCGAAGGCGCCCGCCTCACCTCCACCGGCACGATTGTGCTCCCGGACGTCGGTTCGGCGATCGTCAGCATCGACTACGAGGGAACCGGCTCGTTCGTCGATGTCGCCGTGGACCCGTACGCCGGGACGTTCCGGTTGGATCACACCTACGACACGCCCGGCGACTACTCGCTCCGCGTCCGCGTGAACGACGGCACCGGCGGCAGCACGCTCCGGACCTACGGCCTGCAGGTGGCCAACGTCGCCCCCGCGTTCCGGCTGGCGGGCGGCCTGACCGCGACCGGCACGCTGCAGTTCTCGACTGCGGTGGAGATTCTCGATCCGCTGCCCGGGATGTGGGATCTAACCGCCTACTGGGGCGACGGATCGGTCTCGACGATGCGCGGTCTCACGTCGCCTCTCGTCCCGCTGGCGCACGCCTATGCGAAATCCGGCAGCTACACACTGCGCCTGGTTGTCATGGACGATGCGGGGGGGCTAGGATCGGTGGAGTATGACGTTGAACTGGCATAGCCGCGCCCGCGGCACCGGGGCGGCCGTTACGCTGTTGCTGGCCGCATGGACCGGCGGCGGCCCGGCTTGCGCGGCGCAACTGGCCCTCGTCGAGCCGGTCCTGACCATCGCCCCCGGCGGATACTTTACGCTCGACGTCCATCTGGACATGAACGAACTCATGCCCGGCCGGCAGGCTCCGACGAACGGCCTGTACAGCTTCGGCGCCAAGGTCCTGTTCGATACGCGCGGGTTGTCGGTCTCGAGCACCAACGACATCACGATCCCGCCGGAACTGGATGGCAACGGCCTGTTCGGCCCGGCGCAACGGACCCTGGGTTCCGGCTCGGCGGGCGCGGCGGGTGCGGTGGCCTTCACGGCCACCAACGGGTATGCGGGCACAAAGGTCATGTCGGTCCGGTTCAACGTGCTGACCGCCGGCGTTCACAAGGTACGCATCGCGTTCTTCCACGATCCTCCGGTGGCCAACTTCGTCGATTTCGGGGGCAGGACCCTCGACGCGCAGATCACGAATTTCTCGCCCTGTGTGGTCTGGTCGGGCGTGCGGGGGCCGCGGATCCAGACGTTGCGGCGCACGGGCAGCAACACGGTGCGGGTGGTCTTCGTCAACCCGGACTTTGCGGCGTCATCGTTCTTCCTCGAAGGGGCCGCCTCCCCGACGCAGGTCACGTGGCAGGTGGACGGCGCCGCCCGCTTCAGCGCCGGCACCAACGGTCTCTACGAATTCGAGTGCAATTCTCCCGCCGGCAGGCAATATCTCTTCCGCATCGGCGCGACGCCCTGACATCGTTCCGCGCCGCTCGCAGGTGGAGATCCGCATGAACCAGACAGATGCCCTGAAGGAATTCGTGGAACTGGTCCGCGCGCGGGATGCCTCGCGAACGATGACCGCGTTGATCGTCGATTCGCCGTGGCTGCCGGGCTATGCCGGCGTGCCGACGATGGACTTTCTTTTCGACCCTTCCGTGTGGCTCGACGTCTACACGCGCGTCCAGCGCGACCTCGACGGCGCCGTGCTGATCCCCGGCGCATGGGTCGAACTCGGCATGGCGGCCGAGCCGACCGGTTTCGGGTCGCCCGTGAGCTGGAACCCGGCGGGGCCGCCGGATCTCCGTCCGCACCCGGCCGGGTTGGCGGGTCTCGCGCAGATGGATCCGCCCGACCCCGAAAAGGACGGGTTGATGCCGGTCATCCTCCGGCAGTACGAGCGCCTCGCCCCCGAGATGCGCGCCCGCGGTTTCGCACCCCGCATCGCCGGAGCCCGCGGTCCGCTGGCCGTCGCGGCGCACCTGCTGGGCGTCACCGACTTCCTGATGGCCACGCAGCTCGAGCGCGACGCATGCCTGGCGTTGTTGGAGCGCACCACCGAGAACTGCATCGCGTGGCTCAAGGCGCAGCTGAAACGGATGGACGACCCGGCCGGCGTGCTGGTGCTCGACGACCTCGTCGGCATGCTCGGCCCCGAAGACGCCGAGGCGATTGCGTTCCCGATGCTCAAGCGCGTGTTCGACGCCTTTCCGGGGCTGATCCACATCTTCCACAACGACACGCCCAACGCCTCCGGCTACAGCGGGCTCGCCGGCTGCGGCGTCGATGTTTTCAACTTCACGCACGAGACCGATATCGTTGCCGCCCGCGCGGAGGTCGGCCCGGACATCGTGCTGATGGGCAACCTTCCGCCGCTGGCGCTGCTGGTGCGGGGCACGGCGGCGGAGAGCCGCGCCGCGACGGAGGCCCTTTTGGACAAGCTCCCGGCCGCCGGCCCAATCCTCGTCTCCCCCGGCGGCGGCGTCTCGCCCGCGACGAAGCTGGAGAACCTCCAGGTCGTCATCGCCGCCGTTCGGTCGCGGATGGGCGGGTGACGGGAAACGCCCGCTTTCCTGATCCGGAGGCTCCGACCCCCGTGACGACATGAATACTGCAGCAATCGTTCTTCGGGCGCGGGACGCGGGGCTGGTCGTGCCGGGCTTCAACATTCCCTACCTGCCGATGATGGAGAGCGTGGTCCGCGCGCTGCGGGACACGCGCGGCTTCGGCCTGATCATGGTGGCGCGGCTCGAGTGGGTGAAGTTCGAGTCGCGCAGCCTCGAGGCGGTGGCCGCGGAGTACGGAAGAGTGGGGGACGCCCGCCACACGCGTCTGCATCTGGACCACGTTCCGGTCATCGACGAGGACGGCCTCGCGGTGGACTACGAGGACGATATCCGCCGCGCGATCGCCGCGGGGTACGAATCGGTCATGATCGACGGCTCGCGCCTGTCGCTGGACGAGAACATCCGGCACACGCGGCGCATTGTCGACGTCGCCCACGCGGCGGGCGTGCCGGTGGAGGGCGAGTTGGGCGCGGTGATGGGCCACGAGTCCGGGCCGCTGCCGCCCTACGACGAGTTGTTCGCGTCGGGCCGCGGCTTCACGGATCCCGGCGAGGCGGCGCGGTTCGTGGAGGCGACCGGCGTGGACTGGCTGTCCGTCGCGATCGGCAACGTGCACGGCGCGATCTCCGCCGCAACGAAGGACCGGAAGAAGGTCGAGGCGCGGCTCGACCTCGCGCACCTTGCGAAGATCCGCCGCGCCGCAGCCGTGCCGCTCGTGCTCCACGGCGGCACGGGCATCGCGAAGGACTACATCCTGGGGGCGATCGGGCAGGGGATCGCCAAGATCAACGTCGCCACCGCCATCCGCCAGCCCTACGAGCGGGCCGCCCGGGAGTCGGTGGAGGCCGCGTGCGCGGCGGCCTACGACGCGGTGGTGCGGACCGTGCGCGACGAACTTGGCATCGAAGGCAGTGCGGAACGGCTCGGCGTCACGGCGTGAGCCCGCGGGAGACATGACCATGCGTCCAACCACGTTCGCCCTCTACTTTGGCAATCGCGGCTTCTTCCCCGAATCGCTCGTCGCCGGCGCCCGCGAGGAGATGCGGAAGGCCGTCGAGAAGGCCGGCTTCGCCGCGCTCCTGATGGACCCCGCGGCCACGCGCTTCGGTGCGGTGGAGACGGCGGAGGAAGGCCGCCGGTATGCCGCATTCCTCGCGGAGCACCGCGGGGCGTACGACGGCGTGATCCTCTGCCTCCCGAATTTCGGCGACGAAACGGGCGCGGTGGCGGCCCTCCAGGACTGCGGCGTGCCGGTCCTGGTGCAGGCCTATCCCGACGAGCCCGACAAGATGGGCTTCGACTGCCGCCGTGACGCCTTCTGCGGCAAGTTCTCGGTCATGGACGTCTTCTGCCAGTACGGGGTTCCGTTCACGACATTCCAGCCGCACACGCTCCATCCCGCGACCGCAGCGTTCGGACAGCATCTGCGCCGGTTCGCGGCCGTCTGCCGCGTCGTGCGCGGCATGCGCCGGCTCACCGTCGGCGCGATCGGCGCGCGCACAACGGCCTTCAAGACGATCCGCTTCGACGAGCTCACCCTCCAACGGCGCGGCATCACGACGGAGACCTTCGACCTGTCCGAGGTCTTCCAGCGCGTCCGCGCCCTGAAAACGCGAGGCGACGCCTTCGCCGCGCGCGCGGAGCGCTTCCGCACCTACACCGGGTGGAAAGGCGTTCCCACGGAGGCGTTCACCACGCTTGTGAAACTGAGTGCGGTGCTCGACGACATGATCCGCGAGCACGGCCTCGACGCGATCGCGCTGCGCTGCTGGCTCGAGATCGAGAAGGAGCTGGGGGTTTCGCCGTGCGTCGTGCTGAGCGAACTGAACGACCGCGGCATTCCCGCGGCCTGCGAGCTCGACGTCTGCAACGCGGTCGTCATGTATGCCCTCTCCCGCGCGTCCGGTGCGCCGGCGACATGCCTCGACTGGAACAACAACTACGGCGACGACCCGGACAAGTGCATCCTGTTCCACTGCGGCCCCGTGCCGCAGACGCTGATGACCGCGAAGGGGAAGGTCGTCGACCACCCGATGTTCGCCAAGGCGCTGGGCGCCGGGTGCGGGTACGGCTGCAACACCGGGCGGATCGCGAAGGCGCCGATGACCTTCGCGAGCGCGAAGACGCAGGACGGCCGGCTGTCGTTCTACCTCGGCGAGGGCCGGTTCACCGGCGAACGCATCGCGCCCGACTTCTTCGGCTGCGCGGGCGTCGCGGAGATCGCGCGTCTCCAGGACTGGCTGGAGGTCATCGGCCACCAGGGGTACCGCCATCACGTGAGCGTCACGACGGACCACGTGGCGGTGCCGGTCCGCGAGGCCTTCACGCGGTACCTGGGGCTCGACGAGACGAAGTTTGGCGGCTGACGGCGGGGACGGCCATGAGTCTGCTTGGGGTGGATGTCGGGACCTCGGCGTGCAAGGCGGCCGCCTTCGCGGCCGACGGGCGCCGCCTGTCGCTGGCGCAGCGCGAGTATCGGACCCTCCACCCGCAGCCGGGCCGGGCGGAACTCGACAGCCGCGAGGTCTGGCGGAAGACGCGCGAGGTGATCGCCGAGGCCGCCGCGGGGGCCGGTGCGGATCCGGTCACGGCGCTGTGCGCCGGCTCGATGGGCGAGGCGGTCGTCCCGGTCTCTCGCAACCGCGAGATCCTGGGGAACAGCATCCTGTGTTCCGACGTCCGGGGCGCCGAGCATGCGGCCGCGTTCGAGGCGGGGATCGGCCGCGAGGCGCTCTACCGGATCAACCCCAACCTTCCGGGGCCGCAGTATTCCCTGCCGAAGATCCTCTGGCTGCGCGACCACGAGCCGGAGCTGTTCCGGCGGACGGACCGGTTCCTGCTGTGGGGCGACCTCGTCGGCCACATGCTCGGCTGCGAGCCCTTCGCGAGCAACTCGCTGGCGAACCGCACGCTGCTGCTCGATCTTGGGGCGAACGACTGGTCCGACGACCTGCTTGCGCGCAGCGGGTTGGACCGCGGACAGCTCGGCCGCGTCGTCGCCGGCGGGACGGCCGTCGGCCGGGTCTCCGACGCCGAGGCGTCCGCGCTGGGCCTCCCCCGCGGCGTGACCGTGGTGGCCGGCGGACACGACCAGTGCTGCAACGCCCTCGGTTGCGGCGCTGTCGCGGCCGGGAAGGCCGTGTGCGGGATCGGCACCTACGAGTGCATCACGCCGGTGTTCCGCCGCGTCCGTGACCCGCTTGCGATGCTCCGGTCCGGCCTCAACATCGAGCATCACGTGCTCCCGGATCTCTACGTCGCATTCCTCTTCAACCAGGCCGGCGCGCTGGTGACATGGTTCCGCGACACCTTCGCGTCGGCGGATGCGGCGGCGTGGGGGGACGGGATCTTCGACCGCCTCAATGCGGAGCTTCCCGCCGACCCCACGCGCCTTCTCGTGCTACCGCATTTCGATCCCCCGCTCTGGCCCGCGTACATCGGCGACACGGCGGGGGCGATCCTGGGGCTGCGAACCGGGACGACGCGCGGCGAGATCCTGAAGGCGATCATGGAGTGCACGACCCTGTACTTCGTCTCCGGCATCGAATCACTGCGTGGCATGGGCGTTGACCTGACGGAGTTCATCGCCGCCGGCGGCGGGGCGCGGTCGGATGCATGGCTGCAGATCAAGGCCGACATCCTCGGCATCCCGTTCGTGCGTCCGGGAATTTCCGAGGCCGGGCTGGCCGGCGCTGCGATGCTCGCCGGCCTCGCGACCGGAGTGTTCGCGTCACCGGACGAGGCGGCACGGGCCTTCGTCGTCCGCGACCGCGTCTTCGAGCCCGACGCGCGGCGGCATGCGATCTACCGCGGAAAGCGGGACCTCTACGAGCGGATGTTCCCCGCGACGCGCGAGTTGCTGAAGAAGCTGTGAGGGGCGCGTTCGGGGCTTGCGGACTGCCGATGCGGCGCGAATACTCGCGGGCATGAAGCGATTTCTGCACATCCTCGGGACCGTGCTCGCCGTTGTGGCGGCGGGAGCCGCGGACGCCCCTGCGCCACGGCCGAACATCCTCTTCGTCATCTTCGACGACTGGGGCTGGCAGCATGCCGGTGCCTACGGCTGCACGTGGGTGAAGACGCCAAACTTCGACCGCGTCGCGCGCGAGGGCATCCTGTTCCGGAACGCGTTCACGTCGAACCCGAAATGCAGCCCCTGCCGCGCCAGCATCCTGACCGGCCGCAACACGTGGCAGCTTGAGGAGGCGTCCTGCCATAACGGACTCTTCCCGTCGAAGTTCGCCGTATATCCAGACCTCGTCGAGCGCGCGGGCTACGCCGTGGGCCTGACCGGAAAGGGCTGGGGGCCGGGCGACTGGAAATCCACCGGATTCCCCCGCAATCCGGCCGGCCCGGAGTTCCAACAGCACAAGCTCACCCCGCCGGCATCGGGCATCGGCAAGTGCGACTACGTGGCGAACTTCGGGGAGTTCCTCGGGACGCGGAAGCCGGGGCAGCCGTTCTGCTTCTGGATGGGCTTCACCGAGCCGCACCGCGGCTACGAGCCGGACTCCGGGATCCGCGCGGGCAAGAAGCCGGCCGATGTGACCGTCCCGCCCTACCTGCCCGACAACGACGTCATCCGTCGCGACCTGCTCGACTACGCCGTCGAGGTCGAATGGGCCGATGCTCAGATCGGCCGGGCGCTCGCGCTGCTCGAGAAGTCCGGCGAACTCGACCTGACACTCGTGCTCGTGACCTCCGACCACGGCATGCCGTTCCCGCGGGTGAAGGGACAGATCTACGAAGACGGCTTCCACCTTCCGCTGGCGGTCCGCTGGGGCGCGCGGTGCAGGGGCGGGCGCGTGGTCGACGACTTCATCAACGTCCGCGATTTCGCGCCGACCTTTCTCGAACTTGCGGGGTCGCCGGCGCATCCGCAGATGACGGGGAGGAGCATCACGGACATCCTGTTCTCAACGGCCGGCGGATGGATCGATCCTGCTCGGAACGTGATGCTCGCCGGCAAGGAGCGGCACGACCTCGGCCGGCCCAACGACTGGGGCTTTCCGGCCCGCGCGATCCGCACGCCCGAATTCCTCTACGTGCACAACTACAACCCCGAACGTTGGCCCGCC
The DNA here is from genome assembly GCA_964423465.1 of uncultured Verrucomicrobiota bacterium. GTDB lineage: Bacteria > Verrucomicrobiota > Kiritimatiellia > PWTM01 > PWTM01 > VGWF01. The sequence continues at coordinate 6,609 of CAYRFK010000030.1, read as the reverse complement.
GGGAATCCCGAAACCGATTTTGGCAACTGCGATCCGAGCCCGACCAAGGAGTGGCTCAAGACGGAGCAGGGCCGATGGTACGAGATGTCCTTTGGGAAGCGTCCGGCGGATGCGCTCTTCCGTGTGGCCGACGATTCAGGCTGCGTGCGCGATCTCGCGACCGATCCGGCGCACGCGGACATCCTGCGGACGCTTCGCGAGCGCATGGATGGCATACTGCGCGCCGAGCAGGATCCGCGGGCCCTCGGCAACGGCTCGATCTTCGACACCTACCAGTACGTCGGAGGCCGAAAGAAGGCGTACGACACCTGGTTCAACGCGCAGCCCAAGGAACCAGGTCCAGTCAAAAAGTGAGGGGCGGCGGGTGCGCCCTGTCGGCCGCCACTCCCCGCCGCCCGCCCCGCGATCTCCGACTCAAGCCGCCGGCTTCTTCTCGCCGCCCGCCTTCGCCTTGTGGGCGTCGATGAACGCCTGGATGTGCTTCACGTAGGCCTCGGGGCCGCCGCGCTGGTAGCCGGTCTTGCCCACAACCTCGCCGTCCGGGCTCAGCACGAGGACGGTGGGAAACCCGCGGACGCCATGCTTCTTGGCGAGCGCATCGTTCCGCTCCTTGTCCTTCTTGCTGAGTTCCTTCCTGCGGGGAAAGTCGACCAGTGCCAGCACGAGGTTGTCCTTGGCGTAGTCCTTGAACTCTTTCTTCGAGAAGACCTCTTCGTCCAGCTTGATGCACCAGCCGCACCAGTCGGAGCCGCTGAAGTCGACGAGCATATATTTGCCGTCCTTCTTTGCCTGCTCGGCGGCCATGTCGAAGTTGTCTTCCCAGCCCGAGGCCGCCTTCGCTGCCACGGCCGAAAGCCCGATCGCCGCGGCGACACCCAACATGAGGAACCGTTTCATCGCTTATCTCCCATATCCGGATCATCCGGTACTACCCCTTACGATACGGCCGGACCCCGCCGTGTTCAAACGGGCGCCCCCGGATCCCCGTGGAACGCAACCGGGCGGTTTCCTCGCGCCGGGAAGCCTGCCATAATGCCCGCGATGGCGCATGTTCCGTCCAGCGTGCGGTCCGCGGTGCCGCCGACAGCCTTCCGGCTTGCGGCGGATGCCGTTATCGCGTCGGTGCTCGTTGCGGCCGTGTTCGCGGTGTGCACGCGCGTCGGGCTGCTGTCCATTGATGCGGGCCGCTGGTGGGCCGATCCGGTCTGGACCTTGCGAGCCCTGCGTCTGGCCGCCGCCGCAGCCGCCGGGGCCGGGCTGGCGGTCGCGGGCGCCGCGATCCAGGGGCTCCTGCGAAACCCGCTCGGCGATCCCTACGTGCTCGGCATCGCCAGCGGCGCCGGCGTGGGCGTGCGGGCCGGGCTGGCGCTGGGAGCATGGGCGGGTTGGATCGCGTGGCGGCTGCCGGTCTTTGCCTTCGCCGGCGCCCTGGCCGCCGCGGCCGCCGTGTATGCCGTTGCGCGCCGCCGCGGCCGCGTCGATCCGTTCTCGCTGATCCTCGCCGGCGTGATCGTAAACATCCTCAACGGTGCGCTGATCATGGCCCTCTACCTGGCGACGGACCCTCTCCGCGTCGACGAGTTCGCGCGCTGGGCGATGGGCGAGCTTCCGGAGGCGGTCGATCCGGCCCTGCTGGCGGTCTGCGGCGGACTGGCCCTCGCGGCCTGGGCCGCCATGTTCCTGCGCGCCGGGGCGCTGAATGCGCTGGGGCTGGGCGACGATGTGGCCCGGTCCCTTGGCGTGCCGGTCGGCCGGCTGCGGATCGAGATCTTCATCGGCTCCGCGCTCGCCACCGCCGCCGCCGTGGCGCTTGCGGGACCGGTGAGCTTCGTCGGTCTCATGGTGCCCCATGTCTGCCGGCTCGCCTCCGGCCCGGACCACCGCCGGGTACTGCTGCTCTCCGGCTTCGGCGGCGCGATTCTGATGATGGTGGCGGAGACGCTGTGCCGCGGGCTCGGTCCGCACCTGGGCGCCGGCCGTCTTCCGGTCGGGCTTCTCACCGCGCTGCTCGGCGCACCGTTCTTCATCGCGCTGCTGCGCCGCCGCTTTGCGGAGGAGGACGCATGAACGCCGCGATCTCCGCGCGCGGCCTCGCCTTCGCCTACCGGCCGTCCGCGCCGGTTCTGCAGGGTATCGACCTCGATGCGCGGGCCGGCGAGTTTGTATGTGTCCTCGGCCCGAACGGGGGCGGCAAGACGACGCTGCTACGCTGCCTTCTCGGCCTCGCGGTTCCCTCGGCGGGCACGGTGTCGATCGATGGCCGGCCGCTGTCCGGACTCAAGCCCCGCGAGCGCGCCCGCCGGCTCGCCTACGTGCCATAGACACCTGCCTCGGCCTTTGCATTCACCGCCCGCGAGATCGTGCTGATGGGCCGCCTCTCGCATCTCGGCGCATTGGGACTCGCGGGCGCGAAGGACCTCGAGATCGTGCGCGCCGCGATGGAGATGACCGGCACGGAGGCGCTGGCGGGGCGGACGCTCGACGAATTGTCCGGCGGCGAGGCGCAGCGGGTCATGATCGCCCGCGCCCTCGCGCAACAGCCGACCATCCTGCTGCTCGACGAGCCGACGAGCCATCTCGATCTCCGCCACCAGATGTCCGTGACGGCGATGCTCCGGCGCGTTGCCCACGACTGGCCGATGGCGGTGGTATGCGTCAGCCACGATCTCAACGTCGCGGCCCGCTTCGGCGACCGGCTCGTGCTGATCGCCGACGGACGCGTCGCGGCCGACGGGCCCCCGGGCGACGTTCTGCGCGCGGACCTCCTGCGCGATGTCTACGGCGTCGAGGTCGATCTGGTCCCGCGCACCGAAGCTGGCCCGCCGCTCGTTGTCGCGCGCGGGTAGGTTCAGCATCTTCCACGCACGGCGACCGGGTGGAATCCTGCGTTCGGTCCGCGGGGCCGCGGACCCTCCCGGCGCAGCTTCGGCATGTCCCGAGCGGCCGCATGGCTCAGTGCTTCTTGTCCGCTGCGGCCGACGGAGGCTTCAGCGTCGGATCGATCACCGGCGCGTCGCGGAGGTCGAGGCGGATCACCGTCGCGATCGGATCTGGCGCGGCAGCCGGCAGGCGGATCTTCAGGTGCGTGCCGTCGGGCTTCACGTCGAGCGCGGTGCCCGGCGCGGCGAGGAGCACGGCCTTCGCGACGTCCGCCTTCATCGGCACGTCAAGCACGCCGTCCGCCGGCCAGTCAAACACGTGCAGGAAAAGTGCGGAGCCCTTCTGGGTCGCGCGGCCCCACGGCAGGGACGGGAAGGGGCTGGCGGCGGTCGCGTAGATCGACTCGCCGTTGACCTTCATCCACGTGCCGATGGCCTTCATCGACTTCACGGTTTCTTCCGGCACGCTGCCGTCGCCCTTTGGGCCGATGTTCAGCAGGTAGTTGCCGCCCTTGCTGGCGATGTCGATCAAGTTGCGAATGAGGGTTTCGTCGGGCTTCCACGCGTGGTCGTGCTCGCTGAAGCCCCACGTGGTGTTCAGCGTCATGCAGGTCTCCCAGTCGACGCCGGGCATGCCGGTGGCGGGGATGTGCTGCTCGGGCGTGATGAAGTCGCCATACTTCGTGTCGAGGCTGTTGGCAAAGCCGTCGGTGCCCATGCTCTTCCAGCCGGCCTCCGGGCTGCGGAAGAGGCGGTTGTTCATGACGATCCCCGGCTGCTTCGCGCGGACCTTCGCCATCAGCTCCATCGCGCGCCATGCCTCGTCGCCCTGAAAGTCCTGCGCGCTGTAGTCCCACCACAGGATGTCGACGGTGCCGTAGTTCGACATCAACTCGTCCACCTCGGCGTGCAGGTAGTCGAGGTACTTTGCGTGGGTGCGCTCGCCGTTCGGGTAGGGCTGGCCCTTGAGCGGGTGGGGGAGTTGCTTCGACTTCGCGTACTCGTACTGGTCATGGTGCCAGTCGATGACCGAGTGGTAGAAGCCGACGCGCAGGCCCTCTGCGCGGCAGGCGTCGACGATCTCGCGCACCAAGTCGCGGTTCAGCGTGGATCCGGCGTCGTAGTCGCTGACCTTGGAGTCGTGCAGCGCGAAGCCGTCGTGATGCTTGGTTGTGAACACGAGGTAGCGGCAGCCGGCGGCCTTGGCGAGAGCGGCCCACTCCTTCGCGAAGCCGGGCGTCGGCTTGAACAGCGGGATCGCGCGCTTGGCATAGGTGTCCGTGTCGGCCTTCACGCGCTGCTGGATCCACTCCATGCCGCCCTTCGTGCCGACCGGCTTTCCTTCCCACGTACCGGCCAGGCCCGAGTAGAGCCCCCAGTGCACGAACATCCCGAAGCGCGCCTCGCGCCACCACATCATCCGCGCGTCGTGCGCCGCGTCGGATGTCTGTCCCTGTGCGAACGTCCCCCCGACCATCGCCGCTCCCAAAACCGCCATGGCCGTCATCCTGCTGTTCATGTGCGTCTCCTCCGCAATGCTGTTCCGCAAGCTATCACGTTCCCGGCCGGAATGGGCGCTCTTTTGACGCCCAGGACCGCGCCCGGGGGGCACGCTTCGGAAGTCATCGTTCGGCCGGGCTGCTGGCCCGGCCGAACAAAAGGTCCATGGGAGCCTCGTCGTCTCCGTTGCACGTGAACGGAAATGCGCCCGCCGCTCATGGGCACGGCGGTGAACTCGTCGGAAGGGCCCGCACGGTCGCCGGGGCCGGCGACCCTCCCGGCCTACCGGGGCGTGCCTCCCGGCGTCAGGACCGCCGTCACCGGAAAATGGTCCGACGGTGTGCGGCCGTCGCGCGCGGTGCGGTCGATGCGGGTCTCGAGGACCCGCCAGTCGCGCGACACGCCGATCCAGTCGATGCGGGGGCCTCCGCTGGCGTCCGCCCGGAACCCGCTGCAGGTGCCCTCGTCCGCGGCCGGCTGCGGATGCGCGATGCGGTGGGAGTCCACCACGGGCGAGGGGCGGCCGCCGACGGGGCCGAAGAACCCGCGATAGGGCTCGCTGCCTTCGCCGGCGTTGAAGTCGCCGGTTACGAGGATGCGGCAGCCAACGACGGCCGCCTCGGCGCGGGCGCGGAGAAGTCGGGCGGACTCGATCCTCGCCTGAGCGCCACGATGATCGAAGTGGGTGTTGAAGTAGAGGACCGGCGATGCGTCCGGCGCGCGGCGGTCGCGCAATTTGACCCAGCTCACCATCCGCGGCAGGGAGCTGTCCCAGCTCTTGCTGCCGGCAACGTCCGGCGTCTCGCTCAGCCAGAAGTGGCCGCCTTCGATCTTCTCGAAGCGGTCGCGGCGGAAGAAGAGGGCGCACATTTCTCCCTGGGTCGCGCCGTCCTCGCGCCCGACTCCCCACTCCTCGTGCCTTGGCAGGGCGGCGGCGATGGCATCGCGCTGGAAGTCGAGTGTCTCCTGGGTGCCCAGCAGATCCGGATCGAAGGCCTTGATGGTGTCGACGAGGAGGTCCTTGCGCTTGTCCCAGTGATTCTCGCCGTCATTGGCCGTGCCGTAGCGCACGTTGAAGCTCATGACGCGCACCACGTCGCCCGTCCCCTCCGCCCTCCCGCAGAGTCCTCCCGCCGCCACGGCCACCGCCATCACCAGCTCCCGCCTGATCAATCTCATTCTGCAGCCTCCACGTTGCCTTCCGGGAAGATTGACACCCGCCGCCCTGAATGCTTCAATGCCGCCGCTTTTCGGGCGCTTAGCTCAGTTGGCTAGAGCACTACCTTGACATGGTAGGGGTCACAGGTTCAAGTCCTGTAGCGCCCACCACCTACCTAAACTCCTACGGAATAGCATCTTACAAATCGCCCTTCCGTCGCATTTCTAGCCCCATTCGGTGGTCTGGTGGTAGTTCTGGTGGTAGTTTTTGCGGGTGTCGGGGTGATGCCGAGGGCTGGAGTCGGCGTGTTTCAGAGCCCGGACAGGATCACGCGGGCGCGTGTCCAAGTCTTGGTTTATGCACCGCACGACTTCCTCAGCAAAACGGCGTGGGTGGTTTCGCGGCTCGTATCTTGTTGCCGATGCTCGACGGACAGGCTCGCCCGCAGACGACAGGAAGAGATTCCGGGTCTTTGGTACGCATCGCAAGTCCTCTCTTGCACACGCCATGGTCGCTCGCCAAGATGCACCGCATGAGTGGAGGGACCTCGATGAACGAAGAAGCAGAGGCTGTATTCAAGGATCTCCTAGAGCAACTGTCCCGGTCATCCGTCAGGCCATCATCAAGGGCGGGTTGTTTGAGTTCATATCCTCGAAACTTTCGCCTATCACCTGACGCTCCATCACTTCGCGCTCGATGCCGTGAAGGAAGTCCCGGACAGCTTCTGCCCCCCGTCGGTAGAGCGTCACGCAGAGCAACTGGCCATTGACCTCAACGGCCCAGTAGCGTCCGCCATAGGGCTCCACTTCCACGGCCAGAGGGAAATGCAGCGGTGGCGGTTCATAGGCCACTCGTCCGAACACCGAGGGTAGGCTTCGATGTAGTTCGGCCGATTTCACTTCAACCCCACCATCTTCGATTGTCTGGATGGCAGCCACGTTGGCCTCCGTCGTGGCAAGAAGCAGGTTGATGGACTCAGCGAGCCAGTAGTGGGGCGTCACGCAGAGCAACTCGCCGTTGCCGGAGACAACCCACATGCCTGCATCGTCGTCGTACTGCATGACGACCTCC
>CAYRFK010000029.1:4268-34033 GCA_964423465.1 uncultured Verrucomicrobiota bacterium | reverse complement strand
CGGCCGCGTTGTTCGTGATCGCCCGGTTGTTGATCGCGGTCTGCGACGCCAGCACGAGGCGTCCGCCTTCGACGCGCACGCCGGTGGGGAGTCCGATCGTGTTGATCAGCACGAGATCGCCGGCCTGGACGACGAAGCCGCCGATGCCTCCATTGCCGATGTTCTGCCCCGACAGAATCTGGGTGCCCGCCCCCGTCTTGACCACGGTCAGCGTGTTGCTCGGTCCCGCACCCTCGGCGCGGAAACTACGCATGTATCCGGAGAAGACGACGTTCGACGCGGCCGCAACATTGAGCGTGAGAACGGAGGGCCCGGCGTTCGTGAAGATGACCTCCGTGTCGTTGTTCTCGACGATGCCCCGGCCGGACGGGTCGGACAGGCCGCCCAGCGTCTCGTTGAAGCCGACCAGCGTGTAGCGCGCGCTCACGCCGATGCCGTTGAAGTACATCACGGCGGTGTCGGGCATCTGCTCGCTCGCGCCGAGCCGCAGGAAGACCTCACCCGCGGCGCCGCTGCCGAGCGACAGGTCGCCGGCGATGGCGTTGCCGGTCGTATTGCTGAGGACGAGCACGCCGGCGCCGTTGTTCACCACGGTCAGCCCGCCGTACGTGTTCGCGCCGGACAGGACCAGCACGCTCGCCCCCGCCTTCGTGAGACCGCCCGAACCGACAATCGCGCCCGCATAGGTCCCTCCGGCGCCCTGATTGATCGTGAGACCGCCGTTGTTCGTGATCGTCGTGCCCGCCGCCCCGGCAAGGGAGGCCATGGTGACCGCATACCCTCCGAGGTCGACATCGCCACCGAGAAGGCGAAGCGGGTTGCTCGCGGCCCACGCCGAGGCGTTGGCCAGCCGCAGGGTGCCGGCGTTGTTGGTGACGCCGCCATTGAACGAGTTGGCGCCGGACAGGACGAGCGCGCCCGCCCCGTCCTTCACCAGCCAGCCGTTGCCGGACATCCCCTGGGAGATCGTCAGCGTGTGCGACGCCTCTGCAACGTCAATCCCGCCACGGAAGCCGGCCGCGTTGAGCGTGTACGCGTCGAGATTGGCCAGCGCCGTCCCCGTGACGCGCAGCGTGCCGCCGGTGACATTCAGCGCGCCGACGGGCAGGTTCGCCGCCGCTCCGACCGACAGGATTCCGGCGGAGATCGTCGTGCCGCCCGCGTAGCTGTTGTTTCCCGACAGCGTCAGGGTGCCGGCGCCGAGCTTGTGAAGCCCCTGGGGTCCCGCGGTGTTCCCGGACAGGTCGAGGCTGCCGGACGACACGTCGACACCCAGCAGGCTGCCCGCGTTCCATGTGGTGTTGGCCAGCAGCGCGTCGATCTCCGCCCCGCTCCACTCCCCGACACCGCCCGTCCGAACCGCGACCGTCGCCGCGTTGACCACGACCATCCCGGCCGAGTTGTAGCCCGGCAGCGCGGCGGCCTTCGTGGCGGTCAGCACGCCCTGCTCGACCCTCGTGGCGCCCGCATAGGTGTTGTTGCCGGACATCACCTGCGTCCCGGTGCCCGTCTTCGTGAGCGCGCCGGCGCCGGAGAGGTTGCCGGAGTAGTCGCCGGACAACCCGCCCTGGCCGACGATCAGCGTCACCGCGGCGCCGGCCGCGTTCGTCAGCCCCAGCGCGCCCGACCCGTTGAGCGAGGCGATCGTGTTCGCCCCCGCCGCGACGAAGGCGAGGCCGCCGGCGGCGTTGTTGGTGACGGGATTGCGGAACGCCGCGGTTGCCGTGCCCAGCACGAGCCGGCCGCCGTCGATGGTGACACTGCTTGTGAATGCGGCCACTGTCGTATTGCTCAACACGAGATCACCGGCGTTCACCGTGATCCCCGCGACGCCGCCGCCGGCGTTGTTGCCGATGTTGCCGCCGTGCAGAATCTGCGTGCCGGCCCCGTTCTTGACCACGAACAACCGGTTGCTGGCGCCCTGAGTGAAGGCGTTGCGCACGAATCCGTTGAAGCTGTAGATGTCGCCCGCCCCGGGATTCAGGATCAGGGTTGCCGGGCCGAACCCGTTGCTGTCGTCCAAACCATCCGTATTCTCGACGACGCCGTTGCCGGAACCGGACACGAGGCCCCGGACTGTTTCGGTCCGCCCCAGCAGCATGAGACGGCCATGGTTGGCGCCGATGAAGTTGACGACCCCGGCGTTCGCGATCTGCTCGTCCGCGCCCAGCCGCAGATACGCGTTTCCGGCCACGGCGCCAAGATAGACATCTCCCGGGATCGCCACCCCGCCGGTCGTGTTGCTGAGCACGGTTCCCTGCCATGCGCCGCTGCCGGAGGATCGGATCACCGTCGCGCCGGAATAGGTGTTGTTTCCCGTCAGGATCACGTTGCCGGCGCCGGTGTTGGTGACGTTTCCGACCCCGCTCAGAATACCGCCCATGACCAGCGTGCTTCCCGCCGCGGCGCCGAGCGTACCGTGCGTTCCGAATCCGACGTTGTTGCCGACCGTTGCGACCCCGCCGCCCCAGTTCGTGACCAGCGGCGCCACGGTGCCGCGGTTCGTGAGGACGAGGGCGTTCCCGGACAGCGTGGCGGATCCTGCGCCGAACTGGAGCCCGTTGAGGAAGAAGGCCCCCGCCAAATCGTTGTTGGCCGTGTATGTGGCAGCCTGGTTGAAGGCGAGGATGTAGTCCGCCGCGCCGCCCGCGGGCGGCGTGACGGGCGTCACCCGGGCATTGGTCCAGTTCGCGCCGCTCCACGCGCCGCTCAGCGTGTTCGTCCAATAGAAATTCGTCTGCGCCTGCGCCCCAGCGGCCAGCACCGCCAGCGCTCCGACCCGCACGATTCGACCGAGTGTGTTCATGGCGATCGTCCTCTACGGCGGACTATACCCTATGACCGGAAGGCTGCGTAGGCTTTCATGCTTGAAAATGGGGACAACCGAATAGGGACCGACGGATGGCGGATGGCCAGTTTGAAGCCTTGCCTCTTTCGTGCTTCTCCCCCGTTGGTTGTTGGATGTTGGATATTGGATGTTGGTTGTTGAGTCCGACTTCGATGTTCGGTGTTGGATGTTCGATGTTCGGCGTTCGTGTCCCGCCGCTTCGCCCGTGGGTTCCCGAACGCGGCGGGGGCGCCGCGTCTACGGCTGTCGCTACGGGAAGGGGCGAGGGAGGAACGCCCAAATGGCTTCGTGAATCGCGGGTGCGGCCGGGCCAGCGGCCCGGCCCTACCCGTGCCGCAAAGTCATCCGATGGTAGGGCCGGGCGGCCCGCCCGGCCGAACGCCGAACTCCATGCACCGGATCGCCGTCAGACCCGCAGCCGACGACGGAGCAGCCAGCCGGCGAGCCCGATCAGGCCGGTCAATCCGGCCACCAGCGGCTCGGGGATGACGGTCAGGACCAGATCCTGATTGTCCGAGTCGATCGAGAGCGCTCCGGTGTAGGTGATCTCGCCGATGGTCGCAATCGTGCCACCCACGCCCCCGCCGAGCCCGGCGATGCTGGTGCCGTTGATGAGCGTGTACACACCCGGGCCGAAGCCGACGCCGGGGAGGAACGTGAAGTCGGCGAACTCGATCCCGCCGAGGGCAACCACCTGGGCGAGGACCAGATCGCTGGAACTCACCGTGCGGAGGTCGTACTCCAGCGTGGTGCCGGCGTCGAGTGTCAGATTCCCGACCGTCAGGGTGCCGGCGCTGTTGCCCGGCTTCAGCGAGGCGGTGGCGCCCAGCGTGACGTTGCCCACGGTGCCCGTTCCCATCAGCGTCGCGCCGCCCTGCACCGTGATCAGCCCGCCGCCGCTGTAGGTTCCGTTGTACTTCAGCGTGCCCTCGGCGACGGTCAGGTTGCCCCCGTAACCGTTGGCTCCCTCGATCGTCAGCGTGCCGGACCCGTTCTTCGTCCACGCCGCGCCGCCGTTGATGTTTCCGACGTTGCGCAGCGTGCCGGAGTTGAGCTGCAGCGTGTCGATCGCGCTGGCGCCGCCGCCGCCGATCGCGAAGCCGCCCATGTCGAGGATCGCGTTGTTAGTCATCAACAGCGAGGCGACCGCCGTCCCTATGCCGCCTCCGCGGGTGATGGGACCCGACATCGTGATGGTGCCGCCCCGGAAGTTCAGAGTTCCGACCACGGAGTTGTTCGTCGCAACCGAGTTGCGCGCCACTTCCACCGGTCCAAGGTTGACCGTGCCGCCGCCGATGTCCACCAGGCCTGTCACGGCGCCGGCGGATCCGATACCCGTACGGATACCTACAATCATGCTCTGCGCATCCAGCGTGCCCTGATCGAACAGGATCGCGCCGGCACCCCAGCCGGTGAGACTGGTGCCGACCCTTCCGCCATTGGTCACAGCGCCGAGGAAGAGGCTTGCCTCGTGGCCGCGGGTGTCCAACAGGCCCGCCACGTTGCCGCCCGTCCCAACCACGTTGACGCCGACCGCCAGGTTCGCCCGGCCGGTGCCGGCCCGGTTCGAAACCGTCAGTGTGCCCGTGGCGCCGTCAAAGAGCATCCGCGAGTCGCTCTTGCCGCCGGCGATCAGGAGGTTGTCCGCGTAGATCTTGTTCGCCCCCGCGCCGAGCGTCAGCGTGTTCGGCCCGACGAACTTGCTGGTGAAGTCACCGATGCCGACGATCCCGGCGACGATCGTGCTGTTCGTCGCCAACCGCATGATGTTCGTCGCGTTGCCGGATCCGCCGGCCGTGGAACCGATGCGGAACGTCCCGGCGCCGAGATCCGAGGAGAAGCCGCCCAGCGCGCTCAGGTCGACGTCGGCGATGTAGCCCACGTCGCCGGCGACGCCGCCGACCTGGAACACGCCGCCCGCGTTCGTGACCGCCCACATGCCTGCGCCGTCGGCGACGAGCTTCGTGATGCTGTTGGCGGCGATCGGGCCGCTCGTCACGCTGCCGAGCACGACCAGCGACTGCCCGGCGCCGATGTGGAGCCGGTTGACGTCATCGGCGAGAGCGGACTCCACGCGCATGGGCCCGTTGACCGTCTGGCTGACGTTGGAAAGCGAGAGCGATCCCGCCGCCTCCGCGCCACCGAGGGTGAGCCAGCCGGAACCCAGCGCATTGTTGGCGTTCAGGACGACCCGGCCGTTCAGGATGCGGGTGCCGCCACTGTAGCCGTTCGCACCGCCGAGGGTCAGGACGCCCACGCCCCTCTTCTCCAAGGCGCCGGTGCCGGTGATCGGCTGATTCCAGGTGGTGTCGTCGGCGCGGTTGTAGGTCAGAAGGCCGTCATTCGCCACCGGGCCGGAACTGAGCGTACCCGCCGTGCCCCCGGCGCCGATCACCAGCGTGCCGGCGGCTATCGTCGTGCCGCCGGTGAAGGTGTTGTTGCCCGTCAGAACCAGCGTGCCGTTGCCCTGCTTGGTCAGCGCGCCGCTTGCAAGTCCGCCGAGCGTGGCGGAGCCCACGGTGGTCGTCGGGCCGCCACCGCCCACGAGGCGCACCGTGAGGGTGTCGCCGGGGGCGTAGCCGCTGCCGGCGCCGGTGAGGGCCAGACCGGTCACACTGCCCGTGACGTAGTCGAAGAGCGCAACCGCCGTCGCGCCGAAGCCGCCGCCGCCCGAGATTTCGACATAGGGCGCTCCGACGAAGCCTCCGACATCTCCGGTCCACGGCAGCGTGGCGACGCCGCTGCCCGCGGGCGCGAGCAGGTTCTGGCCGATGGTCACCGAGTTTCCGGCCGTATCGACGACCGCGCCGCCGTCATGCACGTACGCCGCATCCAGCCCCTGCAGGAAGGACGGCACCGTGCTCGTGCTGGCGCCGGCCAGCAGCGTGCCGCCGTCGAAGTTGAGGACGCTGATGCCGCCCGTGGCGCCCTTGACGATCTGCCACGCGCGGAGCGTGCCGGAGTTCAGGTTGACGATGTTGGTCGACATCATGCCCGCCCCGGCGCTGAAGCGGTTCACGGTGAGCGCGTTGTTCAGCATCACGTTGCCGCCGGCGACCGTCAGCTCCGCGCGACCGCCGCCCGCCGGCGCGGTGTTGTAGCCCAGGTAGAATGGCAGGGCGCTCGTGAGGACACCGCCGGAGGCGTAGACCACGCCGATGGCGCCATTGGTACCGCTGCCGTTATTGAGCAGCATCCCGCCGGCGCCCGTCACCCAGTTCGTGCCGCCGGACTGGTAGTAAAGGCCAAGGCCCTGGTAGCCGACCTGCACCCAGCTGGCGTTCGTTCGCGTGCCGCCCTGCATCTCGAAGTAGCCGGAGGCGAAGGGGGCATTCGCGATGCGCAGCTCGCCGGCACCGTTATAGGTCCCGTCCGTCTGGATGTAGCTGCCGGCGGACCCGATCTTGTCGGCGATGGCCGTTGTGCCGGTCGCCCGGAAGACGCCGCCGGACTGGATCATCACGCCCGGCGCACCCGCGTTGTTCCCAAGGTAGGTATTTACGTTGGTCAGGAAGCCTCCCGCGAGGATCAGCCGGCCGATGCCGGAGTTGCCGATGACGGTGTTGTTCTGGGCAATCGTGAGCGACCCGCCCGTGACCGTCACCGTGCCCGTGCTGCCGGCGGCGTTGGCGACGTACATCTGGTAGTTCCCCCAGAACGTCGCATCATCCTGCACGATGAACGTCCCGCGGCTGCCGGCGTCGGTGCCGACGTACAGGGTGGCGTTGCTGCGCGTGAAGATGCTCGAACCCGCCAGGATCAGCGTGCCGTCGTCGCCCGCATAGTGGCCGATGTAGTCGCTATAGTTCGCGGGGCTCTGGCTCTGGATCTTCCCGGCGGTCATGAGAAGCGTTCCCTGCCTCACTTCCAGACCGGCGTTGCCCTGGAGATTCAGCATCGAGGCGGCGTTGGTGAGCGACAACGTCCCGGCGCCCGTCTTGATCAGTGTGCCCTGGCCGCTGGCAAACGCGGTATTGGTGAGCCCGCCCGCCATGTAGGCGGTGTCGGCCCCAACGAGAATCGTGCGGACGCCGCCGGCCATGTCGAGTCGGTTTGCGAACACGAGGTTCGTGTTCGCGCTGGTTGCGTTGAGGACCAGCGTCGTGGGGTTGAAGCCGCCCGCGCCCCAGGTCACCGGGGCGCCCGCGCCGCCGATGTCGACGGTCAATGGATTGTCAACCGCCGAGAAGCCGCTCGTGCTGCCGGCGACGATCTGGAACTGGCCCGCGCCGGTTCCGAGGTTCGATGCGAGGCCGTTGGTCGTCTCCCACGCGCCGCCGTTGAGGACCAAGTTCGCCGTGGCCGGAAGACCGCCGCCCCACTCCGCGCGCAACGCGCCGCCCAGGACGTAGGCGTTGCCCGTGAAGCTGTTGTTGGCCGAAAGGGTCAGCGAGTTCTGGCCCAGCTTGTAGAAATGCTGGACCGTGCCGATCGCGGTCGGGTACTCGGCGCTTCCAGCCGTCGTGTCGAGGCCGAACGAGTTGCCGGCGCCGAAGCTGCCCGCGAGCACCTGGGCGATCGCCGGCGCCGTGAGCGTCTGGGCGCCGCCGATGCCGAAGACCATGCCGGCCGTCGCGCCGAGCGTGACGTTCGTCGCCCCGGGCGCGGCGTAGGGCATGTTGAGGAAACCGGCGTCGACGCGAATCGCGCCCGTGAAGGTGTTCGTGCCCGCAAGCGTCAGCCAGCCGTTGCCGGTCTTCGTGATCCCGCCGCTCGTGTTGGCCGCGAGCGACGCACCGGAGACCGTGAAGTTCGTCGGCGCCGTCAGCGGTCCGCCGCCGTCGAGCGAAACCGTCAGCACGTCGGCCGCCTGGTAGCCCGTGCCCGGGTTCACGACGAGGAGGTTGGTGATGAAGCCGGTCGAGAAGTCGACCTGCGCGACCGCCAGCGCGCCCGTGCCGCTGCCGCCGGTGATCCGGACGACCGGCGCGCCGATGTACTGGCCGCCCGCGTTCGCGTCGACCGGGATCGAGGTCAGGCCGTAGCCGGACGGCGCCTGAAGGCCCGTCAGGACGGTGGCCTTCACATTCGCGCCGTTCACATCGACCGTCGCGCCGCCGGCGTAGACATAGGCCGCCGACAGGCCGGCGATGAATGCGTTGGTCTGGGACGTTGTGCCCGCCGCGACGATCGTGCCGCCATTCAGGTTCAGCACCGAATTGCCGATCGCCTGCGTCGCCTTGATCTGGTTCGCCGTCACGACGCCGCCGAGCAGGTTGAAGTAGGACGTGTTGCCCATCGCGTTCATGAGGTCAACCGCCTTGCCGGTGCCGCCGTACGCGGCGTCGAGCGAGCCGCCCAGCACGTTAAAGACCGCCGTTCCTGCGGCGAAGGTGGTGCCCTGGAACGGGATGTAGCCGCCAGCCGTGCCCGGAGCGTTGAACTGGCCTCCGAAGAGGTTCACGACGCCGTAACCGGTGCCGCTGACGACCTGGAACTGGTTGCTCGGCGTCACGGAGCCGCCGGTTTGCTCGAAGACGGCGGGACCGCGGTAGGCCACGACAACGTCGCCGCTGACCGTGCCGCCGGAGAGCCGGTAGTAGCCGGAGTTGCCGGTGCCGTCCGAGACGCTCAGCCCGTTGCCGGGGCTCGTGCCCAGGAGGATCCCGCCGGTCTGGAAGATCGCACCGGCGGAGAACGAGTGATCGTTGAGCGCCGCGCGCAGGCGCGTCGTATACAGGTCCGCGTTGATATTCAGCACGCCCCGGCCGCCGGAGAGCGATCCGATCTGAACCTCGGCACTGGAATGCACCCGGCCGTTGACCGTGACCGACCCGCCGTTGATGGCAAGGGTTCCGGTCAGACGGTTGCTGCTGCCCGTGTCGAAGACGAGGCTGCCGCCGGTCACGTAGGTGGCCCCGAGAACGTTCGTGCCCTTCAACGTCGCCGTGCCGTCGAGGATGAACGTGTTGTTGCCGACGGCCACGTCACCGACGAAGTCGACCGGGCCGGAGCCCGCCTTGGTCAACTGCATCCGCTGCGTGCCGTTGCTGGTGATCGCGGAATTGACCGTGATGGCGCTGGCGGAGTTGTTGATGAAGATCAGTTCGCCCGGGCCGTTGTTCGTCAGGCCGGCCGTCAGGAAGCCGTCGTTGCGTATCGAGCCGATCGTCAGACCGAGGGAGGACGGCGCCTGGAGGATGCCGCCCTGCGTGCCAAGGCGTAATGTCTGCCCCGCAAGGTTGATCGTATGGGCCAGCCCGGCATCGTTCATCGTCAGCGTGTAGATCGTCGTCACGGGCGCCGCGAGCGTGATGTTCGCATCGGCCAAGTTCGTCAAGCGTACGTTCTTGGTCCCATCGTTACCTATAATATCGCCGAACAGATCCTCGTACGCGGTGTAGGCGACGATGTCGCCGATGCCGGAGCCGCTCGAATTGGCCGCCCAATCCGTGCCCCCCACGGTCGCAAATCCACCGAGAATCCCGTTCGTATTCAACCCCGTCGTCCGGATCGCGCCGCTGGCCGGCAGGGAGAAGTCGACCACGCCGCCGACGTTCCGGGTGAAATTGCTGACCGTCAGGTACATTGCGCCGCCCACGCCGCTCACCGCCTCGACCTTGGATCCGCCCGGGAAGACGAAGATGCCCCGGAAGGTCTGGGCGTTGTCGACGCCGTCGGCGCCTGTGGCCAGCAGCCGGCCACCCGAGTAGCTCGTGTCGCCGAGAACGAGCTGCGACATCTGGGCCGTGCCGATGATGTTGGTCGCGGGCGCATTGGCCGCGGAGAAGTCAAGCTCCAGCGTTCCCCGCCGGATACGCGTATTGCCGTTGTAGCGGTTGGTGCCGGTCAGGGTGAGCGTGCTGCCCCAGCCCGACGTGATGAACTCGCCGCCGCCCTCGATGTTGCCGCTCAACGTCGTGTCCGCTATGTTGGCGACGACGAGCGTTCCGCTGTTGCTGATGCTTCCGAGATTCCCCGGGAGGCCCGGGAGCACCCCGTTCTTCGTGAAATAGTCGCCGAGCTGCATCGTCCCGGCGCGGATCCACGTGCGCCCGTTGTGCCGGTAATTGTCGCCGAGCACCAGCAGCGTCCCGCCGCCGATCTTCTCGAGGTTGGCCGACTGGGTGGCGTGCGCGTTGGTCACGATGCCGTCGATCCGGCCCACGCCCGCCGCGACGCTGACGGTCCGGCTCGATCCGTTGAGGTCGAGGCCGTTCGCCAGCACGGTGTGCCCGCTGCCGCCGGCGGGGCCGTTCAGCAGCAGAACGCCCCAATTCGCGAGCGCGCCGTCGCCCATCTTGAGCGTCTCGCCGGTCCCGTTGACGTTGATCGTGCGGACGGCACTCACGCTGCCGAACCCGGCCGCCCCGGCGAACTGGACCTTACCCGCGCCCGTCCCGAGCATCGGAGTCATGTAGGGATGGACGATGCCGTTGAACTCGAGGACGCCGCCGTTCAGGATCAACGTGTTGCTGGTGGACAACCCCGCAACATGCGAGAGCCGGAGCGCGCCGTTCAGGATCGTGGTCGTGCCGTCGTAGGTATTCGTCGCGGCCAGGTCGAGCGTCCCCGATCCGCCCTTGACCAGCCCGGCAACCGTCCCGGCGCCGTTGGTGATCGGCCGGTTCACCCGGCCGATGCCCGTGATCGTGTCGATCTGCCGGGTGACGCCGTTCAGGTCGATCGCATTGTCGAAAACCAGAAGCCGGCCCGCGGTCGATCCCGTCGAGGCGAGCACGAAGATGGTCGGGTTGAAGTAGGTGGAGCCCCAGTCGACCTCGGAACCGCCACCCCCGATCGTGACCGAGCGGTCGCCGCCGGCGTCGATCACGGAGAAGCCGGAATTCCCCGCGAGGACCTGGATCTGGTTGCTCGCCGTGCCGAGGCCTCCGGCGCGGGCGAAGTTGTTGCTCACGAGTTCCAGAATGCCGCCGTTGATCACCATGTTGCTCGACTGATCGATCCACCGGCTGTCCATGAGCCGCAGGATGCCCTTGTTGATGACGGTCGGCCCCGTGTAGGAGTTCGTGGCCGAGAGGATCATGCGTCCGAGGCCTTCCTTGACCAGCCCGCCGGCGCCGATAATGGAACCGTTGACGGTCAGGGTGTTGGCCAGCGTATCGAACGCCGCGCGCGCGCCGACGTCGATCTGGATCTGCCGGTTGTTCGTCACCGCCATGGTGACTGCCGACCGGAATGTGCCGCCGGTACCCGCGAACGTGAGGTTGGCCCCCGCCACGCCGGGGACGGCGCCCAGGGCCAGGTCGTTGCTGACGTTCAGTGTCCCGCCGTAGATCCAGGTGCCGCCGCTGTACGTGTTCGAGCCGCGGATCGTCAGCATGTTGTTGCCGAGCTTCACGAGTCCCAGCGCGCCATTCACCGTGTTGCTGAACACCTTCTGGTAATCGCGGTTACCGCTGGTCGTGTCGAAGCCCAGCCGCGCCCCGGCGGCGAGGTTCCCTGTGCCTTGGAGAGTCGTAAGATCGGCGTCGGTCACGGAGTTGTAGACGGCAAGCGCGCCGCCATTGGCGGCCGTCCAGCGGCCGGCCGTGTTCCAGCCCGGAAGCGAGCCGGTGCCGGCGATCGACAGCACGCCGGTCTGGATGACGGTGTTGCCGAGGTAGGAGTTGGCGCCGGAGAGGACGAGCGTTCCCGGTCCGGCCTTGGTCAGACCGCCGGCACCGCCGAGGGCGGTGGAAACCGTCAGCCGGTTGCGGGCGTCGTCGATGTCAAGGGCGCCGGTGCCCAGGTTGACGGTGTAGCCGTCGAGCGTCGAGAACGTCGTGCCGGTGATCCGCAGATTGCCTCCGTTGAAGGTCAGCGCGCCCGCGGGCAGGTTGTCGGTCGATCCAACCGCGAGCGTGCCGGCGGAGAACGTCGTCCCGCCGGTGTAGGTGTTGGTTCCTGCCAGCGTGAGCAGGCCGCTGCCCAGCTTGGTGAGCCCGCCGCTTACGTTGGCCGTCAGCGAGGCCCCGGAGACGGTGAACGGCGTCGGCTGGACGAGCGGGCCGCCGCCTTCCACCGTCACCGTCAACACGTCCGCCGCCTGGTACCCGACGCCGGGGTTGACCACCCTGAAGTTCGTGATGGTACCGGTCGAGAAGTCCACCTGCGCGATCGCGAGGGCCCCGGTGCCGCTGCCTCCGGTGATCTTGACGAGCGGGGCGCCGATGTACTGCGCGCCCATGGAGGAGTTCGTTTCGATCGAGGCGAGTCCGTGGCCCGTCACCGCGAGGAGCGACTGACTGACGATGACCCCCGCCCCCTGCACCTGCACGTCGATCAGGGCGCCGCCGGTCTGCACGTAGGCGGCGGACAACCCCTGCAGGAAGCTGTTGCTCGGCACAGCGCCGGCCTTCGCGACCAGCGTGCCGCCGTTGAAGTTGAGAACGGAGTTTCCGATCGGATTCGACGCATAGACCTGGTTGGCCGTCACCGACCCCGCGATCAGGTTCAGGTAGGTCGTGTTGCCGGCGTTGTTCATCAGGTTGAAGGTCTTGGTCGAGTTGTTCAGCGCCGCGTCCAGCGATCCGCCCAGGATGTTGAAGACGGCGGTGCCGGGGCCGACCGCACTGTTGTGCACGGTGAAGCCGGCGCCGCTGCCAGGCGCGTTGAACCGGCCGCCGAAGAGGTTGAGGAGCCCGTAGCCGTCGTTCTCCGTGAAGCGCACCTGATTGGTCGGGTTGACGACGCCGCCGTACTGCTCGAAGACGCCGACGCCGCGCGAGGCGAAGAGTACGTCGCCGGTGACGACGCCGCCGAGCATCTGGTAGTAGCCGTGCGTGTTGGCGCCCTCGCCCAGCGTCAGGCCGGCGGTGTTTCCGCCCCACACCCGGAACGTGCCGCTGGTCTGGAAGATGGAGCCCGCGGCAAAGGCATTGTCGTTGATCGCCGCCCGGAGCCGGTTGAAGGTCACGTCGGCATCCAGATACAGCGCCGACCGCGTGCCGTGGGTCTGGTTCATCTGGAATTCGCGGTTCGAGCCGTCGATCGGAGACAGGACGGTCACCGAGCCGGCCTGAAGCACGAAGTTCCCGTTGAGCTTGTGGTCGCCCCCGTCGAAGGTCACGTTGGCCCCGTGGACACGCACGACGCCCATGGTGCTGGCGGCGTTGAAGGTCACGGCGCCCTCGTTGAGGTAGTTGTCGCTTCCCAGTGTGACGTTGCCGTTGAAGGTCAGCGGACCCGACCCTCCCTTGGTGATGGTGACCTTGCCGCCGGCGACCACGTTGCTGATCACCGCCGCGTTGACGACGATCGGGCTGGCGGCGTAGTTGATGAACACCAATTCCCCGACGGCGCCGGCTCCCGTGCCTGCGGTCAGCTTGCCTTGGTTGGCCACGTTGCCGATGGTCAGCGATCCCGCACCCGCGGGGTTCAGGATGCCGCCGACCGTACCGAGTTGCAGCTTCTCGGCGGCGCCGATGGCGATCGCGTAGCTGACTCCGTCGTTCGTCATGGCCAGGGTGTTGATCTGCACCGTCGCGGCACTGAGGGTGTCGTTCGCCGTCAGCCGGATGTTCTGTGTATCGCCGTGAGCGATCCCCGTCCCGCCGGCCACCGTATAGCCCGTGTAGTTGGTGACCTGACGCATGTTGCCACCCAAGCCGATGTCGGCCGCGGCGGCCCAGTCGGTCCGGCCAACGGTGAGTGCGCCGGTAATGATGCCGGTGAAATTCCCGAACGTGGTGGTCCCGATCAGCCCGTTGGTCGGCAGCACGAAGTCCGCCGTGCCGCCGATGGCGCGGATGAGGTTGCTGACCACGAGCACCGCGACGGCATCCGCGCCGTTCTCGACCTGGACGACCGACGATCCCGGGTTGACCGTCGTGCTGCGGAAGATCTGGAGATTCGTCACGCCGGCGCCGGAGGCGCCCTTCATGAAAAGCGTACCGCCGGTATAGTTGGCCTCGCCCAGGACCAGGGGCGACATGCTCCCTGTGCCGATGATGTTCGTGCCCGGGGCCGTCGGAGCGGAGAAGTCCAGCGCGATGGTGCCGCGGCGGATCGCGGTATTGCCCGTGAACCGGTTGGTGCCGGCCAGCGTCAGCGTGCTGCCCCAGCCCATCTGGTACAGGCTGCCACCGCCGTCGATGCTGCCCGTGAGCGTGGTATCTCCCAGATTGGCCACCAGGATCGTACCCAGGTTGCTGATGCTGCCCGCGTTGCCCTGAATGCCGGGAAGGACGCCGTCCTTCGACCAGTAGTCGCCCAACTGGAGGGTTCCCGCCTGGATGATGGTACCGCCGTCATGCTTGTAGTTGTCGCCGAGCACGACCAGCGTACCGCCGCCCGTCTTGTCGAGGCGCGCCGGGACGGCGCCCGTGTTCGTCACAACACCGAGGACCGCGCCGTAGGAGGAGTTGACGGAGATCGTCCGGACCTCGCCGTTGAGATCGAGGCCATTCTTCAAGAGGACATATCCGCCGGAGTTCGGTCCGTTGAGCAGCAGCTGACCCCATGTGGCCAGTTCGCCCTCGCCCCACTTCAACGTCTCGCCGGTTCCGTTGACGTCGATGAGGCGAACCCCGTTGTGGGCGCCGAACCCGGCGTTCCCTGCGAACTGCACCTTGCCGGCGCCCGTGCCGAGGATCGGCGTCTGGTACGCGTTTGCGCGCGCGAATTCCAGAACACCGCCGTTGAGCACGACGGTATTGTTGGTCGACAGCGTGTGAGTGCCGAACAGGCGGAGGGCGCCGGCGAGGACGCGGGTCACGCCGTCGTAGCTGTTCGTGGCGTTCAGATCGAGCGTGCCCGAGCCGGTCTTGATCAGCTCGGATGCGGCGCCCGCCCCGTTGATCGACCGGTTCACGCGGCCAAGCCCGGCGACCGCTTGGATCTCCCGCGCCGCACCGTTGAGGTCGATTGCGTTGTCGAGAATCAGCGTGCGCCCCGCCGTCGCGCCCGTCGTGCTGAGGATGAAGATCGAGGGGTTGAAGTAGGCCGAGCCCCACTGGAGGACCGTACCGGCGGCGCCGATCGTGACCGAACGGTCGCCCGCGGGGTTGGTGGCGAACGAGAAGCCGGACGCGCCGCCGAGGATCTGGATCTGGTTGCTTCCGGACCCGAGGCCGCCCGTCCGGACCATGCTGTTGGTCATGATCTCGATCACTCCGCCGTTCAGCGTCAGGCTGCTGGAGGTGTCGAGCCACCGGGGGTCCACCAGCCGCAGGATGCCGCCGTCGACGAGCGTTGCGCCGGTGTAGGTGTTCGTGGCGCCGAGGATCAGCCGGCCGACGCCGGACTTGGTCAGGCCCTTGTTGACGCCGGAAATCTCGCCACGGATGATGAGGTCGGTTCCGACGGTCGCGAGGTTGGTGACGAGGAGGTTGCTGAGCAACTGGATCGGCGAGTCGATGGAGGTGGTCGGACCGCGGAGCATCGAGATCGTCGCGGAGTTGACGCCGTTGTCGAGGATCAGCCTCCCGGAGGCATTGGTTGCGAGGGTGAAGGCGTGCGTGGTGTTCGCATCGCCGAGCCGGATATGGCCGATCGTGCGCACGCTGTCGATCGTCCCAGTGCGGGCGGCATTGATGTCATTGGTGAACCAAGCGGTGTTCCCGGCGCCGTCGGCGATGATGTTGCCGAGCCAGCTTCCCGGCGTGCTCCAGTTGCCGTTGGCGTTGACGTTCCATGACCCGGTCTGCGCGGTCGCCGGCCCTGCGGCAAGGCACCCGAGAATCGCGACCGCACCCAGAACCCGCCCGATCCGCATAGCAGTTTTCATGGCATTCCCTCTCCGCCGCCCCATCCGACCCAGTAGAATCAAATTGTCTCTGGTTCCGCGGAACTCCACAAGCCAGAAGTCGTTAATTCGACCGTGGCTTCCCGAACGCGGCGGGGGCGCCGCGTCTACGGCTGTCGCTTCGGAAAGGGGCGGAGGACGAGGAAGGAAGACAACCGAATGGGGACAACCGAATGGGGACCGACGGAGGGCGGCTGGCCGGTTTGAAGCCTTGCCTCTTTCGTGCTTCTCCCCCGTTGGTTGTTGGATGTTGGATATTGGATGTTGGTTGTTGAGTCCGACTTCGATGTTGGATGTTCGGCGTTCGGCGTTCGTAGAAGGGCCGGGCGGCCCACCTTCGCCAAGGCTGCGGTGGGCAGGCCCGCCCGTCCGAACGCCGACTCCATGCACCGGATCGCCGTCAGACCCTCAGCCGTCGGCGCAGCAGGGCGGCAATCGCGCAGATGCCGATCAGACCCAGCGAGGCGGGCTCGGGGATGACCGTCAGCACGAGATCCTGGTCGCCGGCGTCGATCGAGAGGGACGCGCCGAGACCGCCCACCGTTCCGGTCGTGCCCGCGCCCAGACCCGAGATGCCGGTCGCGTCGATCAGCGTGTAGACGCCCGGCCCGAAGCCCAGTCCGGGAATGAACGTGAAGTTGGCAAACTCGATGCCGCCGAGGACCGTCGCTCCGGCCAGGATCAGGTCGCTCGACGTCCCGAGGTCGTATTCCAGCGACACCCCGCCGTCGAGCGTCAGATCCCCAACCGTCAGCGTCCCGGCGCTGTTGCCCGGGTTGAGAGCCGCCCCTGACGCCACCGTGACGGCCGCCAGCGTGCCCGTACCGGCCAGCGTCGCGCCGGCGTAGACCGAGATCATCCCGCCGCCGCTGTGGGTGCCGTTCACCCGCAGTGTTCCGTTGGAGACTAAAGTATCTCCGGCATAGGTGTTTGCACCGATAAGATGCAGTGTCCCAGCGCCCGTCTTGACCAGCGGGTTGCCGACCACGCCGGAGACGATGCTCTCGACCGACTGCGTCGTCCCGGCATCTGTGTCAAACCCGCCGCCCAGCGTGCCGAGCTGCACGCCGCGGGTGGGGCTGATCGTCATGCTCGCCGTGTTCTGCAGCAAGCCGCCGCGGAGAATCAGCTGGTTCACCGCGTACGACGCCGGCGTCGTACCCAGGTTGGCCTCGGTGGACACCCGCAGCGTTCCCGCCGCAACCGTTGTGGAGCCGGAATAGGTATTGAGGCCGCTCAGCGTCCACACACCGGCGTTCGTCGCCCCGGCCGCGCTCTTGAACAGCGTCCGGGCGCCGGAGATCACGCCGCCGATCTCGCCGGATCCGTTGCCGCGGAGCAGCAGGTTGCCGGCAGTGAGGTTGTTCGTGATATTGCCGGTGATCGTGAAGTGGCCCTCCTCGGAGAAGAGCGCGGTGTCGACCGAACCGGTCACCGTGATGGGGCCGGTCCACGTGTTGGCGCCGCTGATGTTGCGCAGCGCGCCGGCGGCGGTCTGGAGTCCATCCACCCCGCCAACGCCGGTGAGGATCACCGCCTCGCCTGCGACGGTGATGCCGCCCTGCAGGCCGAGGGTGCCGCCGGGGAGCACGGTCACGCCGCCGGCCGTCGTGCCCAGCGCCGTCGCGGAGGCTGCGGCCAGAACGCCGGTCTGGACGGTCACGGCGCCGATGAACGTGTTGTTGCCTTCGAGCGTAAGCCTGCCCGCGCCGGTCTTCGTCCACGCCGCCCCGCCGTTGATCTCGGCGACGTTCTTCAGCGTGCCGGACTGGAGTTGCAGCGCATTGATCGGGTTGACCGCATCGCCGATGGAGAAGCCGTTCATGTCGAGTGTCGCGCTGTTGGTCATCATCAGGGCCGCCGTCGTCGGTCCGACGCCGCCGCCGCGGATGATGTTCCCGCCCATCGTGATCGTGCCGCCGTAGAGGTCCAGCAGGCCATACGTCGCCGTGCCGCCGGCGACCGAGTTCCGGGCCAGTTCGACGGAGCCGAGGTTGACCGTCCCGCCGCCGATATGAACTTCGCCGGTCATCGCGCCGCTGGCCGTGCCGCTGCGAATGCCGACGATCATGCTCTGGACGTCCATCACGCCGGTGTCGAAGTAGATGTAGCCGGCGTTGTTCCCTGACAGACTGCTGGTTCGGCCGCCGTTCGTCACGCTGCCAAGATACAGGCTGACGTCATGGCCGCGGGTGTCGAAGATGCCGACCGGGCTGCCGCCCGTTCCGGCCCAGTTGACGCTGACGGCCAGGTTCGCCCTCCCGGTGCCGGCCAGGTTGGAGATCGTCAGCGTCCCGGAGGCCGTCTCAAAGGCAACATCGGTGGACTGCTTGCCGGTGCCGATGAAGATGTTGTCGGCGCGCAGCTCCGTGGCACCGGGGCCGAGCCGCAGCGACGTCCGGCCCGTGGTCTGCTGGACCGTGTCGGCGAGGCCGATCCTGGCCGCGGCAATCGTGCTGTTCGTCGCGAGCCACGCGAGGTTGGTGGTGGTCCCGTTCGCAAAGTTCGTCGGCCCGATCCGGAAGTCGCCGGTGCCGAGGTCCGCGATGAACGTGCCAAGGTCGCGCATATCGACGATGGACGAACCGTTGCTCTGGATGCCCGACTGGAAGGAGCCGCTGGCGTTGGTGATGGCCCACGTGCCGGGCCCGCCCACCGCGAGAGCGCTGGTGTGGTCGACGTTCACGCCGTTCGTGACATTGCCAAACACGAGCAACGACTGCCCGGCGCCGATGAAGATCGCATTGGTGGCCAGCGACGACGACCGGGACCAGAGCGTTCCGTTCACTGTCTGGCTGACGTTCGACAGCGTCAGCGTGCCGGCTGTGCCGACGGCGCCGAGTTCGAGCCCGCCGGTCCCCAGCCCTTGGTCGACGTTCAGGACCAGCTTGCCGTTCTGGATCCGGGTGCCGCCCGAGTACGTGTTCGTGCCCAAGAACAGCAGCGTGCCGGGGCCGGACTTCGTGAATTCGCCCGCGCCCTGGATGTCGTTGGTCACCACGAGGGTGTGGGTGGCCTCGCCGACGCCGATGCCGCCGTTGAAGGTGCCCCAGTTCACGGCGTAATCGTCCAAGTCGGCGAACTCCGTCCCTGTAAGCATGAGGACGCCGCCGTTGAAGGTCAGCCCGCCGGCGAGCGGGAGGTTGGTGGTGGAGCCGACCGACAGCGTGCCGGCGGCGAGGACCGTGCCGCCGGTATAGGTGTTGTTCCCGGTCATCACCAGCGTGCCGCTGCCCGACTTCGTCAGGGCGCCGCTCGCTGCGGCGCCGAGCGTGGCGGTGCCGAGCACGATGTCGTTCGTGCCTCCGCCGGTCAGCGTCACGGTGAGGACGTCGCCCGGCGCGTAGCCGCTGCCGGCGCCGGTGAGCGCCAACCCGGTGACGCTGCCGGTCGTGTAGTCAAAGAGCGCGACGGCCGTCGCGCCGAAGCCGCTGCCGCCCGCGATCTTCACGTACGGCGCGCCGACGTAGCCGGCCTTGTCCCCGGTCCACGGAAGCGCCGTGACGGCGGAACCGGCGGGGGCAAGGAGGTCCTGACGGACGGTGATGGTGTTGGTCGCCGTGTCGAGGAACGCCCCGCCGTCGTGGATGTACGCGGCGTCGATGCCTTGGATGAACGATGCGTTCGAAACGTTCGCCCCCGCCAGCAGCGTGCCGCCGTCGAAGTTGATGACGCTCATGCCGCCCGTGGCGCCCTTGTAGACATGCGTGGCTCGAAGGGTTCCACCGTCGAGATTGATGATATTCGTGGAGGACAGACCCGAACCGGCCAGGATCCGGTTCATCATCACATAGCTGCTGAGGAGCACCTCTCCGTTGCCGTCCACGTTGAACTCCGCGCGCCCTCCCGTGGATGGCGCGATGTTGTAGCCGAGAATAACGGGCAGGCCGCTGGTGTAGACACCTCCCGAAACATACGCCACCCCCGCGGCGCTGTTCGTTCCCGCTCCGTTGTTCAAGAGCATCCCGTTGCCCGTCACCCAGTTCGTGCCGCCGGACTGGTAGTAGAGCCCAATCCCTTGGTTGCCGACCTGGATCCACGCGGCGTTGGTCCGCGTGCCGCCCTGCATCTCGAAGTAGCCGGAGGAGCCGGGACTATTGGCAATCTGCATCTGACCTGCTCCGGAGTACGTGCCGCCAATCTGGACGTAGGCGCCGGCGGACCCGACCTTGTCGGCGACGATCGTCGTGCCGCTTGCCCGGAACACGCCGCCCGACTGGATCAACGTGCCCGGTCCGGTCGCGTTGTTGCCGATGTAGGTGTTGGCGTTCGACAGGATGCCGCCGCCCAGGATGAGCCGGCCGACGCCCGAGTTGCCGATGACGGTGTTGGCCCCGAGGGTGAGCGTGCCACCGGTCATCTGCACGAGACCCGTGCTGCCCGCGGAATTACCGACGTAGAGCTGAGAATTCCCCCAGAATGTCGCCTGATCCTGAACGACGAACGTGCCCACACTCCCCGCATCGGTGCCCACGTAGAGCGTGGCGTTGCTTCGCGTGAAGACGCCCGACCCGGCAAGGATCATCGTGCCGTCGTCGCCGGCGAAGCGGCCGATGTAGTCGCTATTGTTGGCGGGCTGCTGGCTTTGGATCTTCCCCGCGGTCACGAGAAGCGTTCCCTGGCGCACCTGCAGGCCGGGGTTGGCCTGGAGGTTGAGCATGGCCGCGGCGTTGCTGAGGACCAGCGTTCCGGCCCCGAGTTTGACGAGGCCGCCCTGTCCGCTGGCAAACGCGGTATTGGTGAGCCCGCCCGCGAGGTAGGCGGTGCCGGCGCCGACGAGGATGGTGCGGGCCGTGCCGCCGGCAAGGTCCACCGCGTTGACAAGCGTGATGTCTGCATCGGCCGTAGGAGCGTTGAGGACGAGCGCCTCTGGATTGAACATCGCCTCGCCCCACGTCCGCAGCGCGCCCGCGCCGCCTATGTTGACCGTCAGCGGGCTGGTCACCGCCGAGAAACCGCTCGTGCCGCCGGGAATCTCATATTGTCCCCCGCCGGCGCCCCAGTTGTTGGCCGTGCCGCTGGCGGTTTCCCACGCACCGCCGTTGAGAACCATGTGGCTGGCCGCGGGCAACGCCGTGCCCCATTCGGCCCGCAGCGCGCCGCCCATGACGTAGGTGGCCCCGCTGTAGGTGTTCGCGGTCGGGAGGATCAGCGTGTTGTTGCCGAACTTGTAGAAATCGGCCACACCGCCGATCGCGGTCGTCCACGTATGGGAACCCGCGCTGGTGTCGAGGCCGAACGAGTTTCCGGCCGCGAGTTTCGTCGCCAGCAGGCCCGCGATCACCGGCTCCGTCAGTGTGTTCGCACCGCCCACACCGAACGCCATGCCCGCGGTCGCGCCAAGCGTGATGTTCGTTGCACCCGGCGCCGCGTAGGCCATGTCGAGAAGGCCGCTGTCGACCCGGATCGCGCCGGTGAAGGTGTTCGTCCCGGCGAGGATCAACATGCCGTTGCCCGTCTTGGTCAGGCCGCCGCTGGTGTTGGCCGCCAGCGCCGCCCCGGAGACCGTGAAGTTCGTCGGCGCCGTCAACGGGCCGCCGCCTTCGAGGGAAACGGTCAGCACGTCCGCCGCCCCGTATCCCGTGCCCCGGTTCACGACGAGGAGGTTCGTGATGAAGCCCGTCGCGAAATCGACCTGCGCCACCGCCAGCGCACCCGTGCCGATGCCGCCCGCGATCCGGACGACCGGCGCGCCGATGTACTGCCCGCCGAGGTTCTCGTTGGTTGCGATCGACGCCAGCCCGTACCCGTCCGGCGCCTGCAGGCCCGTCTGTACCGTGACCTTCGAGCCCGCGCCGGCGACGTCGACCGTGCCGCCCCCGGAGTACACATAGGCCGCCGTCAGACCGCTGATGAAGCTGTTCGACAGCGTCGAGCCCGCCGCCGCAACGATTGTCCCGCCGTTGAGGTTGAGCGTCGAGTTGCCGTAGGTCTGGGAGGCGACGATCTGGTTGGCCGTCACCACGCCGCCGAGCAGGTTGAAGTACGATGTGTTGCCCGGCTGGTTCATGAGGTCGATCGCCTTGCCCGTGCTTCCGTAGGCGCCGTCGAGCGAACCGCCGAGCACGTTGAATACGGCGGTTCCGCCGGCGTAGGCGGTGCCCTGGAAGATGACGGACTCGGCCGCCGCGCCGGGAGCGTTGAACGTGCCGCCGAAGAGATTCGCCACGCCGTTGCCGGTGTTATTGACGACTTGGAACCGGCTGTCCGGCGTCACGAACCCGCCGGTCTGCTCGAAGACGCCGGGGCCGCGGTAGGCGACGATCGTGTCGCCGGTCAACACACCCCCCGAGATCCGGTAGTAACCGGAGTTCCCGGTGCCGTCGGAAACGCTCAGGCCGTTGTTGTCGCTCGATCCGAACAGCGTGCCGGCGGTGTGGAAGATCGCGCCGGCGGACATCATGTTGTCGGTGAGCGCGGCGCGCAGGCGCGTCGTATAGAGGTCCGCGTTGATGTTCAAGACGCCGCGTCCGCCCGCGAGCGATCCGATCTGGACCTCCGACGAGGAGTGCAAGGGGGCGTCGATCGTCACCGATCCGCCGTTGATGACCAGCAACTGGGTCATGCGGTTGCTGCTGCCGGCCGCAAAGGTCAGGCTTCCGCCGGTGACGTAGGTCCGGCCGAGGACGTTGGTCCCCTTGAGCGTTGCGGCGCCTTCGAGGAAGAAGTTGCTGTTGCCGATGGACATGTTGCCTTCGAAAACGGCAGGGCCCGCGCCGGCCTTCGTGATGGAGACCATCCCGGTCCCGTTGTTCGCGATGGCGGAATTGACCGTGATCGCCTCGGTCGAGTTGTTGATGAAGATCAGCTCGCCGGGGCCATGGTTGGTCTGCCCGGCCGTGAGGAAGCCGTCGTTCGGCGTCGACCCGATCGTCAGGCCGCCGGCCCCCGGCGCCAGCAGGATGCCGCCCTGGCGGCCGAGCCGGAGCAGGTTCCCCGCCCCGACCGCGATCGTGCGGTTCGTGACGTCATCCATCGAGAGCGTGTACACCGTGGTGGTCGGCGCGGCGAGGGTGGCGTCGCCGGACGACAGGTTCGTCAGGCGGTAGTTCGACGCGGGCAGGTCGGCGATCACCGCCGCACCAAAGTCCTCGATATACGAACTGTTTGCCACGACATCCTGCCCGACCAGCGTCGCCCAGTGCGTGCCGTCGACCGTCGCATAGCCGCCGAGGATCCCGTTGGTGAGCAGCGCCGTGGTGCGGATCGCTCCGCTCGACGGCAGGGCGAAGTCGATCACGCCACCGGTGTTACGGACGAGGTTGCTGAGCAGGAGGTAGGCCGTGCCGCCGGCGCCGCTCTGCACGGAGATCGCCGAAGCGCCGGCGTTGATCGTCGTCTGGCGGAAGGACTGCTCGTTCGACGCCCCGTCGGCGCCCAGCATGGAGAGCGTGCCGCCCGTGTAGCCGATGTCGCTGAGAACGAGGGGGGAGTTGCTGACCCCAAAGCCAATGATATTGTTCACGGGCGCGCCGGAGGCCGAGAAGTCCAGCACAAGGGTCCCGCGTTGCAGTTGCGTGTTCCCAACGTAGTCATTGGTGCCCGACAGCGTCAGCGTGCCGCCCCAGCCGCGCTGGAACAGCGCCCCGGTCCCGCCGATGTTGCCGCTCAACGTCATATTCGCGGTATTGGCCACCACGATCGAGCCGAGGTTGCTGATGCTGCCTGCGTTGCCGAGGATCCCGGGCAGAACGCCGTCGCCGCCGAAGAAGTCGCCGAGTTGGAGGATGCCCGCGCGAATGAACGTGCCGCCGTCGTGCCGGTAGTTGTCGCCGATCACCAGCAGTGTGCCGCCGCCGGTCTTCTCAAGCTGCGCCACCGTCCCGGCGGTGTTGGTCACCGGCCCCAGGATGCGGCCCACGCCCGACGCGACGCTGACCGTCCGGCTCGACCCGTTCAGGTCGATGCCGTTCATCATGACGATGTGGCCGCTGCCGGCGTCGAGCCCGTTGAGCAAAAGAGAACCCCAGCCGGCCAGGGCACCGTCGCCCATCTTGAGCGTCTCGCCCGTGCCGTTCACGTTGACCGGGCGCACGGCATTGACGGCCCCGAAACCGGCCGCGCCGGCGAACTGGACCTTGCCCGCGCCGGTTCCCAGCATCGGGTTCTGATACGAGTGCGCCACGCTGAACTCCAGCAGACCGCCGTTGAGGACGACCGTGTTGTTCGTGGAGAGCGACCACGGGGTCGTCGAGAGGCGAAGCGCGCCGTTGAGGATCGTCGTCGTGCCGTCGTAGCTGTTGGACGACGTCAGCTCCAGCGTCCCCGCCCCGCCCTTGATCAGGCCGGCCGCCGTCCCGGCGCCGTTCGTGATCGGCCGGTTCACCCGGCCCACGCTGGCGACGGTGTCGATCTGCCGGTCGGCGCCGTTCAGATCGATCGCGTTGTCCAGAATCACGAGCCGGTTCGCGCCGGTCGAGTTGAGCACGAAGATCGACGGGTTGAAGTACGCGGAGCCCCACTCGAGTTCCGAACCGGCCGTGCCGATGGTCACGGAGCGGTCGGCGCCGTCGCTGATATGGGTGAAGCCCGACACGCCGCCGACGATCTGGATCTGGTTGCTTCCCGTGCCGAGGCCGCCGGGACGGGAGAAACTGTTGGTCATGAACTCCAGGATGCCGCCGTTGAGGACGAGGTTACTGGACGCGTTGATGAAGTCGCTCCGATTGATGCGGAGGACGCCGCCGTTGACGATCGTCGCCCCGGTGTAGGAGGTGGGTCGCGTCAGAAGCAGTCGGCCCGGACCGGACTTGGTCAGCCCCTTGTTCAGGCCGGAGACCTCGCCGTTCAACGTGATGTTGACGTTGGTCTGCGCGGTGAAGATCAGATCGCTGTTGAGGACGACCGGCGAGTTGATCGTGAAGCTTGGGCCGATCGTAGTCACCGTGGCGGCGCTCGCGCCGTTGTCGAACGTAAGAGAACCGGTCGCGTTGGTCGTGAAGGTGAAGACGCTGCCGAGGCTGTAATCGCCGATCACCATGTGGCCGATCGTGCGGGGACCGTCGATCGCAACAATGCGGTTGGCCGAGATGTTGTTCGTGAACCAGGCGGTGCTCCCGGCGCCGCCGGCGACGCCGTTGGTCAACCAATTCCCCGCAATGCCCCAGTCGCCATTGGCGTTGGCGGTCCATGCGCCGTCTTGCGCGACGACAGCACCGGGGAGAATCGCCGCGGCAAGCACCACGGACGCGAGGAAGTTCAGGGGCGCGTAGGATCGTTTCATGGCAACCTCTCCCGGCATGCGGACGTGTCTGCGCAAACAGTCATTACAACGTGATGCCTTGTGATGAAGTAATGTCCTCCCCACCGGGCCGGACGTCAAGTGAAGAAAGGGTCTTCGTGCCATGCGAAAAGCCCCGTCAATCGCCGATTTTCAGCGGCCATGCGACACCGGATCGGGACACGGAACGCCCCGCTTCTCCGGGCCGCGAAATCGATTCAGGAATCGGACGCGCGAAGCGACCGGTTGCCGGACGCCGAACGCGGGTACACAACACGCAGCAACAGGATCATGGCCACGGCCGGGACCGCGGTGACGGCCAGACCGGCGCGAAGGCTTGAAACGTCCGCCACAGCCCCGACCAGCCAGGCCCCGGACATGCACCCGATGTTGCCGACCGCCGCAAGCAGTCCGAACATCGACCCCCCGCCGTGCGGAAACCGGTCCGCCGCCGCCGCCAGCACCGTCGGCCAGATCGCCCCCCCGCTGAACCCGACCAGCACACAGGCCAGCAGGGCCACGGGCGGCCACGGGGACAGAGATGCAATGAGCGCCAGCGCGGCCGTCACCCCGGCGGACACCCCAATCAGCCGTGCCTGGGTGATGCGATGCCCCAACCACCCCGCGACCACCCGGCTGGCCCCCATGCCCACCGCAAAGCCGGAGAGCGCCGCACCCCCCGCCGCCGCCGTGAGTCCCAAAGCCTGCTGCGTGAACGCCGGCAGCCACTGGGCAATGCCGGCCATGGACCCACCCAGCCCCAGCATCAGCCCGAGAAGAGCCAGAAACCTCTTCTGCGCAATAAGATGCCCGATGCGGATCCTCGCTGCATCGTGGGAAACCAGCGGCGGAAGAACGGCTCTGGCGAATCCAATGGCCGACAACAGCGGGGCGACGGCGAAGAGGATGGCGATCCACCGCCAGCCAACGCTCCCCCGGAGCAACAGGGCCGCCAGGGACGACACAGCGATCGCGCCGATGCAGTACATGGCGTGGATCCGGTTCAGGTCGGTGGCCCGCCGGTCCGGCCTCAGCGCCGCGACAAGGGGACTCAACACCATGTCCAGCGTCCCCGAACCAAACCCGAGCGTCAGGGCTCCCGCCAGGGCGTGGGTATAGGTTCGCGCCTGCCCGATCATGATCAAACCAATAACCACCAATAGGTTGCCTCCGATTGCGAACGGACGAGGACCGATCCGGTCGGCCACCGGACCCGTGAGCACAAGGGCGGACACGACCCCGGTGAAGAGGGCGGCAAGGAGGCGCCCCCGCCGCTCGTAGGTGAGCCCCGCCGCACCGCCCAGATCCGCCCCGACCGCCGTCAGAATCACCGGCAGCAGGTTGGCCGCGATCGCGATCGACAGCATGCCCGCGGAACTGAGGGCGAATACGGCCAGATAGGAGGGAGCCGGTGGTGTGCGCAAGCTGACTCGGGGAGAGAAAAGCACGAAATCCTAATTCCGAAGCACGAAACAAGCTCGAAGCACCATGCAGAAAGCTCGAAACGGGCAAGTACCGGAGGCTTGCTTCGTTGGTTGTTGGATGTTGGCGGTTGGATGTTGGCTGTTGAGTCCGAAATTCAGTGTTCGATGCTCGACGTTCACCCGAAGCTGACCTTCACCGGCTCCCGCACCGCGGCCTCCTCGACCTCGAAGAACTCCATGCGCTGGAAGCCAAACATCGACGCGACGATGTTGGACGGGAAGGTCTCGGTGCGCGTATTCAGGTCCCGGACGTTCGCGTTGTAGAAGCGGCGCGCAGCCTGGATCCGGTCCTCCGTGTTCACCAGCTCGTTCTGCAGCTGCAGGAAGTTCTGGTTGGCCTTGAGGTCGGGATAGGCCTCGGCCACGGCGAACAGGCGGTTCAGGGAGTGGACCAGCTCATTCTCGTCCTTCGCCTGCGTCGCCGGCGACCCGGTCGAGGCCGCAGCCTGCTGCCGCGCCCGCACCACGCTGTCGAGGACCTCGCGCTCATGCCGCGCATATCCCTTCACCGTCTCGACCAGGTTCGGGATCAGGTCGTAGCGGCGCTTCAACTCCGTGTCGATCCCCGCCCACGCCTCGCGGCAGTGGTTCCGCAGCCGGACCAGCCCGTTGTACGTGCCGATCAGCCAGAGGACCGGGATGAGGACCAGGATGATGACGGGGATGAGACAGGGCATGGCTTACTTTCCCTCCTCCGCAGGCGCACCCATCATCTGAACGCCAATCTGGATGCCCATCTCCTGCATCTTCGCCTGCTGCTCCTGGGATGCGCGAAACGCCTCGGCCTGCGCAGGGGTCAGGATCGAACTGGCACGATCCATATATTTTGTCTGCAATACCTTAAGCTCCGACACATGGCGGGACGCCGCGCCGGTCGCGAGCATGGCGGAGGGATCGGACCCGACGTCGGTGGGGACAGAGAACTTGAAGGCCGAGCGCTCCTCGTACATCGCGCGGATCAGCTCGTGCTGCTGGGCCTCCGTCAGCGCATCCGCGCCGCCCAACGACTGGCCAAACGCCGTCACCTGCATGCGCTCGGGCTGCGTGTCCTCGTAGTCCTTGTACAGGGCGAAGTCTTCCGCGCCGAGCAGGCTCTGCGCCCGCGAGTCGAAGTCCTTCTGCATGGCTTGGACCTTCTGGGCATCCGCCGCACGCTGCTCCTTGGTCGTCGCTGCGACCACGCCGAGGCCGAGATCCATCATGGCCATCTGGCGCTCCATCAGAAGATTCTTGAATGCGGTCACCGTCTCCGGCCGCGACGTCAGGCACTTGAAGAGCTGTCCGTACCCCATGTCGACGGCCATCCGCTGCTGCCCGCGAAGCGCCTCCTTCATCTTCGGATCCTGGACCATCTTCGCCAGCGCCGCCATGAACTGCTGCGCGGCGGGCTTCTCCGCCCCCGCGGAAGGATCCTGGGACGGACCGGCCGCGGCGGGTTCGGAGGGCGGCATGGGAGCCGCCGCGACAGGCTCCGCAGCCTCCGCCGTCCGACGGGCGGTCGCCGCCTCGTCCGGCGGCGCACCGATCGGCGACACGGCCGGCGGGAGCATGGGCGGGCCCCCCGGCGCCTCCGCCTTCCGGTCAAGCTGCTGTTTCTGCCAGACCACCACGCAGGCGAGGGACACACAGACACCGGCGAGGATGGCGATCAGCAACGGTCGAGCGTTCATGGGACGCATTCTATCCCATCTCACGACTCCCCGACAATCCACACCATGGCCCCGGATGCCCGCCGCCTTCCTTCAGCGTTCGATGTTGGATGTTCGATGTTCGGCGTTGGATGTTGGCGTGTTGACTTGCCCCCGGGCCATCCGTAGGCTCCCGCGGATTCCCCGGGAGATTCCATGGATTCTCATCTCGACAACGAATATCGGCAGCAGCGGCTCGCGAACTTGAAGGAACTGGAAGCGCGCGGCCTTGAGCCGTACGGACAGGCCTTCGCCCGCGACGGCCGGGTGGCGGACGTCCGCGCCGCCTTCGCCGAGGGGAAGATCCTGCGCGCCGCAGGCCGGCTCATCGCCAAGCGCGACATGGGCAAGAGCGTCTTCGGTCACCTTCAGGACGCCTCGGGCAAGTTCCAGATCTACCTGAAGAAGGACGCCATGGCCGAGGCCGCTTTTGACGCCTTCCGCTTCGTCGACCTCGGCGACCATGTCGGCGTCGAGGGCGAGTGCTTCACCACCCGCTCCGGCGAACCGACGCTGAAGGTCACATCCTGGACCCTCCTCGGCAAGTCCCTCCAGGTACCGCCGGAGAAGTGGCACGGCCTGACGGACATTGAGCTCCGCTATCGCAAGCGCTACCTCGACCTGATCGCCAACCCCGACGTCTGCGCCGTCTTCCGCCGCCGCGCCGCCATCGTGCGCGGCATCCGCGCCTTCCTTGCCGGCCGCGGCTTCGAGGAGGTCGAGACGCCGATGATGCAGCCGGTCGCCGGCGGCGCCGCGGCGCGTCCGTTCGAGACCTTCTACAACGCCCTCAACTGCCCGATGTTCCTCCGCATCGCGCCGGAGCTCTACCTCAAGCGGCTGATGGTCGGCGGCATGGACAAGGTCTTCGAGCTGAACCGCAACTTCCGCAACGAGGGCCTCGACCGCTCGCACAATCCCGAGTTCACGATGCTTGAGATCTACGAGGCCTACGGCGACGTCCGCTCGATGAAGGCCCTGATCCAGGATCTCATCGTCACGGTCGCGCAGGACGTCATGGGCACGCTGCAGGTCGGCACGCCCGAGCGGCCGATCGACCTGACCCCGCCGTGGCGCGAGGTGACGTACGCGGAGCTTGTCCGCGAGACCGCCGGCTCGGACTGGGACACGCTCGACGTCCCCGCCGCACGCGTGAAGGCCGCCGCGCTCGGCCTCGAGATCGACCCGGCGTGGAGCAAGGCCGGGATCACGCACGAGATCTACGAGAAGCTCGTCGAGAAGTCGCTGCGCAACCCGACCTTCGTCATGCGCGTGCCGGCGGAACTCATCCCGCTGGCGAAGCGGTGCGCGGACGATCCGTCCTGCGTCGACGTCTTTGAACTCGTCATCGACGGCAAGGAAATCGCGCCGGCCTACTCCGAGCTGAACGATCCGATCGAGCAGCGCCGCCGCCTCGAACACCAGGCCGCGGGCGAGGCGCAGAAGATCGACGAGGACTTCCTCGAGGCCCTCGAGTACGGCATGCCCCCCGCCGGCGGCATGGGCGTCGGCATCGACCGCCTCGTCATGATCCTCACCGGCCAGGAGTCGATCCGCGACGTCGTCCTGTTCCCCCAGATGAAGCCGAAGGATTGACGGCGACCCCCTTTCGCCGATTCCGAAGGCCGGGAGGGACGGCGGCCTCGCCGTCCGTTGGGATGGACTCCATGGGAACGATGAATGCGTGGGGATCCCGCCGCCGGCCCGCGAGGCCGCGGGCCCTCCCGGCCTGTCCGGCGGTGCGCGCATGCATCTCCGGGTTTGCAAGGCTACGGGGATCCCTCGAACGGCCGGCCCGGCGGTCCGGCCCTACCCGCCGTACCCGTGGGATCCATGG
>CAYRFK010000029.1:0-4258 GCA_964423465.1 uncultured Verrucomicrobiota bacterium | reverse complement strand
TGGTGGGGCCGGGCGGCTCGCCCGGCCGAACGGGAAGCCCGCGCGAGCTTCGTGGTCGTTGTGCAGGATCGGAAATGCGCCCGCGGCGCGCCCGCGCAACATTGACGCGCCATGGCCCACCGCCTACCTTGGATGCCGTTCGACCCAAATCATGATCGCCACAGTCACCAGCAGGGGGAGGATCACCATCCCGAAACCGATCCGGGTGCATCTCGGAGCGGAGCCGGGGTGCCGTCTGGATTTCACCATGGGTCGGGACGGCGAAGTTTGCCTTCGAAGAACGACGACGGTATCCGAGGTTGCCGGGATGTTGCATCGCCCCGGCATGAAGGCGCTGACGGTCCGGGAGATGGATGCCGGCATCGCCCGGTATCTGCGATCCAAATACAGGCGACCTAAGGCGCAGGATCGGGCGTTGTCATGACCCTTCCGTTCTCCCTGTTCCTCGCCCTGAAGTACCTGCGGCCGAAGCGGACGTTCTTCTCGGTCGTCACGGTGCTGTCGATCCTCGGGGTGCTGCTGGGGGTGGCGGTGCTGGTGGTCGTGATCTCGGTCATGACGGGGTTCGACCTGATGTGGCGCGACCGGATCCTCGGGTTCAACGCGCACATCACCGTCAGCGGGATCCGCCAGATGGATGCCGACCGCGAGTTCCTTGACGGCCTCGAGAAGGTCGAGGGCGTAACGGGCGCGGCACCGTACGTGCAGGGGCTGGCGTTCCTCGCCCGGGGCGACGACGTGCACAGTGCGCTGCTGCGCGGCGTGGACCCGGCCCGCGAGAGCCGCGTCAGCCGCATCCCCTCCTGCATCGTCGAGGGCCGGTTCTCGCTCGGCCGGAACGAGATCCTTCTCGGCCGCGACCTGGCGCGCAAGCTCGGGCTCGGCCCGGGCGACACGGTCCTCGTCTACTCCCCGCAGAGCTTCGCCAAGGCCGACTCGCTGCGGCTGCCCGAGGAGATGACCATCGCGGGCATCTTCGATGTCGGCATGTACGACCTCGACGCCGGCTACGCCATCGCCTCCCTCGGCACCGCCCGCGAACTCTTCGGCATGGCCGGCGGCGTGCACGGCGTGCAGGTGATGACGTCCAACCCCGACCGTGCCCCCGAGATCGCCGCCCGCCTGCGCGACACGATCGGCCCCGACCTCGAGGCGCGGACGTGGATGGAGATCAACCGCCAGCTCTTCGGCGTGCTGCAGGCCGAAAAGAACATGATGTTCTTCCTGCTGATCTTCATCACGGTCGTAGCGGCCTTCGGCATCACGAACACGCTGATCACGGTCACGGTGCAGAAGACCCGCGAGATCGGCGTCATGAAGGCCCTCGGCTTCCAGCCGTGGGGCATCATGGGCATCTTCCTCTGGCAGGGCGCAGTGGCCGGCGTGATCGGCACGGCGGCAGGCATCGGCACCGGTCTCGTCGCGCTGCACTACCGCAACGACTTCCTCCGCATGCTCAACCGTCGGTTCGGACTCGAGCTGCTGCCGCCGGAGTTCTACCAGCTCGCCGAGATCCCGGCGGTGACGACGGGGGCGGACCTCGGCCTCATTGCCGGCGTCGTTCTCGTCATCTGCCTGCTCGCGGGCTTCATTCCCGCATGGCGCGCCGCGCAGCTGGACCCGGCACGGGCGCTGAGGTACGAATGAGCTCGCAGGTGTCAGGTTCGGGGTTCACGGTTCACGGTTCACGGGCGCCAACTGTGAACCGTGAACTGGGAACCGTGAACTCCGACGGACGGACGGCGGTCGCTCGCATCGAGGCCCTCGATGTCCACAAATCCTACCGCGCCGGGCCGCGCGTGGTCGAGGTGCTGCGCGGGGCGTCGGTCGCGGTGCGGCCGGGCGAGAAGCTGGCGATCATCGGGGCGAGCGGCTCGGGCAAGAGCACGCTGCTGAACGTCCTGAGCGGCCTCGACCGTCCGTCCGGCGGCACCATCCGCATCGACGGCTGCGACCTGTACGCCATGCCCTCGCGCGAGCGCACCGCGATGCGGGCGCACCGCATCGGCTTCGTTTTCCAAGCCTATCATCTGCTGCCGGAGTTGACGCTCTTCGACAACGTGTACCTCCCGGCGCGCGTGCGATGGGAGGGCTTCGGCGGCGGCACGGCGGCGCGGACGCGGGCGGCGGACCTGATCGCGCGCGTCGGACTGGCGGACCGCGCCACGCACCGGCCCGACGAACTCTCCGGCGGCGAGCAGCAGCGCGCGGCGATCGCGCGGGCGCTGATGAACGAGCCCGACATCCTCTTTGCCGACGAGCCGACCGGAAACCTTGACTCCGCCTCCGGCGCGCAGGTCCTCGACAGCCTTTTCGACCTCGTCGCGGGCGGGGCGCGCACCGTAGTGCTCGTCACCCACAACCCCGACATCGCCGCCCGATGCGACCGCGTCCTGAGCCTGCGCGACGGCTGCATCGCCTGACGCCGCCCGCGTCCGCCCGTGCGGACGTCCAACCCTTGGACACCGGCCCGCATGGGGGTTCCAAGCGTCGGAAGCGAACCCGTGACACTGGCGCGGACTCGACATCCGCCCCCTTCGAACGACCTCTCCGCAGCCCCCCGTCCCATCCGAGGTGTAACATTATCGAGTGCGGTCGCACTCGATAATGTTACACTTGTGATCCGCACTGAACGGGCCGGGGAAAGACGGCGGGCGCTGCGACGGCTCAGGGTTCGGTCAGCGGAACAGGCTTCAGCGGGACGCCGTTCGTACTGATGGCAAGCGCCAGCCCGTTCAGTATGGCGCGGAACCCGGAAAGTTCGTCTTCGGGCACGGCGACGAAGAGCTGGTCCCGTCCGTAGAACATGCAGGCCACGGGACCTCCGTCGCCGAAGAACTTGCTGACGTTCGTCGTGCCGGGCGGTAACAGTGCGTCGAGCATGTCCCGGATCGGGAACCGGTAGGCGGTGACGGCCACACGCGGGCCCGGCGTGTTGAACTCGATCCATCCGTCATGCAGACGGCGCGAGGTGTCCGAAGAGGCGCCCGCGTATTCGATGGCATTCCTGGCGTCGATCCTGCCGGCGCTGAAGACCACCTCGCGGTCGGCGACGGCGTTCGTGTTGAAGCTCCAGTAGCGCTCGATCTCGCGCTTCGTGGCCTCGACCTCCTTTTCGAACCCGCGCACGTGATTCGTGTAGGTCACGCCGTCGACGTCCGGGTTGAGGACGATCCTCGGGGGCGGTCCGCCGGTCCAGTGGCGGGCAATGTCGGCCTCCAGCCGCCGCAACGCCTCGGGAAGCCGCACGTGCATCAGGTTGACGTCGGTCAGTTTGACCGCTTCGAGCCTGGCGATGAACGCCTCGCGGACGTCCTCATCAGGCGGCGCGGGTCTCGCCGGATCCGCCGCGATGCACACAAGCAATACGGTCATCCATGACAGCGCGCATCGGCCCCGGCATGGCGCGGGCCCAACCTGGCCGGCAGTCATCATCGGTGCCTGTGTAGGATTCTGCCCCGGCCGTGTCAATGCTCCCCAAGCTTGCCGCCTCGCAACGGCGGCAGGCAGGCAGCACATCCGAGAGGGACAGAGACGATGACAGACGGTCGCCCCAGGGACATTGGGGACGGGACATTGGGGACAGAGAAACTAGACCGGAACTTCCGTTATTGGCTACTTGGTGGGGAACTCGGACCGGGCGCGGGCCGAAATCGGGACTCACAAGGCAAACGGTGAACCCGGCGCCGACGGGTTGGGGCAAAGCGGGGCGAGGCCGCAGGGTGACCGGCGGCTTGGAACGGGATTCTGAACTCCCTTGAGGCGGATCAGATCCGCATCACCCGCAGTCGGCGCCAGCAGCAGACCGGATCGGCGTTGGCGACCGCCCCGTCTGCGCGGGCCAGCCGGTGACCGGTCACCTCCGCATCTGGACGTACCCGGCCCATGGTCTCCCGGATGAAAAGCTCCGAGCCGATCACCAGGCCGTCCACCCAGTGCCGGACCCGGCGTCCGGCCGAAAGCGTGAACGACGGCTCCGCCTCCGTGCGTGACGGGGCAACGCAAGCCGTTGCGGCGCTCACGGCCCGGGCCTTGGCCAGATCCTCCGCCGCAAGCCGCACGAACTCCTTGTGCAACTCCAGCTTGAGCGCCTTCGGCTCCAGATCGTTGAGCCCTTCGGGCAATGCCGGACGCAGCACCTCGCACAGGGCCTCTGCAAACGGGTGCCGGCCGGTCTGGCTCCAGACGCCGTAGGAGCAGAACCGGTAGTCTGCCGGATCGGCCACGATCTTCGCCCGCACCGGGTTGCGCTCGATGT
>CAYRFK010000028.1:22492-34715 GCA_964423465.1 uncultured Verrucomicrobiota bacterium | reverse complement strand
GGACAGGGCGGCCGAAAGGGCGGCAAGGGCGGCGGCTCGAATCGCTGTCATCATGGTGCACCTCATTCTGCGAGCGCCCATGATGAACGCCGCGTCCGCATCCGGCAAGCGCGGAGCGCGGGCTATCCGAACTCCAAGCCCGAGGCGGTCTTGGGAGACTCGAACTGCTTCAGATACCCTAAAGTAACGTCCGCGTATTTCATGCGGTTCAGCCGGATGAGGTAGAAGCTCTGCGGAGCATCCGCTGCACCCCCGAGTCCGATGGCGATGAATACCGGAAACCCTTTCAATCGCTGGTACGCCCGATAGCTTTCGAGCTGATCCGCAGTGGCCCATTCCACTTTGCCCTTGCGATGCGACGAACGAAACTTGCATTCAATCGCGAAGCGCTCGCCAGTGGGAACATACTCCATTTCCAAGTCGGGCCATTGGCACGAGAGTGGCCCACCCCAGCCCCGTATGTACTTGTCGCTTCGCCACTCGATGAGTCGGTATCTCTTGCTATCGAAACGAGTCACCACGAACTCCTCGAAGGCAGCCCCCTTCTCGCATTGTCTCGCCTCAGAGCTGAAGCTGCGCAGAAACTGGAGCAGTTGCTGGCGCTCAGCTGATGTGACAACTTGGTCGGCGACAATTTCCTCAATGAGGCCTCTCAGTTCGTGAAGTGCTCCGGAAGAAGGCACGATCTGCGCCTTGAGCCACTTCCGAAGCATGAGGATTTCCTCGTTGTCTACGACGCCATCCTGAACCACCGATGAGGCCAGCACTCCAAGCGCGGATTCACGTCTGTCCACTTGAACTCCCCCTTCGCAGATTCGCCGATCAGTCTCGATGGCGAGACTATGCGCCGACAGCTTGGCTTCCACAAGAGCAGGACAGACGCGACCGGATTGCAGATGCGCTGGAACCAAGAGCAGATTAGAGAGCGGTCCCGCCGGGCTTGTCCCGGCGGGGAGCACAAACGGGGGCGCAGGGTCAGGGCCGGGAGGAACTGGAGCGGAGGGCGAAGGTCAGGAGCCCGCCGCCGAAGGTCAGACCCCCGAGGAGATAGCCGATCTGCAGGAATCCGGAGATGGCGGCATAGCCCTGGTGAGGCAGCTTGTGGCTGACCATCGCGGTCATGGCGACGGTGGACGCAAGCCCGACCAGGGTCGTGAGCGCCGAGCCCGCGGTCATGGCAACAGCCTCGGGCCGGCGGGTCCGGGCGGCCAGAATGATGCAGCCTGCCAGGGCGACCACGTGGACCACGAGATGGAGTGCGCCCGTCAGCAGGGCCGGCAGGATGGCGGCGTTCATGGAAATGTGGGGCGACCGCCGCGGCGCCGGCGGAGTGATCGCCGGCGCCGCGCGTCGTTCCCGGATCGTCAGAACGCCCAGGATGCCTTGACGCCGCCGATGAACCAGGAATCGTCGCCGAAGAGGATCTCAGCGGACGACTTCACGGGGTCCTCGACGAGCGCCGTGTACTGGCCGAGCAGCGACAGCGTGAGCGTCTCGGAGGCCTGCCACGCCAGTTCGGCGCTGACGTTGACGTCGTTGAAGGCGTCGGTGTCGACGGTCTCGTAGGCCGCGCCCTCGGCCACATCGCCCGAGGCGTCGAAGAAGTAGCTGTTGTAGTCCTTCAGCCCGTAGCCGATCGTCGCGCCGACCGCGAGGCTGAGCTTCTCCGTGAGGTCGACGGCCTTCTCCAGCCCGAAGCTGAAGTAGAAATCGTTGATCTCCAGGAACTCATAGTAGGCCGCCACGGTTGGCGTCGGAAGCGCAGCCGCCCACGAATCGCCGGCCGCGGCGGGATCGAGCGACAGCTTCAGGTAGCAGTCCGCCGTGGTCCCGTTGCCGCCGGTCGGCTCGGAGACGACGTAGGTGGCCGCCCCGACCTCGGCCTGAAGCAGGCCCTCCAGCGGCAGTCCGTAGTAGACCGTGAAGTCGATCTCCGTGGGATACCCCTGCGTGTCGTCGTCGGGCGTCGAATTCACATCCGTCAGGTCGAGGTTCATCCACGCGTTGAAGCCGAGGCCAAAGTCCGTCGCGACATCGATCGACGGCTGAAGCACCGGGTCGTCCGTATAGACCTGGCCGCGCCAGATGTATTTCGACCACACGCTGGCTTCCAGTGTCGCCTCGGCCGCCTGCGCGACCGCCGTCCATCCCACAACCGCCGCCACACCCGCCGCCACCCACCGCCCCGTTGTCCGCTTCATGGCATCTCCCCGTGTTGCGCCCCGCCCGTGCGGCCGCCCCGGACCGATCCAGTCGGCCCGGAACGCCGTCCGCCCGGACGGAGCTACGCCCCTTTTCCCATCCCCGTTTCCGACTCCCGCACCCCGCCTCGTCTACAGCAACGCCCACG
The DNA here is from genome assembly GCA_964423465.1 of uncultured Verrucomicrobiota bacterium. Lineage (GTDB taxonomy): Bacteria > Verrucomicrobiota > Kiritimatiellia > PWTM01 > PWTM01 > VGWF01. Next base: position 32,365 of record CAYRFK010000028.1, on the reverse strand, counting down.
GCCCGCGATAGGCGCGCGAGCGCATGCGGTTGGCCTGCATGTCGCCATCGAACGCCTCCTTCGCCGGATCCCACTTCAGCGGCCGGCGGAGTTGCATGGCGATGTTGCCGAGGTTGCAGATGGTGGTGGTGCGGTGGCCGATGGCGAGATCCGCCACAGGCTTCGCGCGGCTGCGGATGCAGTCGAGGAAGTTGTCCATGTGCGCGAGGCCGCTGTCGCCGCCCTTGCCGGCGCCGCCGTCGATCTTCAGCAGGGCCTCGTCGCTCGCCTTGAGCTTCGAGCGGGAGACGTCGATCCATCCCTTCTCGCCGAAGAACTTCACGTTGCCGTCGTAGACGCCGTCGGTGCGCGTGCGGACGCGCAGCCGGACGCCGCTGGCATAGGTTGCCGTGAAGTCGACACGCGTCGGCGCCGTGAAGAGGCCGGAGCTCGGGAACTCGCCGAAGCCCTCGACCCCGACCGGGCCGGAGTCGTCCATGCCGAGCGCCCACTGCGCGATGTCGATGTAGTGCGCGCCCCAGTTCGTCGTCTGGCCGCCGGCGTAGTCCATGATGTAGCGGAACTGGTAGTGCGTCCGCTGCGGCGTGTAGGGCGCCCACGGCGCGGGGCCGATCCAGAAGTCGTAGTCGAGCCCCTCGGGCACGGCCTCGGGCTTCCAGGTGGCGCCGACGTACTTGTTGTTCGCCGGGATCAGGATGTCGATGTGGTCGATCTTCCCGAGGTGCCCCTTGGAGAGGATGCCGGCAACGTAGCGGAAGCTCGCGTCGGACCGCTGCATCGTGCCGGTCTGGCCGACGCGGTTGTGCTTGCGGAGCTCGTCGACGAGCAGCCGGCCCTCGCGGATGCTGTGGGTCAGCGGCTTCTCGACGAACACGTCCTTGCCGTTGCGGATCGCATCCAGCGCCGGCAGCGCATGCCAGTGGTCGGGCGTCGACACGACGATCGCATCGATGTCCTTCCGCCGCGTGATCTCGCGGAAGTCGCCGACCGCCGCGCAGCCGGCCGCCGCCTGCGCCGCGTCGATCTTCTTCGCCGCCTTGCCGGCCACGATGCGGTCGACATCGCAGACCGCGACGATGCGGGCGCCCTTCTCGCGCAGCTTCAGCACGCGCTCGACATTGCCCATGCCCATGCCGCCGACGCCGACGAAGCCGAACGTCACCTGCTTGGACGGGGCGTCCGCGCCGAGCACGCGGGAGGGGACGATCTGCGCCAGCGCCGCGGCACCGGCCGCCGCCGAGGAGGTCTTCAGGAAGTTCCGACGGGTGACCGGGTTCATGCCGCACCTCCGCCAAATGTTGCGCGGGCTGCGATCGTGCCGGCCAGTCCGTCGCGCGCGGGGCCGGACAGTTTCGAAAGGGTCGCCTTGAGGGCCGCGTCCACCTCGGCGCCGGGGATGTTCTCGAGCGCGTAGCGGGCCACATCGCTCGTCTTCGCAGTCTCGAGCAGCGGCGCAAGGGCCGGCACGGCGGCCGCGGAGCCGATCACGGACAGCATGCGGCAGGCGAAATCCCGCGCCGCATCGGTGCCGTCCAGGAGAACCAGCACCTTCTTCTCAAGGGCGGGATACTGGGAGGGATCCGCGTCGAAGATCAGCGTCTGGAGGCCCGAGGCGAACGTGCGGTCGCCGCCGAACTCCATCTTCGCCACCTCGGCCCACGGATCGGGCGACTTCTTGAACTCGTCCATCCGCTTGTCCGCATCCGCGTTCTTCAGCGGATCGCTCGCCGCCCGCTTGTCCTGCGCCTGCGCGGCCACGGCGGCAATCCCCGCCGCCGCCAGCGCCAGGCCGGCTGTTGTCCGTTCGTTCATCTTGGTTTCTCCCGGGCTGCCAGGTTCAGAAAGGCCGTCCCTTGGATGTTGGCTGTTGGTTGTTCGATGTTGGCTGTTGCCGAGTCCTACTTCACCGCCCGGATCTTCATATTCCGGTACGCGACCTCGTCGTTGTGGTCCTGCAGCAGCAGGTGGCCGTCGGGCCACTCGCCGAAGCCGGCGATCTTGGAGAACTTGCTCTTGGCGACCTCGGCGCGGAAGGCGTCGGAGCCGCGCTCGTAGTCCACGACCTTCGCGCCGTTGAGCCAGTGCTCGACGTGCTTCCCCTTCACGACGACGCGCGCGGAGTTCCACTCGCCGATCGGGTTGACCTTCTTGTCCTTCGCGGCCGGCAGCACATCGTAGAGCGAGCCGACGGTGCGGTTGCCGTCGCGGCCGAGCTTGGCGTCGGGGTGGTTGTCGTCGTCCAGCACCTGGAACTCGCAGCCGACGCCGTGGCCGCCCTGCGCGCGCGACGGATCGATGAAGTACTTCAGCCCGCTGTTCGCGCCCTTCGTCAGGCGGAACTCGAAGCAGAGCTCGAAGTCGGCGAAGCGGTCCTTCGTGATGATATCGCCGGCCTTCGCGGCCTTGCCGATGGTCAGCGTGCCGTCGACGGCCTTCCAGCCCGCGCCGATCTGGGGTTTCGCGAGGCCCTTCCACGCATCGAGCGTCTTCCCGTCGAACAGCAACTTCCAGCCGTCCGCCATGTCCTGCGAGGTCAGCGTGTTGGGCTCCGCCGCCCCCGCGACGCACGCGACAAGAACCGCACCCGCCATCCACCCGGCCATCCGCTTCATCATGAGATCTCCCCCGGCAGCCAGGCGATGCCGGCGCCCGGACAAGCCGCGCCGATCCTAGCACGCCCGCCGGGCGCGGATAAACCCCGAATCAACATCCAACAACCAACGCCCAACAGCCAACATCCAACTCCGTTCCGCGCTCTTCGCTCTCGGCTCCGGCCCGCCACTCGCCACCCGCCACTTGCCACTGTCTTCCCTCGTCCCTCGACCCTCTTTGATCGCAATCCAGCTCGCAATCGTAATCCTGGACGGGCAGTCTTTCCCATGGAGTGTCGACCCCCGGGGCATGATGGCAGAGGAGCGGAGGACGGGATGCCGAACCGGCTCGCGAGGCAGACAGCCGAGGATGTCACATGATGCGCCATACGTCTTGGTTGGTGTTGGGTCGCGCACGTTTCTGTCCCCGCTTCCAGCCCGTGAATAGGTTTCTCCTGAGCACGCTGATAGCGGTTCTCGCGGTGGCTGCCTTGGATACGGGGCATAGCGCCGACCGGGACTTGGATCTGGGCGAGCCGCACTTTCCCGTCGTCCAGTGCAGCGTGACTTTGCCTCCGGACTTCACGGCCTCCGATCCGACGGTCATCGTCACGTACTCGAACACCAGTGATCGATGTCCAGCGTACGAACTCGTACCCATTACGAAGACGGACCGACTCGTTCTCGGCCCCGGGATCTCCTTCGACGGTGCGGATACCATGGTGATCGATCCCGATCTTGAATTCGTTCCGCAAGGCACGCAGGAGATCCCGCCGCAGGCAGACGTCTCAATCGCCTACAGGATCCGAGACCAGTACCGCATGCCGGAGGAATGGTCGAAGATGTTGGTCAGGCCCACCTCAAGATACTTGCTTGAGCTTCCCTGGTTCGAGTTTGATGCGTCCGGCCGGGAGACACGCCGCGGCAGCGACCAAATCCGTTCGTACGACGGGTTCGTTTCCAGGGCTTGGGAAGATCCGCGCAGGCGCGAGCGAATCCGGGCGGACATCCGGCGCTACGCTGAGATGAAGGCGAAGGGCGAGCCGATGCTGCCACGGATCAGGATGCCCTCTTCCCCGACGGGTGTAACGGGGTCGGTCTTGGGCGTGGAGATCGTCGACGGCATGGTTCGCTATCCGCCCCGCCCGTCCGCCGCCCCGGCCGATCCCCCGCGCACTCGCTCCCCCGCCCCCTTGCTCTCCGTCCTCGCCGTCCTGTCCGTCGGAGCGCTGGTCTGGATCCTCCTGAGGCATCGGAAACCCCAACCCCGCCCGCCAAGTAGCGTAACGTCCAACGAAGGGGACATCCCGGCACTCGACACCGGCCACTTGCCCCTCTCCTGCAATGGAGGGCCGAGCTATGCGAGGCCGAGCCTGCGTCACGGTGCTGTTGCTTTCCAACCCTTGGAAGCCGAGCGTATTGCATCGTCCAATCCTTGGAAGCCCGCCGCAACGGCAACGGCCAATCGACGGCGACAGAACCTTCTCTGTCCCCGTGCCGCGCACATCTCTGTCCCCACCCGCGTTTCCCGGGATCTCCTGTTCGGCCGCCGGGGCCGGCGGCCCTCCCGGTCTCGCGTCTTCATTCGGCCGTCGACATCCTGTCGATCCTGGGGAAACGGGGGAAACGGGGACAGAGAGCATGATTCCTCGCGTCGACGGCTCCTGTTTGCATGGTAGACTTAATGAAAGACCAGATCTGGTCTGGTCGCATGCAGAGGTGGCAGCCATGATTGTGAACACAGTGACAGAGGCGAAAGCTCATCTATCTGAGCTTCTTGATCTTGTGAGTCGTGGCGAGGAGGTCATCCTGAGCCGTGCACGGAAGCCGGTGGCCGTCCTGCAGCCCTATCGCCGGTCCGGGCGGCCGCGGCAGCCGGGCAGTCTGCGGGGACAGATACGGATCTCCCCCGACTTCGACTCGCTGCCGCCGGAGATCGCGGAGGCATTTGGAATGAAGGCGGATGGAGGCGCGAAGCCGTGTCCACCGCGACCCCTTTGACCGCCTGCTCGTCGCCCAGGCGATCGTCGAAGGCCTGACGCTGGTCACACGCGACGAAGCACTCTCCCGTTACGGCATCGCCACGATCAAGGCATAGCCGTGCGTTCTCTGTCCCCGCTTCGGGGTCAGGAGGCGGCTTTGCGGGCGACGTCGACGGTGATCTCGGGGGCGCCGGCGCTGCCGCTGAAGTCGAAGGTCAGGCGGTCGGCCCCGAAGGCCCGCGCGAGGGATTGGAGCGTGGCCTTCGCCGAGGCCTGGACCTCGGGCTGGAGGTTGTCGATCAGCAGGCGGGCCTGCGCCTCGGCGTGCGCCTTGGCGGCGGAGACGAGGCGGTTCTTGTCCTCCTCCGTGAAGCCGCCCGAAAGGAACCCGTTCACCAGGTCGGGCAGCAGCCACGGCAGGAGGCGCGAGCGCTGCTCGTCGTAGAACCGGATGTCGCGGATGCGCGCGTCGTGGTGGCACGGCGGCATGCGGACGACCACCGAGCCGTCGGCCGCGGGCACGACGTCGAACTCGGGCCGGCGCAGGTAGTAGCGGAAGTCGATCTCGAACTCGAAGATCATCGCCATCTTCTTCGTCGAGAGGATCCACGACAGGTACTTCTTGCCGAGCTCGCCCCACGTGTGGTCGGTCTCGGTGACGATCTCGCGCGTGACGGCCTTGAAGACGGAGAGGTGTCCGACCGCGCGCAGGTGCTGCAGGCCGGACTGGACCGAGATCGCGGGCGCGGCCCGCCGCCGCCGGAAGACCGTCGTCGCCCACCCCGCCCCGGCGAGTGTCGCCAGCGCCGTCAGCACGATCAGAAGCAGATTGTCGCCCATCTCCGGAGCCCTCCGTTCGACGCCCGTCCACCCCGGCCCGCCCGCCCCGAGAAGGGGGCGGAGGTCATGCGCCGGCTTTCGCGCGGGCGGCGTCGAGCATCGCCATCCACTTGCCCATGTAGGCGCCGTGATCGTGGAACGTGCGGCCGCTGACGAGGTTTCCGTCGACCACGCACGGCTCGTTCACGAAGATTCCGCCGCAGACCTCGAGGTCGAACTGGCATTTGGCCACCGTCGCCATGCGGCGGCCCTTCACACAGCCGGCGCGCGCGGGGATCTCGACTCCGTGGCAGACGCTGGCGACCGGCTTGTTCTTCTCGAAGAAGTACTTCGTCACGCGGATCAGGTCCGGGTTGTCGCGGATGTACTCCGGCGCGCGGCCGCCGCTGAAGAAGATGCCCAGATACTCCTCGGGCTTGATGTCGCGGAAGGCGATGCGGGCCTCGATCGTGTAGCCCTCCCACTCGCGCGTGATGTCCCAGCCGGGCTTCACCTCGTGCATCACCATGTTGTAGCGGCGCTTCTCCGGTCCCGCCACGACGGGCTCGTAGCCGCCCTCGATCAGGCGGAAATAGGGATAGAGCGTGTCGACGGTCTCCGTCGCATCGCCGACGATGATGAGCACCTTGTGCGCCATGGCCGAACCCTCCCGTGGACTGTCGTCCGCCGCGTTGGCGGCCAGCGGGGCCATCGCGAGGAGGGCCGCGCCGCCGGCGATCCGCCGGAACGCCTCGCGCCGCCCGATCGCCTCCGGCCCGTCCTGCGAAACCCGTTGCATGACGACGACGCTAGCCCGCCGGCTCCATCAACGTCAAGGCCGCCCGACTCCCCAAAAACATCGGCTACGCACGCCGCACGCGGGCAAGACCCGGCTGAAGTGCGCGTGGATACGGCCGCGACGGAGCGCGGCCCTCCAGAACCTGTTCCATAGGGATACGAGAGGACGGGCCTGGAGGGCGCCGCTCCGCCGACACCCTTCGGGAGGCCCTCGAAGCGTCGTCCATTCCCGATCGCCCCGGCTCAGCCGATGATTTGGGGCTCCATGCGCCCGCGCCTTGGAGGCGCGTCCCCGCTGCGGTAGGCCGCCTACTTCGACGCCGACCAACTCTACGACCTCGCCTCCGACCCCGGCGAACAGATCAACCTCGCGAAGAAGCCGGAGCACGCGGCAAAGCTCGCGGAGATGCAGGCGGCGCTGAAAACCCACCTCGCCCGCCTGCCCGGCGGATTCGCGGAACTGAAGCCGGCGAGGTGAATGAGATCGCCGACTGTGAAGCGCGCCTGTGGAGCCAACGCCGAGCCGCTTCCAGGCGGCGGACGCGATCTCGTCCGTGATGGAGCGCGACGAGATGTTGACGATCAGGCCGCAGAGCTGTACTTGTGGCCATATGAAGACGACCATTGATCTTCCCGATTCACTGCTACACCGGGCCAAGATCGCGGCGGCGGAGCGGCGGACTACTCTTAAGGAATTGGTGATCGCAGGGTTGAACCTGGTGACCGTGTCCGACGCCGGAGATGCCGGCCGTGACGAGGCGCTGGCTCGTTTGCGGCAGGGATTCCACCTGGGCGGTACGGCGCTCACAAGGGAGCAGGCCCATGGCCGCGCACCGCTTCCTTGACACCAATATCCTGGTTTACGCCTTCGACCTCGACGCCCCGGCCAAGAGGACCGTAGCCACAAGGCTTGTGGAAGAAGGATGGCGGATGCTCGGGGAGACCGCCCTCAGCGTACAGGTGCTACAGGAACTTCACGTGAATCTCAGGCGCCGGGGCTGCACGCCGGTGGAGGCCGCAAGGGTCGTGCGCGATTTCGGATCCTGGCCCGTGATCGATAACACGTGGTCCCTGCTCGTCGCCGCCATGGAGGCCCAGGCCCGCTGGCAAATCTCCCTGTGGGACGCCTTGATTCTCGAGGCGGCGCGAGCATCCGGGGCTCGGGATCTCCTCACGGAGGACCTCAACCACCGCCAGGATTACGGCGGCGTCCGGGTCATCAATCCCTTTCGCGATCCGTAGGGCGGGGCGACATTCCCGACCGTCCGCGCGGCCTGATGCGAGCATCGCCCCTCGACCCCCGTCCCTCGCCTCTGCCCGACTCTGGACGCCTGGCTACACTTCCCGCCCGACGGCGGCGGCAACGGCGCGCATTTTCACCATCGTCTCGGCGAAGCGGGCGGGGGTCAGGGACTGGGCGCCGTCGGACCACGCCTCGTGCGGGTTCATATGAACCTCGATCATGATGCCGTCCGCACCGGCGGCGATGCCCGCGAGGGCCATGTCCTCGACGTACTCCGCCGCGCCCGTGCCGTGGCTCGGGTCGACGACGACCGGCAGGTGGGTCTCGCGCTTGAGCACCGTGACGGCGCTGAGGTCCAGCGTGTTGCGCGTCGCCGTCTCGAACGTGCGGATCCCGCGCTCGCAGAGGATCACGTTGGGATTGCCCTGCGACAGGATGTACTCGGCGGCCATCAGCCATTCCGAAATCGTATTGGCGAGACCGCGCTTGAGCAGGATCGGCTTGCGGGTCTGCCCGACGACCTTGAGGAGGTCGAAGTTCTGCATGTTGCGCGCGCCGATCTGGATGATGTCGGCGTACTCGGCGACCTTCTCAACGAGCGTCTCGCTCATGACCTCGGTGTCGATCGGAAGGCCCGTCCGCGCGCGCGCCTCGGCGAGCATCTTGAGCCCATCCTCGGCAAGCCCCTGGAACGCGTAGGGCGACGAACGCGGCTTGTAGGCTCCGCCGCGCAGGACCGTCGCCCCGCCGGCCTTCACCGCCTCCGCCGTCGCGCAGATCATGTCCAGCCCCTCGACCGAGCAGGGCCCGGCGATCACCGGGATCTTCTTCCCGCCGAAAACAACGCCCGGGGCGACCTCGACCCGGCTCTTCTCCTTGTGAAGCTCGCGCCCGGCGAGTTTGTAGGGCTTCAGGATGCGGATAACGCGCTCGACGCCGGCCGTCGTCTCGAGAGCCTGCAGCCGCTCCTTGCCGCGGTCGTCGCCGATCGCGCCGATGACGGTGCGCTCCACGCCCACGATCGGGTGCGGCGTGTAGCCGTACCGCCGGATTTCCTGTTCGACGTCCGCGATTTCCTGTCGGGACGCACCCTGCCGCATCACGATGATCATGACTCGCTCCATGGACCGGCCAAACCGGCCCTGAAAGCAACATCATACGATGTGGCGGCGGAAACGCAAAGAGGGGCGGTGCTTCCCCCCGCCCTCTGCATTGCTTTGGCGGTCCGGGATGCTACGTTGTGCGGCGCGTCATGCGACGCGCATCCATGGAGACGTTTTCATGAGCGGAAGCAACGAGGTTTTCGACGGCCGCGCGCTCGACCACCTGATGGCGTTCCTCGGGATCGAGGCGATGAGCGGGCAGGAGGGACCGGTGTGCGACGAGATCCGCCGCCGGCTGGTCGACGCGGGGTGCAAGGCGTCGTGGATCCGCCACGACAACGCCCACCGCCGGCTCAAGGGCACCTTCACCGTCGGCAACCTGATCGTGAAGATCCCCGGCACCTTCCGCGCGCCGCGCCGGATGTTCCTCGGCCACATGGACACGGTACCGCTGTGCCGCGGCGCCGTGCCGGTACGCTGCGGCGACCGCATCGTAGCCAAGGGCGCCACGGCCGTCCGGGCGGACAACCGCACCGCCGTCGCGGCGGTCGTCGCCGCGGCCGAGGTCGTGCTGCGCGAGAAACGGCCGCACCCGCCGCTGACCCTCTTCTTCCCGATCGCGGAGGAGATCGGCCTCTACGGCTCCAAGGCGGTCCGGCCCTCCGACCTCGGCCAACCAGCGATGGCGTTCAATCTCGACTCGGGCGATCCGAACCAGATCATCACGGGCGCCATCGGCGCGACGCGCTGGGAGGCGGACGTGCGCGGGCGGTCGAGCCACGCAGGGATGCATCCGGAGGACGGTGTATCCGCGATGCTGGCCGCCGCGCGCGCGATCGAGACCGTTGCAGCGAAGGGCTTCTTCGGCCTGATCCGCAAGGGGAAGCGGGCCGGAACGGCCAATGTGGGCATCATCCGCGGCGGCGAGGCAACGAACCAAGTCACGGACCACGTCTTCGTCCGGGGCGAATGCCGCAGCCACGATCCCAAATTTCTGTCGGTCATCACGGCGGCCCACCGCCGCGCTTTCGAATCGGCGGCCCGCTCGGTGCGCAACGTCCGCGGTGAACGGGGCCGGGTTGAGTTCCGGACCGAGTCCGACTACGCGGCCTTCCGGCTGCCCGACAGCCATCCGGCCGTCCGCTTCGCCTGCCTCGCCGCGAAGGAACAGGGGCTGAAGCCCGTCACGGTGCGCATGAACGGCGGGCTCGACGCGAATCCGCTGACACAGAAGGGCATTCCGACGGTCACGCTCGGCTGCGGCCAGCATGGCGCCCACAGCGTCGATGAGTTCGTCGACATCCCCGAATATCTCGCCGGATGCCGGCTCGTGCTGG
>CAYRFK010000028.1:11105-22392 GCA_964423465.1 uncultured Verrucomicrobiota bacterium | reverse complement strand
GAAGCCGAAGATCCCGGCCCAGATGCTGCCCGGCAGGCGGCGGATCGCCGTATTGAGGGCCTGCACCGCCTCGTTGTAGCGGCGGCGCTCGACCGATATCCGGTTCTCGGTGCCCGCGAGCTCGTCCTGCAACGCGAGGAAGTTCTGGTTCGACTTGAGTTCGGGATACTTCTCCGCCACGACGAGCAGGCGTGCGAGCGCGCCCTCCATCTGCCCCGCGGCTTCGACCTTCTGCGCCGTACCGAGCGCCTGGCCCCACTGGCTGCGGAGGCGGGTGACTTCCTCGAGGATGGACTTCTCCTGCGCGGCGAAGCCCTTCACCGTGTTCACGAGGTTCGGGATCAGGTCGTAGCGCCGCTGCAGTACGGTCTCGACGTTGGCCCACGCGGCGGTCGTGGCCTCATCCAATGTCACGAAACTGTTCTTCGACGAAATGGCGGAACACCCGCCGAAGCCCAGCACGAGCACCAGCACGGCGATGAAGGCGATAATTCCCTTGGACATGATCATTCTCCCCGGCGCTTGGAACGGGCGGCGCCGTGGATGGAGTATTCCACACCCCGACCCCGCCGCAAGCGGAAACGTCCAAGCCATTCCGCCGTTCCGCATCCCTGTTCGGGGCACGGAACGTCGGAAGAACGGCTCGGTCCGCGTCCGCGGCGGGAGTTAGGGAACCCGCGCCCGCAGACGCCTATGGTCTAAGGATTGTACGTCAGCGTAAGGGTGCAGGTGACGGCAACGCCACTCGGGTTGAAGACGACGGCCTGCACATGCTGCCCGGCGCTGACCGGAGTGGACAGGGACACGTTCGCGCCCTGCGACGGGCCCGCGACGGTCGCCCCGCCCTTTTCCAACGTCATGCGCATGTCGGAATTCATGTGCGAGACCACGAGTGCCGTGATGGTACCCGCAGCGGGAGCGACGGCGCCGGCCGCCTTGGTGGCGTGCATGGCCCAGGATTCGGTCGTGGTGTACAGCATCGCCGGCCCCGGGGCGGGATCCGCATCGTCCTCCTCCGCAACCGTGGTGACATTGGTGACGTTGACCGTGTTGACATCCGCATCGTCGTCATCCCCACTGCAACCGAACAGGCCGAGACACGAGAACACCGCCAGACCGGCCGCAATCCCCATAACTTTCTTCATGGTCAGAACCTCCCGATGCACTCCAATCCGGGCCGGCGGAATGCCGGCCGCGCCTGACGCCAGTGTGGAGATTCTCCGACCGAAGTCAATCCTTGATAACGACTAGCGGAACGGGGCCATCAGCGGTGGATGCCGACCAAGCGGCCCACGTCGTCCGTCGTCAATTCATCCAGACGGCTCACGATCTTGTGGGCACCGATGAGGCGATCGGCCGGGTGTGTGGTGGTCACCGCGACGACGCTCATGCTGGCGGCCAAGGCGGCGGTGATGCCTGCGGGGGCGTCTTCAAAGACAACGGAACGTGCCGGGTCGACGCCGAGGCGGCGTGCGGCGGTGAGGAAGACCTCGGGGTCGGGCTTGCCCCGGCGGACGTCGTCCGCAGCGACGATCCCGGCGAATCCGTCCAGCCCGAGCACGGCGAGGATCGTCTCGATGTTCTCGCGGTGCGTTGAGGAGGCGATGATGCGCGGGATCCCGGCGGCATCGAGACGGCCCAGCCACGTCACGACGCCCGGCAGCGGCGCGATGCCCGAGGTGCCGACGAGCTCCCGAAATATGGCCTCCTTGCGCAGCGACAGCCGGCGGACCTCGGCGGGATCCTGCGTCCAGCCCAGCAACTTTGGGATGATCTCCTCGTTCTTCATCCCGAAGCCGCGGTGGAAATGGCCGTCGGGAAGATGCAGCCGCTCCTCCGCGGCCAGCCGGTCCCAACTGCGCTCGTGATGCGCGGAGGAGTCCACGATCACGCCGTCCCAATCGAAGATGGAAGCCCAGTTCATGATGCGTGCAGAGAATCCGCTTCCCGCTCCCGTTTCAAGCATCAAAGCGACCACGCCGTTTCCGGCCATAAGGCGAACGACCCGCCGGCCGTGGGGCAGGCACTCCTGCCTGCCCATCGGAAGGGGCAACACAAAGACGCAAAGGACGCAAAATTCAACATCCAACACCCAACAGCCAACATCGAATCTCCAACGACGGAGGGCCGTGGACGCGGCGCCCCCGCCGCGTGGGCTTGCGTTCCCGAAGGAAGCGGAGCGCGGCCATTCCTTCGGGAATCCCCCCGGAACGCGGCGGGGGCGCCGCGTCTACGACGGACGAACGTTGGCTGTTGGCTGTTGGAGATTGGATGTTGGCTGTTCCTGTCCCTTCTTCGCGACGTGCGTGCAATGGCCGTAGAAAACCTCGGCGGCCTCCATGACGGTTTCCGAAAGGGTCGGGTGCGGATGGATGGTCAGGGCGAGGTCGGAGGCGAGCGCGCCCATCTCAATGGCCAGCGCCCCCTCGGCGATCATGTCGCCCGCGCCGACGCCGGTCAGCCCGACGCCGAGCACGCGCTGGGTCTCGGGATCGACGACCAGCTTGGTGAGGCCCTCCTGGCGTTCGAGCGTCAGCGCGCGGCCGGAGGCCGTCCACGGGAACTTCGCCACGGCAACCTTCTGCCCGGCCTTCTCCGCCTCCGTCTCCGTGAGGCCGACCCAGGCGATCTCGGGATCGGTGAAGACGACCGCGGGGATCGCTCGGGGCTCGAAGGCGGCGCGGCGGCCGGAGATCGCCTCGACGGCGACGCGCGCCTCGTGCGTGCCCTTGTGCGCGAGCATCGGCTCGCCGGCGATGTCGCCGATCGCGTGGACGTCGGGGTTCGACGTGCGGCGCTGGAGGTCGACGACCGCGAACCCGCGGCGGTCCGTCTCGATGCCGGCGCGATCGAGACCGAGGTTCTCGCTATTCGGCTTGCGGCCGACGGAGACGAGGGCGCGGTCGAAGGTCTCCTCCCGGGTGCCGTCGGGCCCCTCGAACGTCACGTGCAGCCGGGCGCCGTCGTCCTTCATCGCGGCGACCTTCGTGCCAAGCCGGATGGCCTCGAATTTCTTCGCCAAACGCTTCGCGAGCGGGGCGACGAGGTCGCGGTCGGCCCCGGGCAGAAGTCCGGGCAGGAGTTCCACCACGCTGACCTTCGAGCCGAGGGCTGCGTAGACGCTGCCCAGTTCGAGGCCGATGTAGCCACCCCCGACGACCAGCATCCGGCCCGGGATGTCCGGCAGCTCCAGCGCGGCGGTTGAGTCCATGACGCGGGGCGTGACCGGGAAACCCAGGATGACCGCCGGTCGCGAGCCGGTGGCGAGGATGGCCTTGCGGAACGGAATGTGGACGGGGCCGGCGTCGGTTGCGACCTCGATCGTGTGCGGATTGAGGAAGGTCGCGCGACCGCGGACGAACCGCACCTTGCGGGCGCCGCGGAGCTGGCCGAGACCGCCGGTGAGACGTCCGACCACGCTCTCCTTCCATGCGCGGAGCTTCGCGAGGTCCACCGAGGGTTTGGCGACGCAGACCCCGCAGTGCCCGATCTCGTCCGCCTCCTCGAGGAACCGGGCGACGTGCAGCAGAGCCTTCGAGGGGATGCAGCCCCTGTAGAGGCATACGCCGCCCGGGTTCTCCTCCAGGTCGACGAGCGTGACGTCCATGCCGAGGTCGGCCGCGTGGAATGCCGCCGGGTAGCCCGCCGGTCCGCCGCCGATCACCACCAGCTGCGCCGTTTCCTGGATTGCCGCCATGTCTGTTCCTCCGAAAGAGGCACTATAGCCGCCCCGCGCCGCCGCGCCAGCCCTGCGCAGCCCTCCGCATGGGGTTCCCCGCACTTGACGCGGGCCCGGAACGTGCGAACATGGATCAGAGATCCGGTGGCGTAGAGCCGGGCCGGCGGTTCGGGAGACGTTGCATGAATACGACAGTCACGAACGAAGTGGCGGACGGACAGGGCCGCGGGCGCTGGCGCAAGGGGTTCACCCTGGTTGAACTGCTCGTGGTCATTGGAATCATCGCCATCCTCGCGGCCCTGGTGTTCCCCATGGTCAACCGTGCCATGGATGCCGCCGACCGTCGGCGGGCCGACGTTGAAGTGAACGCCCTCTACTCGGCCCTGGAGGGCTATTTCCGCGAATACAGCCGCTGGCCGCTCACCGACAGCACCGTGAACAACTTTTTCACCGACGATCTGCTTCGCATCCTGATGGGCGTGCCCGCCAACGCGACGGAGAAGGCCAAGAATCCGCGCGGGCGGCAGTTCCTGAAGCTCAGCGCGCTGGCGACCAATGTCTACAATGGAAAGATCACGATGTTGGACCCCTGGAACATGCCGTACCGATTTGCCTTCGACAGCGACATGAGCGAGAGCATCGGCAACATGCAGGACATGGCCGGCCTGACCGAGTTCAGCGGGAAGGGCCTGCCGGGCCGGAAGCTGGCCGTCTGGTGCTACGGCCCCAACAACGTCCCGAACAACATCACCGACAACGACCCTTCGGATTCGAAGAAGGTCTACGACGACATCCGGAGCTGGTAGCTGACGGCCCGCGAATTCCGGCCCCCGTTCTTTACTTCCACAAGCCGGGACGACTATCCTCGCCGCGGAGAACGCGGCGATGGACGACCGATCCGACACTTGGAAACTTGCGGACCTGCTTCGCCGGGAGCAGATCGTCTGCCCGATGGATGCCGTCGACCGCGGCGAGGCGATCAGCGCGCTTCTCGAGCGGCTTCACAGTGGCGACGATGGCTTTGATGTCGCGGTCGCGCGGGAGGCCGTGCTGGCGCGCGAGGGGATCGGCGCGACCGACCTGGCGCCCGGCATCGCGCTTCCACATGCGCGGCTGGATGGCCTTCCGCGACCGCGGATCGCCATCGGCGTGTCGCGCGGCGGGATTCCATTCGCGGCCGGGAAGCCCCCCGTGCATGTCCTCATCCTCGTGCTCACCCCTCGCTCGGAACCCGGCGCCTACCTGCGGATCGTTGCCGCGTTGATGCAGCGCCTGCGCGAGGTCGATGTGGCGCGCTGCGTCGGGGCGTGCGAATCGCCCGACAACATCCTCGCGTTCTTCACCGACGGGGTGGCCGATCTGCCGCCCTACCTTTCCGTCTCCCACGTCATGCGCCGGAAGCCCGTGACCCTGTCCGAGGCCGACACGCTGGCGGACGCCCTGCACGCCTTCTGTACGCACAATGTGCGCGACATCCCCGTGATCGACGAAGTCGGCGATGTGCGGGGTGTGGTGGCCGTGGAGGACTTCCTCCGGCTGAGCCTGCCCGAGCACCTGCTCTGGATGCAGGACCTCTCGCCGATCCTCCATTTTCAGCCGTTTGCCGACGTGCTGCGCCGGGACCGTGAGACACGGATCGCCGATATCCTCCGCGAGGAGTTCATCGCCGTGCCTCCGGATCTCCCGGCGATCCAGGCGGCCCGGCTTTTCCTCATGAAGTCGACGCGACAGATCCTCGTCGTCGACGGACGCCGGTTCCTGGGCGTCATCGACGTCGAGGATTTCGTGACCCAGCTCTTCTGGGCGTAGGAGGGGCGCGACGATGGAGGATACACCTATCACGCCCCCGCCTCCCACGGCGCGCGGCCCCCTGCTGCGCCGCTGGGTGATCCTCCTCCTTGCGAGCTTCGCCACGGGCATCCTCGGCCGGTGGGGCGGGCTGGAACCGCTGCAGGCGCTGGCGACCTCCGTATTCCTCGCGATCCTTCTGGGCACGCTGCTCTTCTGGGAGTTCCGCCTCGCGATCGCGTTCCTCGGGATCAGCGTGCTCGTCTTCACGAAAACGCTGAGCATCCCCCATTTCGTCGAGGCCGCGGCGCTGCCCGTGATCCTCTTCCTCGTCGGCATGATGATCGTGGTCGGCGCGTTGCGAGACCTGGGCTTCTTCACGTGGGTCGTGCAGATGATCCTCTCGATCCCGCGCATCACGGCGCGCAAGTTCATGGCCGTTGCGGCCGCCGCGTCGGCGATGCTGGCGTGCGTCGTCGACGAGGTCACCTCCATCATCTTCATCTCCGCGCTGATCTTCCAGGTGTGCGGCCGCCTCAAGATCAACCCGACCCCCCACCTCATCCTCTGCGTGCTGTGCACCAACGTCGGCAGCGCGGGGACGATGATGGGCAACCCGGTCGGCATCTTCATCGGCACGCAGGCGGGGTTCACGTTCCAGGACTTCATGATCTGGGCCTTCCCGGTCATGCTGCTGGCGCTCGCGGCCACCATCGCCCTGACGCTGTACTGGTACCGGCGGGAGATCGCGGAGTTCGATGCCGCCCTCCAGGACCGCCTGCGCCGCAACCTCAGCCTGGTCTCGAAGATGGACATCCCGTACCAGCGCGGGCTGCTGGTCCTCGCCCTGACCCTGGCCATGATCGCCTCGCACCACGCGCTCGAAACCTGGCTGGGCCTGGAGCGCAACAGCGTCCTTCTCGTCGCCCCGTTGATCTGCGCCGGCATCATCATGATCGCCAAGCACGACCGCGCGCGGCACTACGTGGAACGCGAGGTCGACTGGTGGACGCTGCTCTTCTTCATGCTCCTCTTCGCCATCGCCGGGACCCTGGAGTACACGGGCGTGACCACCCGCGCGGCGAATGCGGTCGCCCGGCAGTTCGGCACCAACCCGGCGGTGCTGGTGCCGGCCATCATGACGATGTCCGCCCTGGGCTCGGCCTTCGTGGACAACGTCATCTTCGTCGCCGCCGCATCGCCCGTGATCCACGAGCTCGGGAAGACCGTCCCCGCCATGCCCCTGTGGTGGGCGCTCCTCTTCGGCGCCTGCTTCGGCGGCAACATCACGCTGATCGGCAGCACCGCCAACATCGTCGCGCTCGGCCTCCTGGAGAAAAACTCGCACGTGCACGTCCGCTTCCGCGACTGGGTGGGCATCGGCTTTCTTTCGGCACTGGTCGCCTGCACCATCGCCACGGCGGCACTGCTGCTTCTGGCGCCGCTGATGAAGTAGGTGCGGGAAGGATCCGGCACGCATGAACGCGATGGGGAATAGCCCGGGGATCCGAACGGCGGCGCTGACGGTGCTGTGCGCAGCGTGCGCCGCCACGTGCGGGGCGGCCGGCGCCGGCACGGATGCGGATGGATCGGCGAAGGAGACGACGGACATGAAGACGGTGGAGAAGACATGCCTCACCTCGCGGCTGGCAGGCTCGTGGTACACGGCTGATCCCGCGGCGCTGCAGGCTGAACTGGCGGCGGCGCGCGGGGCGTCCGGCGAGACACGGGACGACGCGGTCTCCGCCCTGATCCTGCCCCACGCGGGCTACCAGTTCTCCGGCGCCGTCGCGGCGCACGGCGCGCAGGTGGTCGAGGGGCGGAAGTTCAGCCGCGTCGTCGTCCTCGGCCCCACGCACCGCGTGCCCATGCGCAATGCCGTCGCCGTACCGGAGGCGACGCACTACGCCACCATCCTCGGGGAGATCCCCATCGACACCGCCTTCGTGCGGCGCCTGCAGCGCTATCCGCTCTTCCGCCCCGTTGCCCAGGCGATGCCGGGCGAACACAGCATCGAGATCGAGTTCCCCGTGCTGCAGGCGGCGCTCGGCCCGTTCAAGCTCGTCCCGCTCGTCATCGGGCAGATGGACGACCATGCGATCCGCGAGGCGGCCGACTGCCTGCGCGCCGAGATCGACGAGTCCACGCTGGTCGTCGCCAGCACCGACTTCACCCACTACGGCCCGCGGTTCGAATTCGTGCCCTTCACGACGAACGTCGAGGCGGGCCTGAAGAAGCTCGACATGGGCGCCTTCGAGTTCATCCAGGCGCGCGACCCCGACGGCTTCCGGCGCTACATCGACCGGACCGGCGCCTCGATCTGCGGCCGCGACCCGGTGGCGATTCTCCTCTCCATGCTTCCCGACGACGCCGGGGTGCGTCTGCTCAAGTACGACACCTCGGGACGTATCACGGGCGACTGGGAGAACACCGTCAGCTACGTCAGCGCCGCCGTCCGCTGCCGGTGGACGCCGAAGCCCCTCCCCCACCCCGTCGAAAAGGAGAATTCCGTGAAGAAGGGAAGAGGACCCGTGATGGACATCCCCGATGCGGACCGGAAGGCCCTGCTCGCCCTCGCGCGCGGGACGATCCAGAACTACTTCGCGACGCGCCGGAAGGTGGCGGCGAGGGACCTCGGCCTTCCCGTGACGGCCGGCATGCGCCAGACCGCGGGGGCCTTTGTCACGCTGCACAAGCACGGCGATCTGCGCGGTTGTATCGGCGAGATCTTTCCGACGCGTTCGCTGCACGAGGCGGTGATCGACCATGCTCTCAACGCTGCATTCAGGGACCACCGCTTTGAGCCGCTGACCGAGTTGGAACTGGCGGTTTGCGACATCGAGATCTCCGCCCTGTCCGAGCCGCGCGAGGTTGCCACGTGGAAGGAGATCGTTCTCGGAAAGCACGGGATCGTGCTGCACAAGGACGAGCGGTCCGCCGTCTTCCTCCCGCAGGTCGCCCCGGAACAGGGCTGGGATGTCGCGACTACCCTCTCCCATCTTGCGATGAAGGCCGGGCTGGACGCGGACGCATGGCGCAAGGGCGCGCGGTTCGAGGTTTTCGAGGCGGTCGTGTTCGGCGAGAAGAAGTAGGCCGGTCAGTCGAACCGCGGCCGCAGCACGGCCCAGAGGTCGTCGAGGGCCTGCGGGATCACCTTGGTTTCCCCGATCACCGGCATGAAATTCGTGTCGCCGTTCCAGCGCGGCACGAGGTGCATGTGCAGGTGGGTCTCAAGCCCCGCACCCGCGACCCGGCCGAGGTTGAGGCCCGCGTTGAAGCCCTCCGGGCGCATCTCCGCCGTGAGGACCGCGATGGAGGCGTCCAGGAGATCCATCATCTCGAGCCGCTCCGCAGGCGTCATGTCACCCAGCCTCGCGATGTGCCGGTAGGGCGCGACCATCAGGTGGCCGTTGTTGTAGGGATAGCGATTCATCACCACCGCGCAGACCGTGCCGCGCTTGAGCACCAGGTTGGCGCGGTCGTCCCCGCCTTCGCGCAGGATGTCGCACAGGAAGCACCCCTCCTGCTTCGGCCCCTTGATGTACTCCATCCGCCACGGCGCCCACAACGTATCCATGCGTCCCCCCACCCTTTCGCGCACGCCCGGGCGACCGCAACCGCGGCCGCCCGGATTCGCGAGGCCGTTGCCGGCGTCTACTTCGCGCTGACGACGGTTCCGGCCGGCGGGCTCTTCTCGCCCTCCGTCACGTCGCAGTAGGACATTTTCTCGAGGGTCTTGGCGACCTTCAGCTTGCCGATCACCTTGCCCTCCTCCTTGCCGAGGACTTCGCCGGTGTCGGGATCGAGCAGCGTGGTGCCGAGGGATCCCATGACGAGCTCCTGACCGGCTTCGACGCCGAACTGGGTGCCGCGGTTGATGATTACCTGTCCGCTCTCGGCAACCTTCACGACGCTGCCCTCGAACGGGAAGACTTCCATCTTCTTCGCGATGAACGCGGCGGCCTGGTTGATGCAGTCCTGCGCGGCCTGGCCGAGCGGGGTCTTCTTGAATCCGCCGAGCTCCGTGCCGACACCGCCGACATCGATGCCGACACGGATCCCCGTGTTGCCGGCCTTGCCGACGACCCGCTCCTTGGCGACGATCTCGCTCGTGGTCGTGTCGATCAGCTTCACGATCACCGTCACCTGCGCCTCCGAGCGGCCGCCGCCGAGGCGGATGCCCTTGATCCGGATGCCGCCGTCGGCGCCGGACTGGTTCTCCGTGACCTCGGTCACGGCGCCGCTGGCGATGTAGCGTGCCGAACGGATCATGCCGGTCTTCGCGACATCCTTCGTCTTGGCGGCGCGTCCGCTGGCCTGGAGATCCTGCTCGAGCATCACGTCGCCCAGCTTCTCGCGCTCGACCAGGACGAAGCGTCCGGAATCGACGAGCGCCGACTCGAGCATGACGGTCAGGTTGTCGCCAATCTTCCACTCGCCGGCCCAGCCCGACTCGTTCTCAAAGCCCTTGCAGCCGATGGCGTGCCTGAGACCCTTGTACTCGCCGAGCTTCAGGTCCGCATTGCCCGAGGCGGTCTTGGTCTCGGTCTTCCCCCAGAGCGCGAGGGCCGAGGTGGCGTGGAGCGCGAGCGCAGCCGAAACAACGAACACGATCCGCTTCATGAGTGAGCCTCCCGCGCCAGATCCGTGGCGCATCTCCGAGTATACCCGCCCGGCGGCGTCCCGCAAACGCCGAACCGTGCGTCACGGGGTGTCACTTCGACGGGGCGGCCGGGCGCAAATCGCGAGGAACGGAAGGATCCGGCGCAACCGGGGCGCCCGCCTGATCGACCGGGTGCAGGAAGAGATACCGCCAGACCGCCTCGTGAATGTACGCGCCGGACGCATCCTTCACGGCCGATCCGCCGGGCGTGACGGCCCCGTGGGCGCGGCGCGCGTCGCCTTTCACGTCGGCGGCCGTGACCAGACGGCGCGAGTTGCCGAACGGCGGCGGGACGCGGTCGACATCGACGATCGGGCCGCACGCATACAAGCCCAGCAGTTCCCACGAGCGGTCGTAGTGATGGCCGGTCCATCCGCCGTCCAACACGTGGCTGAACGCGAAGTAGCGGTTCGTCGGCGTGGCGGACGGCAGTGCCTGCCAGGTCTCGTACTGGTCGCGCGGCCCGCAGAACATCACGACGCGGTCGACGCGCTGGTGCTTGGCGAAGCGGGCGGACGTGGTCGACCCGTGCGAGCTGCCGGCCATCGTGACGAGTTCCCAACGCAGGCTGTTCCCGCCGGGCGCCAGGAACTGCTCCCAGCGTCCCTGCGGGTTCGTCTTCGCGAGCCACTTCACGAACTGCAGGGCGCGCTCCGCCATGCCGTCGGGCTTCGGGATAACGACGGCGTCGCTGAAATCCTCGCCGGTTGCCGCCTCAAGCCGGATCTTGCCAAGGAACTTGTCGTCCACCGGCGGCGGCTCCTTCCCGAACTTCGAGAACCAGCCGTTCGCATAGTGGACGCGGATCGCGTGGAGGCCGTAGCCCGAGATCCGTTCGAACAGCGGCGCGCTGTGACCCATCATCCAGATCACGAGCCGCCCCTGCGACGCGACGCGGGTGTCGACGCAGGCGTGCTGGAGATCCTGAGGCTTCCCGGCCTTTTCAAAAACGAATTCGATCTCCGGGTGCGGCCTCGCCCGCGGATCGATCTCGCTCGCGCGCGCCGTCAGTTCGTACCGCTGCGGCGACGGATCGGCATATGGAACCCCGCCCGCCCGCGCCGCGCCTGCCGCAACGAGAATCGTAAGAACCCACCTGGACATCTGAATCGTGTTCATCCCGGGATGGTGCCACGCGAAAGCCCCGGCGGAAAGCG
>CAYRFK010000028.1:0-11005 GCA_964423465.1 uncultured Verrucomicrobiota bacterium | reverse complement strand
AAGCGCTGTCCGCAAGCGCCCATGCACGGGCAGGAACCGGCCAGAATGGTACGAGACGCAGTTGCCGGAGGGACAGAGATCACCGAAGCGCACCCGGTCGCTCTTCGAATCGGATCGGCAATATGGATGTAAATATGTGCGATGCAGTATTCTATATGTAGATCGTGGACTGAGACTGCCCTGCCCCCATGCCGGTCGTTGTTGTCATCTACGTGTCGCGGCCGCGACACGTAGATGACAACATGGCCGGGGACAGAGACGGTGCGCCCTTCCGGTCCGTGGTAGGGCCCGACCGCTGGGCGGGCCGAACGCCGGGATGATGACCTACCTCGCCGTCACCGCGTAGACGCTTGCGCTTCGGAGGAAGAAGCGCAGTGCGATCGTCCGGCCAGCCAGTTCGCGGGCGGACCGCCCTTCCCAGCGCAGCGGCAGGTCGGTCGCGTCGGCCTTCTGCACGACGCATTTCTCCGGCTCGAAGCCGGGCACGGACACGCCCTTCTCATCGAGTACGCCGGCCATCACGTAGGCCTGCTGCGTTGCGAAGGATCGGTCCGGCGAGGGGACGGCAGCATTGAGAGAGAGATCCGCCTCGGGCATCCGGAACGGTACGGTGGAGAACTCGGCGTTCGCGCGCGAGGCGACGCAACTGATCCGGTCCTCCCCCACGCCGAGCACCCGGCCGCCGAAGTGGAACAACATCCGGCCGCCGGCGATCACCGGGTTGGCCGTGATGCAGTAGACGCCGGGAAACGTGTCGCCGAGGGCATTCACGCCGCGGAATGGACGGTCCCATCGCAGCCCGTCACGGCTCGTCCACCATTCGGTGTCGAGTTGCGGCGCGTGTTTGCCGGGGACGAGGCGGCTCGCGGCGTAGTTGAGCACGACCATGTAGGCCCGGTCGTGGTGCCAGAACCCGATGCCGCGATAGAACTCCATGTCCGGCGGGTCGCGCTCGTCGGGAACGGACATGTACTTCGCGGGAACCTGCCGATAGTTGCCGTTGCGGTTCCACACGTCGGCCAGCGAATCGGAAGGCTCCCACGTCCGCCCGTCGGCGCTGGACCTCACGACCAGCACGCGGCGGTCGCGCAGGTCGTTGTCCTGGTTCTGCGGATGCGTCCCACCGTGGTCCTTGATGTGCTTGCGGTGCGGCTGGAGCGACTTGCAGGTCAGGACGAAGCGATGCGCGACGGGGCTCCAGAAGAGGCCGAAGGAGTCCGCCTCGTAGAAGAGCGGGTTGCCGGGATGCTCCGTCCATGCGCGCCCGTCGGGGCTGAAGAAGGCGCGGTAGGCGAATCCGCCCTTGTCGATCCGCAGCTTGATCGCGAGGAACTCCTTCGCGTCCGGGTTCCAGGCGAGGCCGAAGTGGTCGCTCCACGCCCCGGGTGGTCCCGTGAAGACCGTCTCCTTGTCCGTGAACGTGATGCCATCGCGCGTGACGGCGCGGACGATGCTCCACGAGTTCGACTCGAGGAACGGCTCGCGCGCCTCCGGACCCCGGGTGAAAGCCTGTCCGTACACCTCCCATGTGCCGCCGGTGGACGGCCGGCAGAGGGCCGGGAGAAAGCCAGGCGACGGGCACTCCGCGATCTTCTGCATCGGCGTCGCGGCGAAGTGCAGAAGGCCCCAGGTGTCGCGGATGTCATTCGTGCCGGAGAAGAGCAACCGCACGCCGGCCGCCGGCTCGGCGCTGCACGCGAGCCAGGGGATCAGAAGGGCGGAAGCCGCCGAGACCGCAGGACGCAGGAACGGGTTCATGCGTGAATGCTAGGGGGCGGGGCGGGCCACTTCAAGCGCGCCGGCCTGCGAAGCCGGTCAGGGGGCGGCGAACGTGGCCACCCGGATGTCGGAGAACTCCGCCGAACTCGGTCGCGAGGGCGCCCACGACGCGTCGCCGCCGCCGTGGAAGGTCTCGAAGTAGACCGAATCGACGCCGAACGTGTCCGCCGTTCGCCATTCCATGTCGGCGCGGCTCACCACGAGCCGCTCTTCGCGCACGTCGCCCACCGCCGTCCAGACGCGAAGCCCTCCGTTCATCCGGCCGGGATCGTTCATGTCGACGCGCATCCGTATGCGCACCGGGGTCCCGACCGGGAAGCGGAACGCCTCGGGAAACAGGAGACTGTCGCCGTAGGTGCCCGGCTGGCGGACATGGTAGGCATAGGCGTGTCCGCGCCCGCCATCGCCCCACATCAGGCGCGACGAGAACCCGTTGGTGCCGGTCGCGCGCCGCCCGCCCGCGACGTTCTCCGGCCCGCCGCCGAGGCCCGGGAGTTTGCCGCCCTTGGACCAGTCGAATCCGGCGCCGAAGCGGACTGTGTACGAAAGCTCGGCGGACCGATGGGTTCCGATGGGGAATCGCCAGCCGCAGCCGCCCCTGTTGGGACCGATCCCGCCGACCGCGTAGTCCACCCGCAACGCCATCCCGCCGTCTCGCCCGACGACGGACAACCTTCCCTCGGAGATTCCGTCCTCCCACTCGCACCCCGGCCAGTCCTGCTTCCACCGCGCGACCGTATAGGGACCGGCCGGACCGGCCAGGGGTATCGCGCCGCCGGGTCCATCCGCCCGGCTGAGCCGGAGCGCGAGGCTGTCGCGGAACTCCGGCAGTGCGATCCGGATGCGTCCGCCGTGCACGGGGACCACACAGGCGCCGACCGTGCCCCCCGTGACCGGGTCGACGAACTCCGCCCGCCAGGCGGACCCCGGGGCGGCCATGACGACGGTTTCGCCGGCCCGCGGCTCCGACGGCCAGTCGGGCGGAATGCAGCGGGCGTCGCGGAACCACCCCAGCCGCAACGTGTCATGGCCGATCACCGTTCCTTTCAGTCCGGCGGAGGGCTCGCAGGAAATCGGAGCGAAGCCGGAGACGTCCACCCCCCGGACGAATGCGGCCGCGGAGGCGGCGACCCCGTGGTAGTGACGGCAGAGGTCGGCCTGCTCGAACTGGTCGTAGCCGTCCTGCCACCAGAGCATGCGACCGTTCATCGCGCCGCTCACCACCGAGGCCCAGATCGCGTGACGGATGCCGGTCTCCGCGCGCCCTGCCACGTCCAGCGTGCCGTGAGGCGGCGCCGCGCTGAGCCCGCACTCGCCGATGAGGACCGGCTTGCCGTACGTCGCCAACCGCTGGCGGACGGTCGAGAGGATCAGTTCGTCGAGACGGCCGCCGTGCGGACCCCCTGCGTACGGATGGATCTGGATGAAATCCAGAGCGTCGCTGCGCAGCAGCTTCGGCCACTCGTTGACGCCGGCCTGGGATGCGGTGACCGGCCGCTTCAACGGGTCCAGCTTCCGGATCGTCGCGGCGGCGAGTTCCGTGAAGCGGACCGCGCGGTCCTCGTCCGCCCCGGTGACGAGATCGAGCTCCGAGAAGATCTCCCAGCCGACGATCGCACGGCGCGGCGACCAGCGCCGGACGAAGATCTCCAGCCGCTGCATCCAGAGCCGGCGGCAGGCCGTGTCGTCGAACAGCTCGTCCGGCCGCTGCGCCGGACCGCCCCGCGCGGCGTTGAACGGGTTGCGGTCCCAGAGGTGCCAGTTCTCCTTGTTGCTTCCGTCGTTCCAGTCGGACCAGATGCCGAGGACCGGCAGCACGGCGAGCCCGCGCCGTTCGGCCGCGTCGAGGACCGCATCCCACGATCGCAACATCCCCGCATCGACCTCGCCTGCCTTCTCGCCCGGCGGGATGTAGGTGAAATGGATGCGCATGAACCGCTCGCCGTTCTCCGCGGCGTGCCGGAAATGTTCGTCATACGCGGCGGGGGTCCGGCCCACCGGGTTCCGCCCCAGAACAAAGGCCGGCCGGCCGCCGTCCCGGAAGCAGGTCTCGCCGCGCCGCAGTTCGAGCCGCGGTCCCTCCATCGCCCCGGCCTGCGCAACCCACGCGGCGGCGGCTAGAAGACCCGCGATGACGGGCCGCGGGGCCCAGGCCTTGTCACTCAGCATCGTGTTTTTCATCGCGGATCGTCGCCTCCGTCCCCGGAGCCGCCCTCGCGGGACATGCCGGACAGGATAGCAGGATGGGCGGGGGTGCGGGTCGGCCCGTGAAATGAATCGCCGCGGGGGATGGAACACGGTAGCATAAGGTATGAGCAGCTTCTCTGATTTTGGACTTTCCCCGGACCTGCTGAAAGGCGTGGCGGAACTGGGATTTGAAACGCCGACGCCCGTGCAGGACAAGGTGATCCCCCTTCTCCTCAAGGGCCAGCGCGACCTGGTGGCCCTGGCGCAGACGGGCACCGGGAAGACCGCGGCGTTCGGGCTGCCGCTGCTGCATCTCACCGATCCCGCGCGCGCCGAAATCCAGGCCCTGGTGCTCGCGCCGACGCGCGAACTGTGCCTGCAGATCGCCAAGGACCTTGCCGACTTCGGCCGCTATGCACCGCACCTGCGCGTGCTGCCGGTCTATGGCGGCGCACCGATCCACGTCCAGATGCGCACCCTCTCGCGCGGCGTCCACATCCTCGTCGCCACGCCGGGCCGCCTGAACGACCTGATGCGCCGCGGCAGCGTACGGCTGGAGAAGGTCCAGCGCGTGGTCCTCGACGAGGCGGACGAGATGCTGAACATGGGCTTCAAGGAGGACCTGGAGAGGATCCTGAAGGACGTGCCCGAGCAGGCGCGCACGCTGCTCTTCTCGGCCACCATGCCGCGCCAGGTCGCCGCCATCGCGAGCCAGTACCTCCACGACCCCGAGGAACTCATCCTCGGCAAGCGAAACGCCGGCGCGGAGAACGTGACGCACGAGTGCTACACCGTCCACGCGCGCGACCGCTACCAGGCGCTGAAACGCATCATCGACGCACGGCCGGGCTTCTACGGGATCGTGTTCTGCCGCACGCGGCAGGAGACGCAGGAGGTGGCGGTGAAGCTGGCCGCGGACGGCTATGTGTCCGATGCGCTTCACGGCGATCTCTCGCAGGACCAGCGCGACCGCGTCATGCGCGCCTTCCGCGGGCGCATGGTGCAGATCCTCGTCGCCACCGACGTCGCGGCCCGCGGCCTCGATGTCGACGACCTCACGCACATCGTGAACTACGACCTGCCCGGCGACCCCGATGTCTACACGCACCGCAGCGGCCGCACCGGACGCGCCGGCAAGGCGGGCATCTCGATCGTGCTCGTGCACATGCGCGAGGACTACAAGATCCGCATCATCGAGCGCCTCATGAACAAGCGCTTCGAGTACAAGCCCGTGCCCGGCGGCCGCGAGATCTGCGAGGCCCAGCTCGTCGCCCAGTTGGAGCAGATCCGGGACATGAAGCCGGAGGGGAGCGAAATCGACGCCTTCCTGCCGCGGATCAACGAACTGCTGGGCGACCTGTCGCGCGAGGAACTTCTCAAGCGCTTCGCCCTGCGCGGGATCTCCCGATTCCTCGACTACTACCGGGGCGCGGTCGACCTCAACGTGGCGCACCACCATGACCGGCCGGACCGCATGGACCGGGCGGAGCGGCCGGGACGTGCCGAGCGCGGCCCCCGTCCGGACAGCACCCCCGTGGGCGAGCCGCTCGACGGCGACGTCGTGCGGTTGCGTGTGAATGTCGGCGCGCGCAACGGCCTGACTCCGCCGCTGCTGATCTCGGTGATCAACCGCGCCACGCCGGGGCCGAAGCTGCGCGTGGGGCGCATCCGGATTTTGGAACAGGACAGCGTCTTCGAGGTCTCGACGGACTCGGCGCGGATCCTTCTGCCCAATCTGACCCAGGCCGACCTCAACGGGCGCCGCGTGCGCGCCGTCGTGGATCGCGCCCCGGCCCAGGGTGCGTCCCGCGGCCCCGGTCGTCCGGGCGGCTTCCAGAAGCGTCCGTACGGTCCGCCGCACCGGCACTGAGACGGGACGATTCGGAAGAGAGAAGTAGAAAACTCCAAACTCCAAGGAAGTGGAACGTGGAATGAAGAAAGGAAGGAAGTCCGACTTCTTCCCTTTCCGTCTTTCAACTTCCTTGGAGTTTGGAGTTTCGTGACTTTCCGGCGCGATGCCCGGGGACATCGCGGGGAACCGTCAATTGCATCGCGACGGTCGGGGACGGAGCCCCTGCAGGGACGGAGGTTGCGGTCTTCCGCCACACTTCCAGCCGGCAGTCGAAACCGCCCAGGTCGACGGTCCGGCGGTATTCCAGCGAGAGGGTTCGGTCGCGCGAATCGAGCCGCAGCGGATTCACAAACACCAGCCGCCCCCCCGGCTTCAGCACGAGGGCGGCGGTGGCGAAGAAGTCCGTGAAAAAGGCGGTCGGATCGGCAAGCCGTATGCGCCGGCCCAGCGGCGGATTGGTGATCACCAGCGTTGCACCGCCGGGCATCAGGCCGGGCACCTTGGCGGGACGGCGAAAATCGCAGCATGCGAAGGTGGCCGGCGTCGCCAGGTTCGCCGCCGCCAGGTTGGCCCGGGCGATGGCGAGGGCCTCCGCGCTGATGTCGGTGCCGTACAGGTGCCGCACGCCGCCCCGCAGGGCGCGCTCCACGAGTTCCAGTCCCGAGCCGCAGAACGGATCCCACACCACGTCATCCTCCATCAACCCGGCCAGCCGGACCATGCAGGCGGCCAGGGGCGGATGTGAGGCCGCGGCGACGTCGTCGGTGCGGTAGGCCACGCGCGGATCGGGCGACAGGCGCGGCCGCAGTTCCACCGACGTGCCGCGGACCGATTCGTGGAGATCCACCGACCACAGGGCGCGCCGCGGATCGTTGAGGATGTCCGGACACATCCCGTACGCAAGGTTCGCCACGTTCTGCACGGCGCCGCGCTGGTGGCCCCGGTGCACGAAGTCGAGTCGGTAACGCAGGGGGCCGTCGGTGAGTGTTCTCAGCAGATCCCGTGAACGCGGCGACGCGATCGCGGCCGCCACGGCCCGGCCCGAACGCGTCATGCCGCTCTCTTGGACGAGGTCGAGCACGAAGCCGGCGGTGCCAAAACAGCGCAGCCGGAAGAGATCCGCCAGCGTGAACGGCGCGATCGGTTCGAGGGCCACACAACCGCCGCGCATCTCCATGAAGCGGAACGGCGCGCCGGCGGCGATGGCCTCCCGGGCCTCGTCGCGCACCAGTTCCTCGAGCCCGCGGCGGCAGCGGAGATGGATGCGCAGCCCGTCGAAACGCGCGACAGGACGGTCCAGACGGACCGCGCCCGGCTGCTCCTCCCGCGCCACGCGCGCCCGCACCTTCTGCTCGGTCTGCGCCGGCAGCGCCCGCGACCCCGCGAGGGCCTCCAGCGTCGCGACGCCGCCGATCTTGTCCAGCGCGCGGCCGGCAAACGCCTTCTCCCGCCCGATCGTGCTGGTTTTCAGGAGGCCGATCATCTCCCGCTCCGCGCCCGGGCCGGCCCCGATCTTGGGCAGGGCCGCCATCGCGTAGCGGCGGATCTTCTCCGCCGGGTCCTGCAGGAGCCGCACCAGCCACGCGCGCACGTCGGCCTTCTGCTGCGCGGTGCCGGTGCCGGCAAAGGCGACCCCCACGGCCCGGATCACGGCCACGCCGGCCATGCGCTCGCGCGGGGAGGCGCGGTCGAACCGCGGCACCTCGCCGGTCCAGAGCTGCTCCGGCGTGAGGACGCGAAGCCGCCGGTAGAGATCCTTGTCGGATCTCAACGAGGCATTCCGGTTCCGCGTCTGTCTCGGGATTTCGTGCTCACAATGCTCGATGTCACGGCCGGCCCGCGGGCCCGCCGATGGACGACTATACGCTGAACCGGAAGTGGAGGACCTCGCCGTCGCGAACGACGTACTCCTTGCCCTCGAGGCGGAGCGTGCCGTGCTCGCGGCACTTGGACAGGGCGCCGTGCTTGAGCAGCTCCTCGGATGTGACGGTTTCGGCGCGGATGAAGCCGCGCTCGATATCGGTGTGGATCTTGCCGGCGGCGGCCTGCGCGGAGGTGCCCTCGTCGATCGTCCAGGCGCGGACCTCGTCCTCGCCGACGGTGAAGAAACTGATCAGCCGGAGGGCCTTGTAGGCGGCGTGCAGCAGCCGGATGCGCGCGGGCTCGGCGAGGCCGTAGTCCTTGAGGAACTCGGCCTGCGCGGCCGGGTCCAGCGTCGCGATTTCGGCCTCCAGCGTGGCGCAGAACTGGAGCACCTCCAGCCCGCGCTCCTTCGCCGCCGCGTCGAGCGCATCGAGGCCCCCGGTGCGGATGCGGTCCTCGGAGATGTTGGCGATCAGCAGCAACGGTTTCTGGGAGAGGAACTGGTAGGTGCGGAGCAGTTTCTCCTCGTCGCCGCGCAGCTCCATCGTCCGGAGCGGCTTGTCGGTCGCCAGATGGTCGCGGCAGCGTTCGAGGAGCTTCAGCTCCTGTTCGGTCATCTTCCCGCCGTGCTTCTTGTCCGCCACGGCCTTCTCGATCCGCTTCTCGATCCGGTCCAGGTCCGAGACGGTGATCTCGAGGATGACCGACTCCATCTGCGCCACCGGGTCGAGCGGCTTGCCCTCGTAGTCGAACTCGCCGAACGCCTGGAGGATGAGCACGAATGCGTCCGCATTGCCAAGCACCGGCGTCATGTCGCCGAAATGGATCGCCTCGCCGCCCGGCGGCGCCACATCGGTGAACGTGACCTCGGCCGGCGTGAACTTCTTGGGCTTGAAGAGGTCCCGCAGGGCCTCGAGCCGGGTGTCGGGAACCTTGACGGTGCCGTAGCGGTGCCCGCCCTTCGTCATGAAGTTCGGGCCCGCCGGCGTGTTCGTCAACGCGTCGAACACCGCCGTTTTGCCGCACCGCGGCGTTCCGATCAGATAAAGAGCCAATGCCATGGAATGTGCCTCGTCCACCCAGTATACCGGCGCCATCCCATCCTTGGAAACCCAATCCTCACTCCAACCCCTTTTGCCGCTTCACGGTAGGGTTTGACCCCATGGCGCCGGGCGGCCTTTTTCGGATCATGGCGATCAGGCCATGGAAGGCAGAAGAAGAAAGCCGCGACCAAGAAGACCGCCGCCAAGGCCCTCGCCGCCAAGAAATCTGCAACCAAGAAGTCCGTCGCCAAGAAATCATCGAAGGCCAGGAAGTAGCGCCCCTCGACTCGCGCGCGCATCCGTCAAACGAGAGACGTCCGGTCCTTCAGGGCCTCCGGCGCCCGCTGGCGCCGTTCACGCCCACATCCGGCGTGCATGGCGCGAGAGCGGACTATCTGCTCGCTCATCAGAAGACGGTTCGGCAAGGATACTCGACAATTCGAGCGGACGGTGCGGGAGCCCCGGCTGGCCCTCGTGTCAGTCAGGGCGATCCGACTGGTTGCTCGAAATTCGCAGTTCAGCAGCCACGGCCTGCAGCCTCTTGTCAGCTGTCCAGAGCTTGCAACGCTCCGTAAGGCAGGAGGCGAGCAGGTGGATATCGATCAATCCCACACCGCGACCGTTCAGGCAGTTGCGCTCAATGAAGAAGAGAATTTCGTCGTCCTCGGCCTTCGCGACGCCGGGTAGCGAATGGAGAAGAGCGATGATCTCCTTCCTGTTCTTAAGGTTGCCGCAGGCAACTTCGCCAATCACAAATGGGTGGGTACAGCATTCCCCTGCGTCCAGCAGAGCCGCGAGGCGTCCGATCGGCCTGCGGAAGTGATCCATCCAGACGGAAGAGTCGACAAGGATCACGTTGCGGGTCTCCGCCGGGGAACACGCCGGGCCTGTGGTTCCGTTCCACCGAGTGCCGCCAGGCGTTGCGCGCTGCGCCGGGCGATCAGGGCTTCCAGTCCCATACGGACCAAGGCCGTCTTCTCCCGCACGCCGGTGAGCCGCGCCGCTTGGTTGAGTATGTCGTCATCGATGTTGAGTGTTGTTCTCATGCATACAATCATGACGTATAGTGATGCCTCTGTCAAGCATCCCCCCGTTCCAGCAAACCCGCATCCCGCATCCACAGTCCTTCCCTGAACCCGGTACCGCCACCCGAAGAAACCGGGGCGTGATGCCACCCTGCAAAACATGGACGCGACGACTGTCGACCGCGCCACCGACGGCCACTACCATGCATGCCGTGTCATCGATGGCAACATTAGCCTTTATAGACGCGACCCCTTCCGCCCGACCCCTTCCGCCAAATTGCCCAACGTTAAGGGTGTGCTACTGGCGAGCCGCGCAGCGGGTCGCCAGTAAGCACGACCCTATGGTTGGCCGTCATTCTTCTATCGGTTCGGGTGTTGAATTCTTCTCGTCTGGCGGTCCGTCGATTCGCCATCCTTTGATAGACAATTGCGGTTGCGCGAGCAGGATGGCATGGATGTCCCTCGACAATTTCATAATATCGTCCAGCGTGGCCGATGCCTTCCTGCCGAAGAGACTTCCCACAAGACCCGGACAATCCGTAGCAGCAACCTGCAACAACCACGCGGTGTCCCACTCGCTGAACACCACATCTAGTTGAGCGTCGTCCCGTGCGCAGGGGACTATCCACCCACAGTCGCGCCAATTGTCGAAGTCAGCCGTTTGCCATCCCGCCTTCTTGAGTTCGCTCATCAATACGTGGGCAAGCGACGCGCCCGAGGGGTGCTCAAACTCGTCGTCTGGAGGTATCGTTCCCTCAAATCGTACGTTCTGTGATTTCCTAGCGTTCTCTTCGGCCAACAGTATTATTCTGCCTACCTCATCGATAGCCCAACCCTTGGTCCAAGTTCACGCTTCATGCCCAGGTCCCTTCCTCACTGTGACCCCCGTATGCATCCGCCGGAACGTAGGTTGCAAGCATCCAACAGCTTCCTGATTGGCGCCGAGGTAGGCTCTTTGCTGGCTCTTGAAGTCGTCCTTGTGCGGGGGGATCCGCCGGGGGGTGGGTTGGGGCGCGTAAGGACTACCTGAGGAGATGATGCCCGGGATCTGCCGGGTCATGCCGACCTCGCGACCGCCGCCTCCACGACTCGAAACAGGCCGGTGCCAGCATTCACGGCCCGTTCAACACGCTCGGAGCGGGGCGGAGGAGGGGCGGGGTTTGCAGGTTCCAAGGGTTGGACGGTTTCGGGCTGTCCGGTTGGGTAGCGCCACGGCTACGACGTGGCGCGCCGGGGCGGTCGCGGGAGCCGCAGCG
>CAYRFK010000027.1:29555-34807 GCA_964423465.1 uncultured Verrucomicrobiota bacterium | reverse complement strand
TCAACTCGCGCGCCACGAAGGGGAATGTCACGAAGATCGTCGCCAGCACGATGCCCGGCACGGCGAAGACCACCTTGATGCCGTGCTCGATGAGCCACGGACCGAACCAGCCCTGCGCGCCAAAGACCAGCACGTAGATGAGGCCGGACACGACCGGCGAGACGGCGAAGGGCAGGTCGATCAGCGTCAGCAGCAGGCTCCGGCCGGGAAAGCGGAACTTGGCAATCGCCCACGCCGCGGCCACGCCGAAGACGAGGTTCAGCGGAACCGCGATGCCCGCGGCAAGGAGCGTGAGACGGATCGCCGCCAGCGCCGCCGGGTCCGCCAGCGCGGCCGCGTAGGCGCCCGCGCCCTTGCGCAGCGCCTCGTGGAAGACGGCCGCAAGCGGCGCGAAGACCAGGAGCGCCAGGAACGCGAGGGCCGCGCCGATCAGGACCCGGCGAACCCAGGCCGGCTCGGCGGCGCTGCGCCGCCGGCCCGACCCCGTCGTGTGTCTGGACACGGTGCCGGTCATCCGCGCCCCTCCCTGGAGCCGTGGCGCGTCATCGCCGGGAACTCCATGACTGCAGGACGTTGACCAGCAGCAGCAGCGCGAAGGAGACGACCAGCATCACGACGGCCAGCGCGGTCGCACCCGGATAGTCGAACTGCTCCAGCTTCGTGACGATCAGGAGCGGCGTGATTTCGGTCTTCATCGGCATGTTGCCCGAGATGAACACGACCGAGCCGTACTCGCCCACGGCCCGCGCGAAGGCCATGGCCATGCCCGTGACGAGGGAGGGTGCGACGGTGGGAAGGACGACCCGCGTCACCGTCTGCCAGCGGTCCGCCCCGAGGCTCGCCGCGGCCTCCTCGATCTCCGCGTCGAGATCCTCCAGCACCGGCTGCACCGTGCGCACGACGAACGGAAGGCCGATGAAGACCAGGGCGACGCCGACGCCGAGCGGCGTGAACGCCACCTTGATCCCCAGCGGCTCCAGCAGGCGGCCGATCCACCCGTTGGGCGCGTAGATCGCCGTCAGCGCGATGCCCGCCACCGCCGTCGGCAGCGCGAAGGGGAGGTCCACCATCGCGTCGACCAGCCTGCGGCCGGGAAACGAGTACCGAGCAAGAACCCAGGCCACGAGAAACCCGAAGACCCCGTTCACGAGCGCGGCAAGGAACGAGACGCCGAAGGTCAGGCGGTACGACGCCAGCACCCGCGGCGCCGTGACCGTTGCCCAGAAGGCGCCCCAGTCCAGCGTCGCCGCCTTGAGAAAGACGGAGGCGAGCGGGATCAGGACGATCAGGCCGAGGTAGGCGACCGTGAAGCCGAGCGACAGCCCGAAGCCGGGCAGCACGCGGATCTGGCGGGACCGGGCCATCAGCGGGCGTAGATCTGATCGAAGATGCCGCCGTCACCAAAGTGGGCCGCCTGTGCCTTCGCCCACCCGCCGAACTCGCGGTCGATCTCCACCATCGGGATCTTCGGGAACCGGTCCGCGTGCTTCGCGGCGACGGACGCGAGGCGGGGGCGGTAATAGTGTTTCGCGGCGAGTTCCTGGCCCTCCTCGGAGTAGAGGTGCTTCAGGTAGGCCTCCGCGACCTCGCGCGTGCCGCGGCGGTCGACCACCTTGTCGACGACCGTCACGGGCGGCTCGGCGAGGATGCTGAGCGACGGGGCGATGATCTCGAACCGGTCCGCGCCGAACTCGCGAAGCGCCAGGAAAGCCTCGTTCTCCCACGAGATGAGCACGTCGCCGATGCCGCGCTGGACGAACGTCGTCGTCGATCCCCGCGCGCCCGAGTCGAGGACCGGCACATTCTTGAACAGGGCCTGGATGAACGCGCGGGCCCCGGCCTCGTCGCCGCCGGACTTGCGCGACGCGTACGCCCATGCGGCCAGGTAGTTCCAGCGCGCCCCCCCGGAGGTCTTCGGGTTCGGTGTGATCACGGCCACGCCCGGCTTCACGAGATCGTCCCAGTCCCGGATGCCCTTCGGATTCCCCTTGCGGACCAGCAACACGATCGTCGATGTGTACGGCGCGCTGTTGTCCGGAAGCCGGGCCTGCCAGTCCTTGGAAACCAATCCTCCGACGCGGTGAAGCGCATCGATGTCATAGGCGAGGGCCAGCGTGACCACGTCCGCCTCCAGTCCCTCGAGGACCGAGCGTGCCTGCTTCGCGGACCCGCCGTGCGACTGGTTGACGGCCAGCCGGCCGCCGTGCGCCGCCTGCCACTGCTTCGCAAACGCCGCGTTGTACTCGGCGTAGAACTCCCGCGTGGGGTCGTAGGAGACGTTCAGCAGCGTGACGTCCGCCGCGACGGCGGCCGAGGCCCACAGGGCCGCGAGCGCCGCGAGGGCGCCTCGGGGTTGGATGGAATGTGCCTTCATGGGATCTCCTTGGCGGGATGGTTCAGATCACGTAGTCCAGGATCACGTTGTGGGCCCTGAGCAGTTCGCCGACCCTCGCGATGCCGGCCTCGATATCCCCGGCCGGATCGAGGCGGAGGCTGGTCTCGAGGCCGGACAGTTCGTCGCCCCCGACGCTCACGGTCAGGATTTCATTCGGCAGGTTCAGCTGCCCGAGGATGCGGAGGTCGTCGGCGTCGGCACCGGTCAGCGAGGTGATGAAGATCTGGCCGGATCCGGTCAGGATGCGCGCCAGCTCGCCGAGACGGCGGATGTGGTCGTCGCGGGCGTCCTCGCCGAGATCCGCATCGAGCCCGCGCGCCAGGTTCTCCATGCCGAGGTAGTACGCATTGAGGCCCCGGTCGAACAGGGCCCGCTCGAGTGCCCGCGCATGGACGTCGCCGGAGCCGCCCTCCGGCCCGGTGAATACGACGAACTTGGCGCCGTGGCCGAAGGCCTCCGCCCGCTCGGCGGCCGGGATGGCGCTGGGCTTCCAGGCGATCTCGCGGGCGCGGATGTGCTCCTGGAGCGTCGACTCGGACGACTCGACGGCGGCGAGGATGATCCCCGCGCCGGCGATCTCATGGTGGTCGACGATCACGAGACGCCCCGTGGTCTCGAGATCCGTGACAAGGTCAAACGCGACCGGCTTGGGCGTCTCCAGCACGCACTCGGCCACGTCGTGGCGGTCCACCTGCTGCTTGCCGGCAACGGTCGAGAGCTCCGTCGCGTCGAGGACCGCCAGCACCTCGACGAGCTTCACGGGCGACCGCGTCGCGCCGAGCTTCAGCTTGTAGGTCTTCCCGCGGACCATCGGGTCGCGGCCCATCCAGAACAGGTTCGCGCGGAAGCGGGTCGCGGTCCTCAGCGGCGGCTCGCCGGCCTTCACCATCCATTCGCCGGGGCGGATGTAGATCTGTGTGGTCAGCGTGAACCCCGGCGCCTCGCCCGCGGCGGCCTCGGTCTTCACGGGGCCGTTGAAGACCTCGATCGATTTCACGGTCGACGCCTTGCCGGAGGGCTGGAAGACCACCCCGTCGCCGACGCGGATCGTGCCGGTCTCGATCGTGCCGGTGACGATGCGGCGGTCGTCGTTCCGCGCCGTGAACTTGTAGACGTCCTGCACCGGCAGGCGGAACGGGAGCGCCCCTGGGAACTCGCGCCGCTGGAAGGTGTCGATCTGCTCCAGGACCGTCGGGCCGTCGTACCACGGCGTCTCCGGCGACCGCGCCGCGATGTTCGCGCCCTGCATGCCGCTGACGGGGATGAAGCTGACCGGGCGGATGCCGAGATGGCCGAGGAAGGTTTCGTATTCCGCGCGGA
This sequence comes from uncultured Verrucomicrobiota bacterium, assembly GCA_964423465.1. Taxonomy (GTDB): domain Bacteria; phylum Verrucomicrobiota; class Kiritimatiellia; order PWTM01; family PWTM01; genus VGWF01. The sequence goes on along the minus strand of CAYRFK010000027.1, from coordinate 31,092 downwards.
TGCGGCGGAAGGCCGCCTCGTCGTAGCCGACGAGATCCATCTTGTTGACGAGGACGGAGACCTGCCGCAGCCCGAGCATCGAGAGCATGTAGCCGTGGCGCTTCGTGTTCTCGCGGATGCCCTCCTTCGCGTCGATGACCAGCAGAGCGGCCTCGGCTCGCGAGGCGCCGGTGATCATGTTCTTCAGAAACTCGATGTGGCCCGGGGCGTCGATCAGGATGTAGCGGCGCTTCGCGGTGCGGAAGAAGCACCGGGCCGCGTCGATCGTGATGCCCTGCGACTGCTCGTCCTTCAGCGCGTCGAGCAGGAATGCGTACTCGAACGGCTTGGAGTTCCGCCGGCACGTCTCGCGCACCTGCTCGAGCCGCCCCTGGGGCAGGGCGCCGGCCTCCACCAGCAGCCGGCCGATGACCGTGCTCTTGCCGTGGTCGACGTGCCCGGCCATCACGATGCTGAGTTGCTGTTCGTCCGTCGTCGGGTTCATGGGATTCATCCGCGATGCCTACATGTAGCCGCCGCGCCGCAGGGTCTCGAGGCCGCCGCCATCCTCCTTGTCCTGCGCGCGCCCCGAACGCTCCGCGATGTTCGCGAAACGGCCGGTTCGCAATTCCTCGACAATGTCCGCGACGTTGCAGGCCGGCGACTGCACGCAGCCGGTGCAGGGGTGGCAGCCGAGCGAGCGGTAGCGCGTGCCGCCGCCGCGGTCGAAATAGAGCGGGATGATCGGGATCGACTCGCGCTCGATGTACTCCCAGATGTTCAGCTCGGTCCAGTCCAGCAGCGGGTGCACGCGTACGTGCGTCCCCGGCGCGAAATCGGTCTTGTACTGCTTCCACAACTCCGGCGGCTGGTCGCCGACGTCCCACTCGTTCTGGCGGTCGCGCGCCGAGAAGTAGCGCTCCTTCGACCGGCTGCCCTCCTCGTCCGCCCGCACCCCGACGATCACGCCGCTGAACGTCTCGCGCACCGCCTCGGGCTCGAGGACGCCCGTCGCGTGGTTCAGCCGCCGGCGCGGCCACTCGCCGGACAGCGTGTGCTTGAGCGCCTCGCTCTTCAGCGACTTGCAGCAGTCGACGCGCGACAGGGCCCCGTCCGGAAACGTCTGCTTCGCCTCCAGCGCCGCCGTGTTCTGCCCGACGATCAGGTCCAACCCCCACTCGCGCGCGATCCGGTCGCGGTAGGCGATCATCTCCGGGATCTTGAACCCCGTGTCGACGTGCATCAGCGGGAACGGCACGTGCCCGAAGAATGCCTTCCGCGCCAGCCACAACAGCACCGTGCTGTCCTTCCCGATCGACCAGAGCATCACCAGGCTCCTGAACTCCCGGTACGCCTCCCGAAGGATGTGCACGCTATGCGCTTCCAACCGCTCCAACGTGTCCATTCCATACCCCCGCCTTATTCACTACTACGTCCATGGAGATACTACTCTATCATGCCGCGCCCGTTTGTCAAATCGGGCCACGTGTTGGCCCGGAGAATGACAACCGAATGGGGAGGAGGGTGGCCAGGGGCAAGTCTCGCGTCGGATTGGATG
>CAYRFK010000027.1:28215-29455 GCA_964423465.1 uncultured Verrucomicrobiota bacterium | reverse complement strand
GACAACCGAATGGGGAGGAGGGTGGCCAGGGGCAAGTCTCGCGTCGGATTGGATGTTGGCTGTTGGAGATTGGCTGTTGGATGTTGTCCCGCTGGTGGACGCGATGCGGGTTCGGGTGCATGCTCTGGGCGATGGACCGGACGGAAATACGGGTTGCGGTGGCGCCGGGTGCGGCTGGGATGGACCGCCTGCGCACGGACTTCGCAGCTTGCACGTGGCTCCCCGTGGCGGGCGGGGCGGATCCGCTCGCAGCCCTGGCTGCGGGGGATGCCCGGTTCGCCCTCGCGCCGGATCTGCCGGATGTCCCGGCGATGGACGGCTTCCTCCTGCCGGACGCGCCGCGCCCGGCCTTCGTCTTCCGCGTCGGCGATCCCGTCGGCCGGCTCGTCCGCGGGCTCTACGTCCGCTCCGTCGTCTTCGCCGGCGCCGGCTGCGGCCGGGCGGGCTCATGCACGCTGGATGCGGCGCGCGCCCTCCGGCGCTGCCAGGTCTGCCTCCACGACGCGCTGATCGATCCGGCGCTGCTGGACCTCGTCCCCGCCGGTGCAGAGGTGCTCGATGTGGGCAAGCGACGGGGCTGCCATCACGCGCAGCAGTCGGACATCACGGCGGCATTGCTCGACCGCATGCGCCGCGGCCTCCGCGTGGTGCGGCTCAAGGGCGGCGACCCGGGCCTCTTCGGACGGCTCGCGGAGGAGACATCGGCCCTGGAGGCCCTCGGGCTTCCGTATCGCGTGCTCCCGGGGGTCAGTGCGCTGAGCGCGGCAACGACCGGCACGGGCCTGCTGCTCACGCGCCGCGGCGTCTCGCGCGGATTCTGCGCCATCACGCCGCGGACGCACGAGGGGGGTGTGGCACCGGTCGACGCGTCCGCACGCGCCGCACAGCCCGTCGTGCTCTTCATGGCCGTCGGAGCGGTCGCCGGTGTCGCGGAGCAGCTTCGCGCGGAAGGCCTGCCGCCCTCGATGCCGGCCGCGATGGTCTTCCACGCCGGCGCGCCGGAGGAGACGGTTCTCCAGGGCACGCTGGAGGATATCGCCGGCACGTGTGCCGCATTCCTTGCCGACCGACCCGCCGGCGCCCATCTTCCACCGGGCGTGCTGATCGTCGGCGAGGTGGCCGGCGCGGCCCTGCCGCGGCCCGCCGGCGCGCTGGCCGGCGCAGCCGTACGGCTGGAGGGCGATGCCGCGATGCTCGACGCCCTCGAGGACCTCGTGCTCGACCTCGGCGGCCGCCCGCT
>CAYRFK010000027.1:20588-28115 GCA_964423465.1 uncultured Verrucomicrobiota bacterium | reverse complement strand
GCGGACGGTGCGCAGGCTGACGCGCTGCACGCTGATTGCATCGACGGGGCAGGCCTCGACGCAGGCGTTGCAGCGGATGCAGTCCGCCTGGTTGATCCAGATCAGCTTCGTCGCCTCGGTGGACTGCGCCGGGCTGTGGGTGACGATCCGCCCCTGCCGGTCGTGGACGAGATCCGCCGCCTTCACGATGCAGTTCGGCCGCGGCTTCGCCTTGATGCACCAGTCGCAGAAGATGCACGTGTCGGGGTCGATCTCGTACTTGAAGTGGCAGAGATAGCAGCGCTGTGTTTCCTCGACGGAGGCCGAGCGGTCGAAGCCGCGCTCGACCTCGGCCGCGAGCGTGCGGCGGTCGGCGGGCAGCACGGGCATCGGCTGGCGCGGGACGAAGTCCATCTCGCGGATGCGGCCCGTGGCCTCGACGTCCTCGATCCGCGCCACCTCGCGCAGCCGCTCGGCGCCCATCAGGAACGCATCGACCTTCCGTGCGCAGTCCTTGCCGTGCGCGACCGCCTGGATCAGCGTGCTCGCCCCGGTGGCGAAGTCGCCCGCGACGAAGAGCCGGGCGAGGGACGTGCACGGGCTCTTCCCGCTGCGGAGCCAGCCCTCGCGGTCGACCAGCCCGGCGTGCAGTTCCGCGTCGATCCATGCGGCGTCAGGGAACTGGCCGGTCGCCAGCAGCACCGTGTCGGCCGGGATCTCGAACTCCGACCCGGGGACCGCCACGGGCCGGCGGCGTCCGCCCGCGTCGGGCTCGCCGAGTTCGGTGCGTACGAAGCGCATCGCCTTCACGCGGCCGCCCTCGCCGACGTAGGCAACGGGGGCGACCATGAACTGCATGGGGATGCCCTCGTGGTTCAGCTCCTCCAGTTCACCGGGGGTGATGAGCATCTCGGTCTTCGAGCGGCGGTAGAGCACCTTCACGGACTCGCGCCGCAGCTTCATCACGGCCGGCTGTCCGTCGGCCGTGGTCTCCAGCTCGAGTTCGACCGTCTGTGCGCCGAGCCGCGCCGCCGTGCGCGCGCAGTCCATCGCCGTGAAGCCGCCGCCGATGATGACGACATGCCGTCCCACCTCCGCCGCGCGCCGCTCGTTGGCCTCCAGCAGGAACGGCAGGCCGTGGCGGATGCCCGCCAGGTCCGCGCCGGGGATGTCGAGCAGGTTCGGCCGGAGCGTCCCGCAGGCCATGAGGACCGCATCGTGGTCCGCGAGCAGCCTCGCCAGCGGCAGGTCGGGGCCGACGGCCGAGTCGCAGACGATCCGCACGCCCTGACGCCGCACCTGGTCGACCTCGCGGTCGATCACGTCGCGCGGCAGACGGAACTCGGGGATGCCCTGGTTCATCATGCCGCCGGGCTTCGCGTGCTTCTCGTGGACCGTCACCGCGTGGCCCATCAGCGCCAGGTTGCGCGCGGCGGCCAGGCCGGCCGGGCCGGCGCCGATCACCGCCACCGCCTTCCCGCTGGGCGGAAACCACGGGTCGAGCACGACCGGCGCCTGCGCGCGGAAGTCGGCGGCGGACCGCTTCGAAAAGCAGATCGCGACCGGCTCGCCGAGGCCCTCCCAGCCATGGCGGCACTCGGCCTCGCAGGGGCGCGAGCAGACGCGCCCGAGCACGGCGGGGAAGACGTTGTCGTGAAGGTTGATCCGGTAGGCGCGCTCGAAGTCGCCCCGGTGGATCGCGCCCAGGTAGCCCGGGATGTCGGTCCCGGCCGGACACGCCTTCTGGCACGGGATGTTGCGCGCGAGCCAGTCGAAGTCCTTCGGCGCCGCCGCATCGCCGCGCAGTTTCGACACCGCGTTCGAGGCGTAGGGTGCCGGCGCATCCATCGGCCGCTTGTCGCGCGGGCCTCCAAGCCCCGGCGGGGCCTTCGTCCAGACGCGCACGGCCTGCGCCTGCGCGCCCGCGGTCGCGGCACGGGCCTCGTCGAGCGCGGCCGTGTAGTCCGGCCGGGCCAGCGGCGCGCCCGCGGCGCGCTCGAGCCACGGGATCGCGTCCGCCGCACGGCCCAGCCGCAGCAAGGACAGGCCGAGCATGAACTGCGAGGCGCCCGGGCTCTGCTCCGTCACGTAGCGGCCGAACTGCTCCGCCGCCTCGGCAAACAGTTCCTTGCGGAAGGCGGCGACGGCGCGGATCGCCAGGAGCTGGTTCGTCGCGACGCCGAGCTCCATTGCGCGGGTTGCGAAGAAGTGGCTCGAGTAGACGTCGCCCCGGCTGTCGCCGCGTTGGAAGTAGGCCCGGGCGAGCAGCACGCAGCGGGCGGCGTCGTTCGGCGCGTCGGCGCAGCGCAGAAGGTCGATGGCCGCGTCGTTCTGGCGCGAGGCGACCAGGCCCTCGGCCCTCCGGAGAATGTCGTCGTTCGGCGTCGTCATGTCGTGCGAGTGCCCCTTCCGGCCGCGCCTAGGATTCCCAGGCGACCGCCTCGTCGAAGACCGGCTGCAGCTTCAGATTCGCCTGGTGGGCGGGTTCGCCGCGGACGGCCGGCACGCCGAGCCGGGCCGACACCGCCCCGGCGCCGACGCGGCGCGCGTACTCGCCGAACGTCTCGGCGTCGTCACGCCGGTCCTCCAGATAGATCTCCAGGATGCGGCGGACGGCCGGCACGAGCCCGGCGGACGCCACCTCGCAGACCGGGCGCGCGATGTGGCCGGGGCCGGACAGTCCGCCGCCGATGCAGACCTCGAAACCCTCCTCGCTGCCCGTCGCCGACACCGTGCGCCGGCCCCGGAGGCCGATGTCCGCGATCCAGTGCTGCGCACACGAGTTCGGACACCCGTTCATGTGGATCCGCAGCGGGCCGACCTTCGCCCAGAAGTCACGGTCCGCCGCCAGCTCCGTATGCAGCCGGCGCCACGCGTTCGGCGTGTCGGAGACGGCGAGATTGCACTGCGTCGTGCCGACGCACGCGACCATGTCCGGCAGCCGCTCGAGGCCCTCGGTGGCGAAGCCGGCCGAACGGATCCGGTCGATCAGTTCGGCGACGCGGGCATCCGGAACGAAGCGGAACTGGAGGTTCTGCCGGGCCGTCAGCATGATCGATCCGTCGCCGAATTCCCGCGCCCAGGCCGCGAACAGCTTCGCGTCGCGACAGGACAGCTCCGACCGCGGCACGATCAGGCGGACCGTGTTCGTCCCCGGCTGGCGCTGCGGGATCACCGTCTGGCCGTCGAGGAACATCGGGCCGATCTCCGCCGGCCCCGCGGCGCGTTCGATGCGGTCGATCCCGGAGATGCCGCGGGCGCGCAGCTCGGCCAGCACGGCGTCGCCGAAGCCGGCGGGGCCGAGGCGGTCGACGACGAACTTAAGGCGCGCGCGGGCGCGGACGCGGCGGTCGCCCTGGACGCGGAAGACCTCGGCCGTTGCGCGGACCACGTCGAGGACGAGATCCTCCGGCACCCACGCAAACACCGCCTTCGCCATGAAGGGGCGCGCGCCGAGGCCGCCGCCCGCGTGGAAGCGCCAGCCGGTCTCCTCCGCGCCGCCCGTGCCTGTACGGCGGACCGGGTGCCAGCCCTGGCAGTTCATCAGTGTCTGTCCGCAGGCGCGCCCGCAGCCGGCGACGCTGATCTTGTGCTTGCGCGGGAGATTGCGCTGGCGGTCCTTCAGCTCCGGGTCGTCCGCGATCGCCAGCAGCATCGCGCGGACGTCGCCGATCTCGTGCGGGCAGACGCCCTGCAGCGGGCACGTGACCACGTTGCGCGTGACGTCGCCGCACGCGTTCTTCGTGTCCAGCCCCACCTCGCGCAGCGCCTCGAGCACCTTCCAGAGGTCGTCCTTGCGGAGCCAGTGGTATTGCAGGGTCTGGCGCGTCGTGATGCAGAGCCGGCCCTGCGCGTACCGGTCGCCGAGGTCCGCGATGCACGCGAACTGGTCCGCCGTCAGCAATCCGCCGGGCACGCGGATGCGCATCATGAAGAAGCCCTTCTGGAGCTGCGGATAGATGCCCGTCCACTTGAACATCGCCATCTCGTTCGGCGTGATGTCCGCAAGGTCGCGCCGCGCGATGTCGTTCTTGAAATCGAAGTCCGGATCGATCGACAGCTTGTCGCGTTCGACCTGGGTCAGATCGGGCTGTGCGGGCATGGTATTTCCGGGGTCCGGGGTTGCGTTCCTGCGCGCCAAAGCGTAGGGGTTGGCGACGATTTGTCAAACAGGGGCCCGCGCCGGATGGCGCGGAAAGTCCTTCAAAATGGCGGAGATTGAGGGCGGCATGGACGCACGGAATCTGGAACAGGAGTGGGCCGGCATCGACCCGGACGACGCGGACGCGGTCCTGGCGCGTGCGCTGGAGCTGTACCATCCGGCCGTCGCGCTGGCGTCGAGTTTCAGCATGGAGGATTGCATCCTCATGGACCTCCTCGCCCGTCGGCGGAAGGACGCGCGGGTGTTCGCCCTCGACACGGGCCGGCTGAACCCCGAGACCTATGAATGCGCGGAGGCGATGAGCGCGCGCTGCGGATTGCGCGTCGAGTGGTTCTTCCCCCAGCGCGAGCCGGTCGAGGGGCTGGAGCGGGGGAAGGGGTTCTTCTCGTTTCGCGAATCGGTGGAGAACCGTCGCGAATGCTGTGGCATCCGCAAGGTCGAGCCGCTGGGCCGCGCGCTCGCCGGCCTGCACGCGTGGATCACGGGGCTTCGCCGCGGGCAGGGCGTGACGCGGACCGACCTTCGCGTCGTCGAACCCGACGCGGCCCACGGCGGTATCGCGAAGATCAATCCGCTGGCCGGCTGGACATTCGACCGGGTGACGGCGTACGTCCGCGAGCGCAAGCTGCCGTACAACCGGCTCTATGACCAGGGCTACACGTCGATCGGCTGCGCCCCCTGCACGCGCGCCCTGCGCCCCGGCGAGGACGAGCGCGCCGGCCGCTGGTGGTGGGAGAGTCCGGACCACAAGGAGTGCGGCCTCCACCTGCGGCCGGGGCCCTGAGCCATGGCCACCCCGCGCCCATCGTCCGCCCGCCTGCCGCGCCGTCACGCGGCGTTTCCCGTGGCGCTGGTGACGACCGGGCGGCGGCTGCTGATCGCCGGCGGTGGGCCGGAGACGGCCGACCGTCTGTCCGCCGCGCTGCGTTTCGACTGGGCCTCGATCACCCTCGTCACGCTGGCGGTACGTCCCGCGCTGCGGCGTCTGGCGGTGCGCGACGTCCGTGTGCGGCTCGTCGAGCGGCCGGTGCGCGAATCGGATGTGCGCGCCGCGGATGTCGTCATCGAGGGATGCGGCGATCCGAGCGTTGTCGAGCGGCTCTCCGCGTGGAGCCGCCGGCATCGCCGTCTTCTGAATGCCATGGACTCGCTCCCGCACTGCGACTTCCACTGCACGTCATTCTTCGCCCGCGGCCCGCTGCTGGTGTCCATCGCCAGTGGCGGTCACGCCCCCGCGCTGTCCGCCGCGCTGCGGCGGCGGCTGGAAGCCGCCATCGGCCCCGGCTGGCAGACCGCCGCCTGCCTCATGGCCGCCGCCCGCGGCCGCCTTCCCTCCGGCCCCGCCCGCCGCGCCCTGATGAAGGCGTTCGCCGCCGACGTGGGCCTGATGGACGCCATCGCCCGCAACGACCGCCCCGCCATCCGCGCGCGGCTCCGGATCCTCGGTCAGTCTTCGCGAATCAGCAATGCCGGCCGGCTCCAACGAGGGAGATGACACGATGAACAGGATGGTTTGCGGATGGGCCGCTGCGGTGGTCATGGCGCTGTCGGCCGGATGCAACTTCGGGATTGGCCCCGCCCATCCCGAGCGGGATGGCGGGGCGTATCTTCGGGAGCATGGGTACCCCGCCGAGCTGGTGGACGCCGTGCTGAAGGGAAGCCCGCTGTCGCATACCAACGTCGTCATGCTCGGCGGGTGCAAGAGCGCGGATGTACGGTTCCTCGTGGCGGCGAACGCCAACCTGGCGCAGCCCGAGATCGATTCCTTCATCCGCGACAGGAACGATTTCGTGCGGTCCGGCGCCGCGCGCAACCCCGGCCTCTCGCCGGCCCAGATCCAGGCCCTGGCCGCCGATCCGTCCCACACCGTCTACTGCGGGCTGGCGGGCAACGGGGCACTGTCGGACGAGGAACTCCTCCGGCTCCACACAACGAGGAATCCGGGCCTCCTCTGGTTCGCCATGAATCCAAACTGCCCCGAATCGATCCGGCGCGAGATCCTCGACTCGAACGACTCCCTCGCCAAGCACTGGCTATCCACCCTCGACGGATGGAAGAACGACGGTGTGTACGCCCGGGATTCGAACGGCCGCTGGCGGAAGGCCCCCAGGGCCCCCTGAAGACCGTCCCCTGATGCCGCCGGGTGGCGCCACGGCTACGACGTGGCGCGCCGGCGCGGTTGCGGGGCCGCAGCGCCGCGGGTCGTAGCCCCGCGGCTACTGTGGACGCACCGATGTCAGCGGCGGTACCAAGGTTCGGATGGCTTCGCGCCTGCGGGCCGGGATCGCAACGCGGCTGGCTCGCCGCTGGATGAGTGCGATGCTCGGCTCATTCGCCGCGAATTCGAATCCGGTCCTTCTCCACGATCCACAAGTGTCGGCCCACTGATTCCTTCGCGAGAAGCTGCAGAGCCTTGTCAACAAGCTGAATCAACCGTGGCACTGACTGATCGGGAGAATACAGAAGGAGCACCCCCGAATGACTCTTCGGCGGGTACACCAAGATGTTACCGAAGTCCGAATCGCAGGTAACCAGGACACGTTCTTCAGTAGCGCCACGGCTACGACGTGGCGTGCCGGGGCGGTTGCGGACGCCGCAGCGCCGCGGGTCGTAGCCCCGCGGCTACCCGGTATCCGGTCTTCATTCGCTTGCCTCCATTCGTTTGCCATGCTCCGGGCCGCCGCGCGACACTGTCGTCCCTCGCCCCCCGACCCTCGCCCCTTGCCGGAAGGATGTCGTGTTGACCTGTCTGCGCCCTGCCCGCAGAGTGGGATGCATGAAGGCCGTCGGGAATCTTGTTGTCCTGCTCGTCGCCATCGCGTCCGTCGCGAGCGCGTCGGCGCGGGCCGGGGCGGCGACGGGGTCCGTGGTCCGCGTCGCCGACCATGGTGCGGCGGGCGACGGGCGGGCGGACGATGGGGCGGCGTTCAGCAACGCGGTCGTTGCGCTTGCGGGGGCACCGAGGCCGGCCGTGCTGCGGCTGGAGGGCGGGAGGACCTACCGCATCGCCGCGGGGGAGGGCTACGCGATCGATCTGGCGGGGCTCGCCGACGTCACGGTCGAGGGCGCGGGCGCGTCGCTGCTGCTCGGCCCCGCGCGGCGCGCCGTTGCCCTGCGAGGCTGCACCAACGTGACGGTGCGCGGGCTGCGCATCGACTACGATCCGCTCCCGTTCGCCGAGGCGGAGGTTGTTGCGAAGGATCCCGCCGCGCGAACGCTCGACGTGCGCATCGCGGAGGGCTTCGCAATGCCGCCCGCGGGCGGGCCGACGCGCGAGGGCGGCGAGCAGGCCTACTTCGGGATGCTGTGGAACCCCGGTCCGCACACGCTGCGCAGCACGCACTGCTGGATCGACGACCTCACCGCCGTCGCCGCCACGAACGATC
>CAYRFK010000027.1:19327-20488 GCA_964423465.1 uncultured Verrucomicrobiota bacterium | reverse complement strand
GTTCCGCCGCGTCCATGTCCGTCCGAAGCCCGGCACGGCGCGGATCACCTCGTCGTGGCGCGACGGCATCCACGCGAAGGGCAACCGGGCCGCGCTCCTGTTTGAGGACTGCATCCTCGACGGTATGAACGACGACTCGTTCAACCTCGCAACCTTCATCTCGCGCGTCGAGTCCGTCGACGGCCCGCGCCCACGCCGGAGCGATGCAGATACTCCGCGCGAAAGTGGCCCCGTGGGTATCGCTCCAGGAAGTGGGAAAACTCAAAACTCCAAGGAAGTCGAAAGGACAAAGGAAGGAAGTCGGAGGGCAGACGAGTCGGATCGAAATAGGGAGACTGCATGGTTCCCGCATGCAATCTGCCGGAATCCTGTCGGCGATCCGTCCGGCCTTCCTTCTTTCTTTACCTCTCCACTTTCCACTTCCTTGGAGTTTGGAGTTTCCTACTTTCCTCTTCCGGAACGATTCGTTCCAGTGCCCGCCCGTTCCCCGTCGCCGCCCGAATCGTTCCGGCTGCGGGTCCGCCAGAACTTCCCGCTCGTCTACATCGCCTGGCGCGTCGGCGATACGCTGCGCAGTTACTCGGCCGCGACGGGGTCGCTCCTCGGCGAGGCGCGCGTGACCGCGGTGAAGGAGGCGCCTGCGTCGAAGCCCGACCATGCGCCCGCGGTGACGCTGACGCTCGACAAGCCGTTGTCGGGCCTCGCAAAGGGCGACCAGGTCTGGGCCGTCGAGGCGACCAACCCGGGTTCCATGCTGCGGCGCTGCACGATCCGCAATTCATGCCGCTTCCAGACGCCGGTGACGCTCGAGGACTGCGATGCGGCCGCGTTCCTGTGGTTCTACGGCGAGCACATCGAGGGACCGCTGCCATCCGGCTCGGTCGTGCACACTTGCCGACTGCGAGCGGGGCGGGGGAACTCGGAGATCGCACTGTCCATCGACGGCCGGCTGAACGGACTGTCCAAACCCACCGCGCCGCCCGGTCCGCCGCCGCTCACGGGGTTGCGCGTGGAGGGCAACCTGATCGACGGCCGCATCGAAATCCGCCGCGCGCAGGGCGTCCGAATTTCGGGCAACCGCTTCGCCCCCGAACGCGCCCGCATCGCCATCCGCGACAGCCTCGACGTGACCACCGACGCCAACCGCCTCGGCGACGCCGA
>CAYRFK010000027.1:0-19227 GCA_964423465.1 uncultured Verrucomicrobiota bacterium | reverse complement strand
CCCCGGCGGGGTCAGCCGCCGAACGCCTGGAGGAGGGCGGAGAGCTTCTCGCGTTTGGCGACGAGTTCCGCGCGCTTCGTGCGCTGCTGTTCGACCGCCTCGGGCTTGGCGCGCTGGACGAAGTTTGCGTTGGCGAGCTTCGCATCGACCTGGGCGATGCCCGCATCCGTCTGCGCGATCTGCGCCTGCACCTTCGCGCGCTCGGCGGCAGTGTCGATGAGGCCCTCGACGGACAGGAACACGGTGCCCAGCCGGCTGACCGCGCTCGGCATTGCGCGCGGCGGCTCGAAGGCGGCGTCGATGCGGATCGATCCGGCGCGGGTGAGGCTGGCGATGGACGTGCGGTCCGCCTCGAGCCGCGCGGCGATTTCGGACGACGCGGCGCGGATCGTCACGTCCGCCTCCTGCCGCGGTTGCAGGCCGACATCGGCGCGCAGCGTGCGCGTGACGCGGATGAGGTCGTGCTTGTCCTCGACATAGGCGACCGTCGCGGGATCCAGCCCCCACGCCGCGCGGCCGGCGGCGTCGAGCGCGCGCGGCCACGGGGCGCGGACGATCGTATCGTGCTTCGCCGCATAGCCCATGCCGTGCCACAGTTCCTCGGTGACGAACGGCATGAGCGGGTGCAGCAGCCGGAGCGCCGAGGCGAAGACGTGGTGCATCACGGAAAGCACGGTCGCGCGCCGGGCCGGGTCGCCGCCCTGGAAGGCGTCCTTCGAGTACTCGACGTACCAGTCGCAGAACTGGTGCCAGACGAAGTCGTAGGCGGCGAGGGCGTAGTCGTTGAAGCGGAACTTCTCAAGGGCGTCGTCGCACGCGGCGATGGCGTCCTGGAGTTTTGCGAGGATGTGGACGTCGTCCGGCGCGAGCGCGGCCGGGTCGAGGGCGGGCGCCTCGAAGTCGTCCGGCGGGGGCGCGTCGGGCGCCTGCATCTGCATGTAGCGCGCGGCGTTCCAGATCTTCGTGGCAAAGTTGCGGCCGACCTCGAACTTGTCGTTCGAGATGTAGACGTCTTGGCCCGTCGCCGTCAGCATCATCAGGCTCGAGCGCAGGGCGTCGGCGCTGAAGGTCTCGATGATCTGCAGCGGGTCGATCGAGTTGCCGAGGCTCTTGGACATCTTGCGGCCCTGGTCGTCGCGGACCGTGCCGTGGATGTAGACGGTCGAGAAGGGCTTCCCGCCCATGAACTCGAAGCCGGCCATGATCATGCGGGCGACCCAGAAGAAGATGATCTCCGAGGCGGTGACGAGCGACTGCGTCGGGTAGAAGCGGGCGAGGTCGGGGCCCTTCTCCGGCCAGCCGAAGACGCTGAACGGCCAGAGCCACGACGAGAACCACGTGTCGAGCACGTCGGGGTCCTGCCGGATTCCGGAGGCGTTGCAGACGGGGCAGCGTTCCGGCCGGCCGCGGGCGGCCCACTGGTGGTTGCAGGCGTCGCAGTAGAAGACCGGGATGCGGTGGCCCCACCAGATCTGCCGCGAGATGCACCAGTCGCGGATGCCGTCCATCCACTGCAGGTAGACGCCCGTCCAGCGGTCGGGCACGAACCGGATCTCGCCGTTGCGCACGGCGGCGGCGGCGGGTTCGGCGAGGGGCTTCATGCGGACGAACCACTGCCGCGAGAGGCGCGGCTCGACGACGGTGTGGCAGCGGTAGCAGTGGCCGACGGCGTTGACGTGGTCCTCAATCTTCTCGATCAGCCCGTCGCGCTCGAGGTCGGCGAGGAGGCGCTTGCGGCACTCGAAGCGGTCGAGGCCGGCGTAGGGGCCGGCGGCCTCGTTCATGACGCCGTGGTCGTCCATCACATTGACGGGCGCGAGGCTGTGCCGCTGGCCCATCGCAAAGTCGTTCGGGTCGTGCGCGGGCGTGACCTTGACGAGGCCCGTGCCGAACTTCGGGTCGACGTAGTCATCCTGGATGAACGGGATCTCGCGACCGAGAGCCGGCAGGACCAGCGTGCGGCCGGCGAGGTGCAGGTAGCGTTCGTCCCTCGGGTTCATGGCGACGGCGACATCGCCGAGCAGTGTCTCGGGGCGGGTGGTCGCGACGACGATCCAGTCGGACGGGCCGCCGTCCTTGAGGCGGTAGCGGATGTGGTAGAGGTGCCCGCGCGACTCCTCGTGCTCGCTCTCCTCGTCGGAGAGGGCGGTGGTGCAGCGGGGGCACCAGTTGACGATGTAGTTGCCGCGGTAGATCAGGCCCTTGTCGTAGAGGCGGATGAAGACCTCCTCCACGGCGCGGCTGAGGCCCTCGTCCATCGTGAACCGCTCGCGGTCCCAGTCGCACGAGCAGCCGAGCATCTTGAGCTGGCGGATGATCGTTCCGCCCTTCTCGCCGCGCCATTCCCAGACCTTTTCAATGAAGGCGTCGCGGCCGAGGTCGTGGCGGCGCTTGCCCTGTTTCTTGAGTTCGCGCTCGACGACGTTCTGCGTCGCGATGCCCGCGTGGTCCGTGCCCGGCACCCAGAGGGCGTTGCAGCCGCGCATGCGCTGCCAGCGGGTCAGCACGTCCTGGATCGTGCTGTTGAGCGCGTGGCCCATGTGCAGGATGCCCGTGACGTTCGGCGGCGGGATGACGATGCAGTACGGGTCGCCCCCGCGCGAGGCGTCCGTGTGGAACAGCCCGCGGGCCAGCCACTCGGCGTACCACTTCGATTCCACCTGTTTCGGATCGTAGTTCTTGGGCAGTTCGCTCATGGGATTCATCCGTTCGAAAACGCGCCAGACTAGGCCAATCGCCCCCCCGTCGCAATCGCAAAGCGACCCGGCGCGCGATCCGGGGATGCCGCGGGAAACTTGGAACTTGAAACTTCCCCTCCGCCGCCCATCATCGCCGGATTGCAGGCAGGAGGACGACGATGAATCGATGGGTGCGGATTGCGGCGGTGATGGTGGCGGCGGCAACGGCGGGCGCGGCGGACTGGGCGCCGGTGCAGGGCAAGTCGATGACGCGGTGGGCGAAGGAGGTTTCGCCGGACAGCGTGCTGAGGCCGGTCCATCCGCGGCCGCAGATGGTTCGCGAGGCGTGGATGAACCTCAACGGCCTCTGGGACTACGCGATCGTCGCAAAGGACGCCGCGCAGCCCGGCGCGTGGGACGGGAAGATCCTCGTGCCCTTCGCCGTGGAATCCGCCCTGAGCGGCGTCGGCAGGGCCGTCGGCCCCGACAACCGCCTCTGGTACCGCCGCAGCTTCAAGGTCCCCGCCGCGTGGGCCGGCAAGCGCGTGCTGCTGCACTTCGGCGCGGTCGACTGGGACGCCACCGTCCGGGTCAACGGCAGGGAACTCGGCTCGCATCGCGGCGGGTTCGACGCGTTCTCCTTCGACGTCACCGACGCGCTCAAGCCGGGTGACGCGGCGCAGGAGCTGGTCGTTTCCGTGTGGGACCCCACTGACACCGGTTTCCAGCCGCGCGGCAAGCAGGTCCTCCGGCCCGGCGGCATCATGTACACCGCCGTCACGGGCATCTGGCAGACACCATGGCTCGAGCCGGTCGCGCCCGCGCACATCGCCGGGCTGACGATCGTTCCCGATGTCGACCGCAAGTCCGTCCGCGTGACGGCCACCGTGGACGGCGATGCCGGCGGCATGGGCGTCAGCGTCGAGGTCAAGGAGGGCGGGAAGACCCTCGCGGTTCGTTCCGGCAAGCCCGGCGAGGCGATCGAGGTTCCGGTCGACAACCCGAAGCTGTGGTCGCCCGACTCGCCCCACCTCTACGACCTCGGCGTCATGCTCGGCAAGGACCAGGACCGCGTCGCGTCCTATTTCGGCATGCGCAAGATCGCGGTCGCGCCGGACAAGGACGGCATCCTGCGGCTCATGCTCAACAACGAGCCGCTCTTCCAGTACGGCCCGCTCGACCAGGGCTGGTGGCCCGACGGCCTCTACACGGCGCCGACGGACGAGGCCCTGCGCTACGACATCGAGATGACGAAGGCGTTCGGCATGAACATGGCGCGCAAGCACGTGAAGGTGGAGCCGGCACGCTGGTACTACTGGTGCGACAAGCTCGGCCTGCTCGTGTGGCAGGACATGCCCAGCGGCAACTGCGGCGACACGAAGACCGACAAGCGGCGCAGCGATGAGGCCACCGCCAACTACGAGCGCGAGCTGTCCGCCATGGTCACACAGTTCCGCAACCACCCGTCCATCGTCATGTGGGTTCCGTACAACGAGGGCTGGGGCCAGCATGAGACGCCGCGAATCGTCGACTTCGTGCGGACGCTCGATCCGACGCGCCCCGTCAACGAGGCCAGCGGCTGGACCGACCGCGGCTCGGGCGACGTGAAGGATATCCATAATTATCCCGGTCCCGCCGTGCCGAAGCGCGAGGACAAGCGCGTCGCCGTGCTCGGCGAGTTCGGCGGCCTCGGCCTGCCCGTGAAGGGCCACACGTGGCAGGAGGAGAAGAACTGGGGCTATCGCAGTTACACGACCGCCGAGGACCTGACGGACGCCTACCTCGCGCTGCTTGAGAAGCTCCACCCGATGACCGGCGCGCCGGGCCTCTCCGCCGCCGTCTACACGCAGACCACCGACGTCGAAGTCGAGGTCAACGGCATCATGACCTACGACCGCGAGGTCGTGAAGATGGACCTCGCCGCCATCGCCGCCGCCGCGAAGAAGCTCTACACGCCGCCCGCCCCGCGCGTGCAGAAGGGCGACGCCCTCGTCCCGCCCGCCGCGCCGCTGGTCGCGTGCGACCCGTACTTCAGCGTGTGGTCGCAGGCCGACGAACTCGCCGGCACCGACACGACCCACTGGACCGGGAAGCCCCACCGCCTCGCGAGCCTCGTCCGCATCGACGGCAAGCCCTTCCGCCTGATGGGCGCTTCGCCGCGCACCGTGCCCGCGCTCCCGCAGACGGGCCTGACCGTGCTGCCGACAAGGACGGTCTATACGTTCAAGGGCCCCGGCATCGAGATGACCCTGACCTTCACGACGCCGGCGCTGCCGGATGACATCGACGTCCTGTCGCGCCCCGTGACCTACCTGACCTACGAAGCGCGGTCGACCGACGGCCGCGAGCACGCCGTCCAGGTCCATTTCGACGCGTGCGGCGAGCTGACCGTCAACGAGCCGAAGCAGGAGGTCGTCGGGGCCGACGAGTCCGCCGGCGACCTCGCGGTGCTGAAGCTCGGCTCCAAGGACCAGCCCGTGCTGATGAAGAAGGGCGACGACATCCGCATCGACTGGGGATGGCTCTACGTCGCGGCGCCGAAGGCCTCCGTGGCCGCTGCGGCGCTGACCGAGCGCGGCGCGGGCCAGCGCGCCTTCGCCGCCGGGGCCGCGCTGCCTGCCGCTCCGGCGATGCCCTGCGGGGCGGATGCGGTGTCCGCCGCGATCGTCCTCGACCTCGGCCGCGTCGGCGCGAAGCCGTCCGCGCGCTGGCTGATGGTCGCCTACGACGACCTCTATTCGATCCAATACATGAAGAGCAACCTGCGGCCCTACTGGCGCCGCAACGGCTGGGAGGCGGCGGACCTCTTGAAGGCGTCCGCGAAGGACCGCGAGGCACTGGAGAAGCGATGCATCGCCTTCGACGACGAGTTGATGGCCGACCTGCGCAAGGCCGGCGGCGAGAAGTTCGCCAAGCTCTGCGCGCTCGCCTACCGCCAGTGCTTCGCGGCCGGCAAGTTCGTCGCCGACGCGAACGGACAGCCCCTCTCGTTCTGCAAGGAGAACCACTCCAACGGCTGCATCGGCACCTCCGACGTCTTCTACCCGATGGCGCCGCAGTTCCTGCTCCTCGGGCCGTCCATCGCGAAGTCCTTCCTGGTTCCGTTCATGAACTACGCGGCGAGCGAGCGCTGGAAGTTCCCCTTCGCCCCGCACGACCTCGGCCAGTACCCGCACGCGAACGGCCAGCGCTACGGCGGCGGCGAGCGCACGGAGGACAACCAGATGCCGGTCGAGGAATCCGGCAACCTGCTGATCCTGATGGCCGCCGTCGCGCAGATGGAGGGCAACGCGGACTTCGCCGGTCTCTACTGGCCGCAGCTTGAGCGGTGGGCCGCTTATCTCAAGGACAAGGGCTTCGACCCCGAGAACCAGCTCTGCACCGACGACTTCGCCGGCCACCTCGCGCACAACGTCAACCTGAGCGCAAAGGCGATCTGCGGCCTCGGCGCGTTCGCGAAACTGTGCGACATGCGCGGCGACAAGGCGAAGGCCGCGGAGTATGCCGGCCTCGCGAAGGAGTTCGCGGCGCGGTGGGTCAAGGAGGCGCGCGACGGCGACCACACCCGGCTCGCGTTCGACAAGCCGGACACCTGGAGCCAGAAATACAACCTCGTCTGGGACCGCATTCTCGGCCTCAACCTGTTCCCGCCCGAGGTCGCGAAATCCGAGATGGCGTTCTACCGGAAGACGCAGAACAAGTACGGGCTGCCGCTCGACAACCGGTCCGACTACACGAAGCTCGACTGGATCCTGTGGACCGCGACGCTGACGCAGGACCGCGGCGACTTCGAGGCGCTGGTCGATCCGGTCTACCGATTCCTGAACGAGACCCCCGACCGGTCGCCGATGACCGACTGGTACTTCACGAGCGACGCCCGCAAGCGCGGCTTCACCGCCCGCCCCGTTGTCGGCGGCGTGTTCCTGCAGGCGCTCTACGACAAGGCTCTCTGGGCGAAATGGGCCGGCCGCGACGCGACGAAGGCCGCCAACTACGCGCCGATGCCGAAGCCGCCCGTGCTGATGGGCGTGCTGCCGACGGCCGAGGAGGACAAGGCGCAGTGGAAGTTCGTCCTGAAGAAGCCCGACGGCGACTGGTTCAAGCCGGGCTACGACGACGCCTCGTGGCGCCAGGGCCGCGCCGGTTTCGGCACGAAGACCACGCCGGGCGCGGTCGTCGGCACCGAGTGGACCACGAAGGACATCTGGCTGCGCCGCACCGTGACGCTGCCCGACCTCAAAGGTGCGCAGGTGCAGCTCCGCGTGCACCACGACGAGGATGCCGAGATCTATCTGAACGGCGTTCTCGCCGCGACGCTCGGCGGCTTCACGACCGAGTACGAGGCCGTCCCGATCGCGCCCGCCGCCGCGGCGGCGTTGAAGCCCGGGCCGCTGACGATCGCGATCCACTGCCGGCAGAACACCGGTGGTCAGTACATCGACGCGGGCCTCGTCCAGGCCGTGCCCGCAAAGTAGGCGCATGGACGGGGACGTCCGCGAGCGGCATCGCGACGACGCGCGCCTGCGCTGGGCGCGCGAGTTGCAGGCCATCGCGCAGGCGGGGCTGCACTACACGGAGAGCCCCTACGAGCGCGAGCGCTACGGGCAGGTCGCCCGCATCGCCGCGGAGATGCTCGCGGCGCAGGCTGACCTGCCCGTCGCGGAGATCCTCCGGCTGAACGCATCGGACATCGGCTACATGACGCCGAAGGTCGACGTGCGCGGGGTGGTTTTTCGCGACGGGCGGATCCTCCTCGTGCGCGAGATCCAGGACGGCGGGCGCTGGACGCTGCCCGGCGGATGGGCGGACGTCAACGACACGCCGTCCGCCGCCGTCGAACGCGAGATCCGCGAGGAGAGCGGATACGAGGCGCGCGCGGTGAAGGTGCTGGCCGTCTACGATCGTGAGGCGCAGGGCCACCGGCCTCCGTATGCGCGCTCGATTTACAAGATCTTCTTCCTCTGCGAACTGACCGGTGGCGAAGCGCGCATGAGCCACGAGACGGGCGGCGCGGAATTCTTCGCGGAGGATGCGATCCCCGAACTGTCCGAGGCCCGCGTCCTGCCAAAGCAGATCCGCCGCTTCTTCGAGCACCTTCGCGATCCGTCGCTGCCTGCGGATTTCGACTGAGCCTCCGCCACGTGCGCAAGCCGACCACCGATCCCGAATCACGTTCTGTAGCCGCGACCGGTGGTCGCGGCAATACGTGAGGGACGCGAGATCCTCCGCGATCTGCAATCGGTGATTGCAGCCGCGACGGCTGCGCGGTCGCGGGGACGCTCACGGCGCGGCGGCGGGTTTCTTTTCGTACAGCGTGGCGAGCGAGGGGTCGAGTTCGAGGGCCTTGAGATAGGCGGCGCGGGCGGCTTCGCGGTCGCCGGCCCGCTGTAGCGCGATCCCGAGGTTGTGCCACGACATCGCGTGGTCGGGGCGGAGGCGTACGGCGGTCTCGAGGGCTGCGCGCGCGCCGGGGTCGCCGGTCCCGAGGCGCAGGGCGCCGAGGTTGTACCACGCATCCGCGTAGTTTGGCCGGAGCCGCACGGCCTCCTCGTAGCGCGCGCGGGCCTCTTCGGTGCGGCCGGCGGCGCGGTCGAGATTGCCGAGGCCGTTGATCGATTCGACGTGGCCGGGATTCCGCTCCAGGGCCGCAAGGAAGTCCCCGCGGGCGGCCTCGGCGTCGCCGGACTGCGCGAGCAGCGTGCCGCGGCTGGCAAGCGGCGTGACCAACCGCGGATCCGCGGCCACCGCGGCGTTGTAGTCCTCCATCGCGGCGGGCAGGTCGCCGGCCGCCTCGCGTGCCTGTCCGCGGTTATTGAGGGCCAGCGCGCTGTCCGGATGAAGCGCGACGGCGTGAGTCCAGAGCGACAGGCTGTCGCGCCAGACGGCGGCCTGGCGGACCGACAGCGCCGCGCAGCCCGCCAGCACTCCGACCGCAGTGGCGCCCAGCACCGCCAGCAGCGGCCGGGCGGCGGCATGGCGCGTGCGCAGGAGCCCGCCGAGCCGCAGTGCGTCCGCGGCCGCGAGGGCGGAGAGCGCCCACGCCGCGACGTAAGTGTAGCGATCCGCCGCGATCTGCGGTCCGCTCTGCGCGAAGCCGAGCACCGGGGCCAGGGCGATCAGCGCGAAGGCGCCGGCGGCCGCCAGGGCCGGGCGGCGGAACGCGGCGAAGCCGGTCGCCACGACCAGTGCCCAGCCCGCGAGGGCGGGGCCGAGATGGTGCCGTGCGGCCGGGTCAAACGGCAGAGACAGCGGGTAGAGCGGGCTGAGGTCGAACGGCGCGAGGGTTCGGCGCAGGTACGATGCAATGCCGAACCCGGCCTGCACGATGCGCTCAGGAATGCCATGCGCGGCGAGGGAGAGCATCGCGCCCGAGTCGCGCGAGGCGGTCGCCGAGACGACAGCGGAGGCGACGGCGATCGCCAGCATCGGCGCCTTCTCGACGAGCATCCGCAGGGCGAACGGCGCGAACCGCTCGTTGTCGCGGCAGCGGCGCAGCGCCCAGACGTCCAGAACAAGGAGGAGCACGGGGAACACGAAGGCCTGTCCCTTGGCGAGCACGGCCGCGCCGAACCAGGCCGCGGTGGCGAGACGCCGCCGCGTGGATGGCGCCCCGCCGGCCCACGCACCGCCCAGCCAGACGGCGAAGGCGGAAAGGAGCAAGGCGGCCGACAGCACGTCGCGCCTCGCCGTGGCCCAGGCGACCGGTTCGACGCGCAGTGGATGGAGCGACCACAGCAGCGCCCCCGCGAGGCAAGCCACCGCCAGAGGCCACGAGTCCGCCTCCGCGCCCCGCACCCGCATGCGCCGCAGGAGGCGCGCGAGGACCAGGGTCAGCAGTCCGGCGGCGAGCGAATGCAGCGCCAGGCTCCCGAGATGGACGCCGGCCGAGTTGACGCCCCACAGCGCGTGGTCGACCGCGTAGGACATCCACGTCAGCGGCTGGTAGTGGCCCATGCGCGTGCCGGTCGCCATCCACGCGACGTTCTCCGCCGTCAGCCCCCGCCAGTGCGGGTTGTTCAGCAGGACCTCCGGGTCGTCCCAGTTGGTCCAGCCGTTGCGGATGACGGGCAGGAGAACGAGAAACGTCACCAGCACCGCGGCCAGCGCGGCGGCCGCGATGCGTCCGGCCGGCGCCGGCGCGGGCGTGTCGGGGGCCGGGTTCACGAGAGGGGTTCGAGGCCGGGGAACTCGAGGCGGCGGCTGCGGTACCAGCAGAAGCCGACCAGGTCGAAGATCGTCCGCGGAAGCCTCTTCAGGTTCGTGTACTTGGATGTGCCGTGCTGCCGCGGCCGGTGGTCGACGGGCAGTTCCTCGATGCGGCGGCCGTGGACGCGGAAGTAGGCGGGCATGAAGCGGTGCGCGCCGTTGACCGGCGGCAGGTCGTCGACGCACGCGCGGCGGAAGGCCTTGAGGCTGCAGCCGGTGTCGCGGATGCCGTCCCGCGTGAACCAGTTCCGCACGGTGTTGCCGAGGCGCGAGGCCGCGCGGCGCGACCACGAATCGCGTCGCTTCGCCCGGTAGCCGCAGACCGCGTCGCATCCCTGCAGTGCCTCGAGCAGCCGCGGGATGTCCGCCGGGTTATTCTGGAGGTCGCCGTCCATCGTCACCAGCACGTCGCCCCGCGCCGCGCGCAGCCCGGAGAGCATCGCCGAGGTCTGTCCGCAGTTGCGCGCCGTCCGCACGCCCCGCACGAACGGGAACCGGGCGGCGGCCTCGCGGATGCGGTCCGGCGTGGCGTCCGACGAGCCGTCGTCGACCAGCAGCACCTCGAGATCCGGCAGGGCCGCGCGCAGCGGCTCGAACTCCGCCGCCAGCGGCAGCACGTTGTCCTGCTCATTGTAGACCGGTATGACGACCGAAACGCCCATCGAAGTCCTTTTCCATCCGCTCCGCGGCGGAAGTGCCCCATCGTAGGCCCCCGCCCGCCCGCGGACAAGGCCCGAACCGGGGACGAACCAGCCCCTTGCCGGAGAGGAAGGGGAAGAACGGAATGTGGAAACGCGGAAGACCCGGACACGGAAGGGCGTTTCTTGCTTTGTCCGCCGGGGCCGGTGTGGGTACCGCCACGGCTACGACGTGGCGGCGGGGCGTTGGCAGAGGCCGGCTTCCGCCATGGACGCCCGCGGCGGATCGGGCATACTGGCCGCGTGAATCGGGTCTGCAGAGCGATCGCAGTGGCCGCGCTGGCCGCGGGCGGGTCCGCCGCGCCCGCGGCCGTCCCGGGCCTCGTGCCGGCTGTCGAGGGTCTCGCGCGGATCCAGCTTCCCCCGTCAGTGATGCCGGGGATGCTCACGGAATCCCTCCGGCTGCGGCCGGGCGTGCCGGTGGTCGTGGATCCTCTCGAGCCGGCGCCGGTCTTGCGGGCGGCGGAGGATCTGCGCCGGGACTTGGAGCGGGTGCTGGGTGTGCCGTCGCCGCGCCTCGACCGCCTTCCGTCCGGCACGAACGCGGCGGCGATTGTGATTGCATGCGGTGGGGCCGCGACGGCCGCGCTGCGGGACCCCTCGCTGACCGGCGCGGAGGCGCACGCGGTCTTCGTGCGCGGCGGCCATGTCGTGCTGCAGGGCGCGGACCTGCGCGGGACGATCTACGCGGTCTACAGCTTCAGCGACCGTTTCCTCGACGTGCCGCCGTGGTGGATCTTCGCGGAATGGACGCCCCCCCGCCTCGCGGCGGTCGAGGTGCCGCGGGATACGGCCCTGCGCTGGGCCTCGCCGCAGGTGGCGTGGCGCGCGTGGTTCCCGAACGACCAGGACCTGCTGTCGCCATGGATCCAGAAGGACTACGCGGCGCGCTGGAACCTGCTCGTCGAAACGATGCTGCGCCTCAAGCTCAACACGATCGACATCGGCGAGGTGAGCGAAAAGGGAACCCGCAAGATCGAGATCCCGCGCGACCGGGGCCTCGTCGTGACCACCACGCACATGGCGCCCTTCGGCGCTTCTCTGCGCAACTGGGATGCATTTTGGGCGGCCCGGGGGACATCCTCGCCGCCGCGGCTGGCCCTGGCGAACGTCGCGGCGCTGGAGCAGTTCTGGGAGGCGCACATCCGGCTGATGCTCCGCCAGAAGGTCGAGACGGTCTGGATGATCGGCTTCCGCGGCGACGGCGACCGCGGCTTCCACAGGACCTTCCCCGACGCGCCCGCCGACGCGGCCGGCCGCGCGAGGGTCGTGGAGGACATGATGCGGCGGCAGGTGGCGCTGCTGCGCCGCGTGGCCGGCGATCCGCTGCCCCCGATGCGAACGGTCCTCTACGACGAGGTCTCGGACCACTTCGCTGCCGGCCTGCTTCGCCCGCCCGACGAACCGGCCCTCATCTGGAACTTCGTCAACGCGCGTCGCGACCACTTCCCCGCCACCGACCTCCGTTCGTACCGCGCGCCGCCGGACCGACGGATCGGCTACTACTTCAACGCGCAGTTCACCGAGACCGGCTCCCATCTGGCCGACGGCGAGGGGCCGTGGAAGATGGAGCGGAACTTCCGCAGGGTGCGGCAGTCCGGCACGAACCTCGTCTTCTCCGTCATCAACTCCGGCAACAGCCGCGAGTTCCCGCTCACGCTCGCGGCGCACGCGAGGATGATGTGGGATTTCGACGCCTACGACTCGGACCGGTTCACGGACGAGTTCTGTCGGCGGTACTGGGGTGAGGCCTGCGGACCGGAGGCGGCGCGTCTCCATCGCGATTTCTACGATG
Organism: uncultured Verrucomicrobiota bacterium; assembly: GCA_964423465.1. Taxonomy (GTDB): domain Bacteria; phylum Verrucomicrobiota; class Kiritimatiellia; order PWTM01; family PWTM01; genus VGWF01. Next base: position 6,850 of record CAYRFK010000027.1, on the reverse strand, counting down.
CCTACTGGCAACAGCGGAAGCCGGACATGCCGGACTTCCCGCGCCAGTACATCTTCCACGACCTGCGCCTCGCGCGTGCCGCGCGGGACCTCCTGCGCTTCGCCGGAAGCGCTGCGGAGGAGGAGGCCCTGCTCGGCGACCGCGACATAGGCTACTACCGCATCGTTCCCGCCGACTGCGGCGCCGCGACGCGGATCGAAGCGGTGATCGCCGGCTGCGGGGCCTCCGCCGCGAAGTTCCAGGCGGTGAGCGACCGGTGCGCCGCGCTCGCGCCCCGCCTTCCGGAGACGGGCCGCGCGTTCTTCGACCGTGGGCTGCGCCGGCAGGCCGCGTTCATGGCCGCCGCCTCGCGCAGTGCCGTGGCCACGGCGGAGGCCGCCCGCGACGTTCGCGACCGCGAAGCCTACCGCAGCCGGATGCGCGAGGCGGACGAGGTGGTCCGCGAGATGGAGGCACTGCTCGCCGACGCCCCCTCCGGCCCCTTCGCCGGCTGGTACGCCCCCGAGTCAATCTTCAAGCTCGGTGAAACGAAGTCGATGGTCGAACGCCGGCTGAAGGGCATGGTCCCCAAACCGCCCAAGGCGACGGAGACGCCATAGGGGGGATCGGAGAAAGGGGACAGGGAGAAAGGGGACAGAGAATGCGGTCGGCGTCCCACCGGGCGCGTCCCGGTGGGGGCCGAAAAAGTGATATTGAGGAATCCGATCATTGGAACTCATTGTCCACCAACGTTCCAAGGTGTGGACGATGCGGGGCGCGTTGATTGCTCCATCCCCGCCCGGCCCGGCTTCATACAGTTACGGGGGTGAGGGTAAACAGGCGCGCTTGGCGCGACGCCGACCTGACGTCACGCCGGCGAAGTGCCTCTCGTACATCGTCGAGTCTGAACGCGTCGTCGAGGGACAGATATGGAGACCATCCGGTGTTGGCCTCGATCAGTTCCACATCGACCTCTGCGACGTACTCCCCCTCGTGGACGAGCTTGGTGAAGTGTCTGGTCTTCATTTCCTTCTCCTTTTGAAATCTGCGGTCCAACGTTCGGCCGAAGGCCGGTAGGCCGTGACAAGCACCGCGGGCGTGGTTGCGCCCTTGGGTATGCCCCACACAGCATGGATCGGTAGGCCGTTGCGGTCCTGCTCAAGAACCAGCACGCATGGCCCCTTCGGGAAGTCAGGGTAGTCCTCCAGCACCTCCGCCGAAGTCAATCCCGCAACCACTTCCCGCGCGAGAATGCTGTCCGCCGCGAGTTCGTCATACCCGTGGTCCGAGATTTGCACCTCACTTCTGGAGGCAAGTACCTTGATCTGTTCCAGCGTACCGCTCATATCGCAAGCCTACCATGCTGACTGGGGGGGGACAACGAGACGTTTCCTGTCTCGCATTCTGGCGAACGTCAGCGCGGAGCAGCGGCGAGCTTGCGAGCCGTATCCTCCGGCGCCTTGTGTGCGCCCGCGGCATTGGCGCGGTCCTGATGCGGTCAAGTCCCCTGTGCGAGTGGGGGACAGAGAACGCGGGGAGAGCCCCTGGCTTCTCTGCCCCCGCCCCATCAATGCGCGGCGGCCACCAGTTCCATGTCGGACTTCAACAGCTCGTTGACGACCGCGGATACATCGGTGCTCTTCTTCTCGGCGATCCGTTCCACGAAGCGCCGGACGTCGCTGTCGAGATAGACCGGCACGTTGAGCCGCGCGTTGGGCTTGTGGAACCGTCCCCGCACGCCCTTTGAGAAATCGTATTGCTTCTTCATGACGCTACTCCCGATACTGACCGGCCTCCGCGCGCGTCGCCTTTCGACTCGAAATGATCCGTTTCACACCACACCGCTTCTCCAGCCGCATTCAGCGCCTCGCCGCGCTCCCCCGTCAACCGCAAATCGCGATCGCCTTGGAAGCGTCCCAGACTCTCCGTCCCCGCCCGGCTTTCGAGGCGTCAGATCAACTCATCGTCGCGTTTGGGGCGGTTGGCGGGGCGGGGCTTCGGGGCGGTCTGCGCCTCGGATTCCGCGCGCTCGCGATTGAGCGTCAGCAGGCGGTCGAGAATCGCGTCGTCGGTCAGGTCCGCAGGCCAGCCGTAGGCGGCGGCGACGGCTTCGTCGAGACGACGGTGGGCGTGGTCGAGCCAGGACGGGCGCTCGTTGTAGAGGTTCGTCAGCGTGCGCTTCTTCAGCCGGGCCGCGCTGTCCGCGTCGCGCGGGACGAGGCGCGGATAGCGCACGGTGCCGACACGGACGGGTGTCGAGTGTCGCGTGTCGAGTGTCGGAAGAGCGCGCTCGGTTCCCGGGACGATGTACCGGCCCCAGAGCCCGCCGGCCGTTCCCGGGAAGTCCAGCACCTCCGTCCGCGTCCACTCGGGCGGATTCAGCCAGCGCTCGCGAAGCTCGTTCAAGTCCGCCGCGGCAGCCGCCACGCTCCGCGCGGCGTCCGGGTCGCCGGATTCGGACGCGACGGAGCGCGTCCCTCCAGGGAACGGGAATGTCTCGAAACAGGTCGTCGGGGTGTAGCGGAAACCGGATTCTTTCTCGCGCAACTGCGTGCCCTGAGCGAGTGACCAGATTCGGTGAAACCGCGACTGCAACACGCCGAAGAACCAGTCGTCGGAGCGGGCGAAGACGACGACCTGATCCGTAGGAAGGATCTCCGGGGTGAACCAGACCAGCAGTCGATGCTTCGCAACCCGGGCGGTGCCGAGATAGCGGTCGAGCGGTGCGACGGCAGCGCGCATCGCCTTTTGGGGGTCGCCGAGCAACCACCAGTTCCTCGCTCTCATCGCGCGTCGGTTGATGTCCCGCACTGGCTTCACCGTCGTGCGGACATACTCGAAGGGCGCCTCGTAGGGGGCGGCGGTCTCGACGGTGGACTCGGGCGGGAAGTCGACGATCCAGAGGCTTTCCTCGCGCCGCGTGATGCTCAGGCCGTTGACCCACGGGCGGACAGCGTCGCTATTGGGTCGACCGTGGGGATTCGGCGCGCGCAGCATCGCGAGGGCATCCTGCTCGGAGATCGGGAACGGGCCGTGCATGGAGGCGCCGATGAACGAGAGATTCGCGTTGGCGACGAGGATGCGGGCGGAGACGGAGTCGGCCTTGCCGGTGAGGTTGGCGTTGATGTCGGCGATGGCTTCGCCATCGAGGACCGCGGCGGTCTTGGGGTCGCCGTCGCGGGTTTCGCCCTTGGGGCCGAAGCCGACCATGCTGACGTGGACGTTGGCGCCGGCGAGGATCCAAGGGCGGTCGCTTTCGGCCCAGAACATGTCGCCGGAGGCCTTGATCCGCTTGAGAACCTCGCGGTTGGCGCCGCCGCGGATGCCCTGGGTGGCGAGGAGGCCGGCGCGGCGGCATCGTCCGTCGGCGATCAGGGCTCGGGCCTTCTCGAACCAGTAGCAGCAGAGGTCGGCCTGGCCGGGGACGCGGCCCTCGTACTGTGCACGGAGGGCGGTGACGTAGTCGTCGCCGAGCTGGCGCCGCATCATCTTGTCGCCGAGGAACGGCGGGTTGCTGACGATGACGTCGCAGTCGGGCCATTCGCGTTCGGTGTAGCCCTTGCCGGTGTCGTCTGTGGTGTGCTCGTCGGCCTTGGCTTCCTTGAGCTTGCGCGGGCGGCGAAAGACCTCGGCCAGGAGGGCGTCGCAGTTCCGGAAGCCGTCGAGGACGCGGAGGACCGGTTCCCGGTCGAGGGTGAAGCCGTTGTCGCGCATCCACTGGAGGAGGCCGATCTGGACGGAGACCTGGGCGAGTTCGAAGGCGTAGGGGTTGATTTCGAGGGCGCGGAGCTGGTGGACGCCGACGCCGGGGGCATGGTGAAAGCCAAGCTGGGCGGCGAAGGCGATCACCTCTTTCTCTATCCCCAGCAGTGACTGGAGGGCGAGGTAGAGGAAGTTCCCGCTTCCGCAGGCGGGGTCGAGCACGACGAGGCCGCGGAGCTTCGCGAGGAACGCGTCGAGGGCCTTGCGGGCCTTTGGCGAGCCCTTGCCGGTCCGGTAGTCGCCGAGGAGACCGCGTTTGACGGCCGCCCATTCGCGGCGGAGCGGGGCCATGAGGACGGGTTCGACAAGGGTTTGAATGTCCTCGGCCGACGTGTAGTGCGCGCCGAGTTGCGTCCGCTGGTCGGCGTCCAGCGCGCGTTCGAACAGCGTTCCGAAGATGCTCGGTTCGATGCACTGCCAGTCCGCCGCCGCCGCGTCGGCCAGGTCCGCGATCTCCTGCGGGGTCAGTTCGAAGACGGTGGCGTCCTCGAACAGGTGCCCGTTGAAATGCCGGATGCGGTAGGGACCGAAGGACCCGCCGCCGGCCATGGCGCGGAACAGATCCTCCAGACGTTCGGCGAAGAAGAGGGGGTCGGCCGAACCGCCCTTGAGGATCTCACCGAAGATGCCCTTGGGCAGGAGGCCGGTGTCTTCGGCGAAGAAGCAGAAGGTGAGGCGGTTGAGGAACTGGGCGATGCGCAGGTTGCGTTTCTGGGCCACATGGAGTTCGCGCCGGGTCTTCGCGTCGCTCAGCTCGACACACTCGCGCGACTGGAGGGAGCGGGCGACGCCGGCGATGCGCGCCGCGAGGTCCTCGGTGATCTGCCGTGTCGTGCGGTCCGGGCGGAGGGAGTCCGGTGCGGTGAACGCGGCGCGCAGGAGCTGGAGGTTGGCGGGGCGGTCGATGTCGGCGTTGGCGAACTCGAAGGTCCGCTGGACGGCGCCGTTGAAGTTGGTGCGGACGATGTAGCGGTCGAAGTCGCAGACGACGAGCAGGGGCGGGTTCAGCAGCGCCTCGCGGTAGCGGAGGAGTTGCTGGTAGGCCTCGTCGAGGTTCTTCCGCTTGCCTTTGTACTCCCAGGCGAAGCAATCCTTCTTCCAGACGTCCGCGAAACCGTGCTCGGCGGGTTCGTAGGGCGTGTCCGGCTCGCGCGAGCTGACGACGAAGAGCTCCGCATCCTTCACGACTCGCTTCTGAAAGCAGAACTCGGTCTCGCCGGTTGAATCGGCCTCGACAGGCGTCGGCTGGCCCAGCAGGCGGCATAAATCGTTGAAATGCTCCTGGTAGGCGGCGGATTCCTTGCCGGAGAACTTCGACCATTTGGCCTTGAATTGGCTGGCGTTCATTGAACCTCGCAAGTTGCTTCTTACCGTGCCGGCAGGGTCGGATCAATCCTTATGGCAGAGCCGTCGGCCGTGCCGTCGGGCGGAGCGGGGGCCCTGTCCGTCGTTCGCATTCGGTTGTCCCCATTCGTTTGCCACCCTCCGGCCCGGGGCGACGGAGATTAGGATTACGATCACGATTACGATTAGGAGGGGGACCCGATCAGTGCCAATCAGTGTGCATTAGTGGTTCAGTGCCGGGCCGCGCGGATGTGGCGGTCTCGCCGCCGATGCCCCCTGTTCTGCCGTCGGCAATGCAGTTTTCCATGGCGCAGGGGCGGGGGACAGTGGCAGGGTGTCCGGTGCCATGACTAAACCATACATCCTCGGGCTGGTTCCGCTCCTGGTCTCGCTTGCGCTGGCGTTCCCGGCGGTCGGGGCACCATTCCCGCAGCAGGGCGGGATCCCGGCGAATCTGGACGAACTCTGGGCGGGGTTTGAGGAGTTCGACAAGGGCACGCCGCTGGAAGTAGAGGTGCTCAAGGAATGGGACGAGGACGGCGTCGTCTGCCGCGTCGTGCGCTACCGGGTCGGGGTGTTCAAGGGGGCGCCCGCGCGCGTCGCGGGGTTCTATGCGTTTCCGAAGGGCGGGACGAATCTTCCCGCCATCCTCCAGATGCACGGCGGCGGACAGTCCGCCTCGCTCGACAGCGTCACCGCCTTCGCCCGGAACGGCTACGCGGGCCTGTCGATCAACTGGGGCGGCAACAAGCTGGGCTTCGGGCGCTCGAAGGAGACGTACGACGGTCCGCAAACCGACTGGGGCCGGCTCGACGCGACGCATCCGCCGCAGCGGAACAAGGCCAACCATTTCGCCGGGGCGCTCACACCCGACGAGTTCACCCTCGACGCCGTCGAGTCGCCGCGGAACAGCAACTGGTTCCTCGTGCTCGTCGCGGCACGGCGGGCGGTCACCTTCCTGCAACAGCAGCCCGAGGTCGACCCCGCGCGCATCGGCGCCTGCGGCCATTCGATGGGCGGCAAGCTCACCACCAACCTGGCCGGAATCGATCCGCGCGTGAAGGCGGCGGTGCCGTCGTGCGGCGGCTCGGGGGACATCCTGGAGAGCCAGACGGACCTGCCCGGCTGCGCGAAGAAGAACATCCCCGCCATGGAGCTGGCGTGCGTGTCCGACAACGCCTACATCCCGCGCATCGCCTGCCCGGTCCTCTGGCTCTCGCCCGCGAACGACTTCCACGCGCACATCGACCACATGGCGTGGAACTGGCGCAATGTTCCCGACGACCGCGTGCGGTTCAGCATCGCCCCGCATCTGAACCACCGTCACACCGACGAGCACGCGATCACCCAGCTTCTCTGGTTCGAGCAGCATCTCAAGGGCGCATTCGCGATGCCGGGGACGCCGCGGCTCGTCCTGGATCTTGCGACGCCCGACGGCATCCCCGCGCTGACCGTCACGCCGGACGCGTCGACGCCCGTGCGCCGGGTGGATATTTACTACGCCGTCGATCCGCACGAACTGACCCGCTTCTGGCGCGATGCGGCGGCCGTGCAGACCGGCGGTTCGTGGCGTGCGGTCTGTCCGGTCCTCAGCCCCGACCAGCCGCTCTTCGCCTTCGCCAACGTCGTCTACGACACGCCGCCGCAGTACCGCAAAGTCGCGCACGCCCCTGGCCAGGGCGACACCGACACATTCGCCCTCAGCTCCCGCGTGCTGTCGGCCGCACCCGCGGCCCTGCGCGCGGCGGGCGTGAAGGCGACGGAC
>CAYRFK010000026.1:0-35138 GCA_964423465.1 uncultured Verrucomicrobiota bacterium | reverse complement strand
ATGCGGCCCGGAACCGCTTCGCCGGCGCCGCATACAGCGGCCATGCCGGCGCACACGAGCGCGACACGCAGGATGCTCACGGGGCCTTCGCCGCCTGCTGTTTCCGGCCCGGCGGACCCACGGGAGGCGCACCGGGGAGCTTGCCGCAGGGGCGGATCCCGGATTCCAGTTCGGCATCGAAGGCTGTCATTCGCGCCGACAGGCGCACGACGATCTCCGGGTGGTTCGTCGCCACGTTGAACCGCTCGCCGACGTCCGTCTCCAGATTGAACAGCTCGTTCGTGCCGCCAACGGCGCGCAGCTTCCACGGACCGCTGCGGACGGCGTCGATCTTTCCGAAAGCCGAATAGTAGAAGAACTCCTCGCGCGGCGGCTTCGCGTCAGGGCGGCCGAGGACGAGGTCGCTCGCATCGCGGCCGTCGAGAACGCGGTCGGCCGGCGGCTCAACGCCTGCGAGCCTCGCGATCGTCGGCAGCACGTCGATGGAGCCCCACAAGTCGCTGCACGTGCGTCCGGCGGGCACGCGGCCGGGCCAGCGGACGATGCAGGGCTCGCGCATGCCGCCCTCGTAGGTCGTGCCCTTGCCGTCGCGCAGCGGGCCGGCGCTGCCGCCGCGGTCGTTCATGATGAGCCACGGGCCGTTGTCGGACGTGAAGAGGACCATCGTCCGCTCGTCGAGGCCGAGTTCGCGAAGCGTCTTCAGGATCTCGCCGACGCTCCAGTCGATCGTCTGCACCACGTCCCCGTAGAGTCCGCGCTTCGACGTGCCCTCGAACGGCGGCGCGGTGAACAGCGGCGTGTGCGGGAACGTCTGGGGGAAGTACAGGAAGAACGGCTGGTCCCGGTTGGCTCGGAGGAACCTCACGGCCTCTTCGGTGTAGCGCGGCGTCAGCGTGGCCTGGTCGACGTGCGGATCGATGACCTCGTCGTTCCGCATCAGGATGGCGCCCTTCTTCCCGTCCGGCGCCGGCGTCTGCATGTCGTTGCTGTACGGGATGCCGAAGTAGCTGTCGAATCCGTGGTCCGTCGGCAGGAACGGCTTCACGTGGCCAAGGTGCCATTTGCCGACGCATGCGGTCGCGTAACCGGCCCTCTTCAGCATCGTCGCGATCGTCACCTCCGACGGATTCAGCCCATGGCGGTGCGGCGGGAAAATGACGTGGTTCTCAAGGCCGATCCGCTTTGGGTAGCAGCCCGTCAGCAGCGCGGCCCGCGACGGCGAGCACACGGGGCTTGCGACCATGAATGACGTGAACTTGGTGCCCTCCGACGCCATGCGGTCGAGGTTGGGCGTCGCAATCGTCGGCGAGCCGTAGCAGCTCAGGTCGCCGTAGCCCAAGTCGTCGCAGAAGATCACGACGAAGTTCGGCCGGTCCGCGGCGGTCGCGCAGACGGCCCCCAATGCGGCGGAGGCGGCGATCGCACGCAGGAACAAGGTCGTCATCGCACCCATCCTTTCCGGAATGCGCCCTTCCTACCACCGCGCCCGGCCCGGTGCAACCGTGCGGCACCGTGCAGCAGGCCTGCCGGGGTTAGCGGCCAGGCGTACTCGCGGTGCGTGAAGATGTGGACGGACAGCCGACCGCCGGGCTTCGGCCACCGGGCGATAGCCGGCATGGCTTGTCGATGCCGCCGAGGGACTATACAGTCCCTCGTCTTCCGGATCATGAAAACTCCTCATGAGGCGATATGTCCGATCGAGGATTGCCGGTCTTCGTGCTGTTTTTGCTGCTTTCGGCCCTCGGCGTGCGCGCCGGGATGACGTACTTTGCCCACGATGGAAAGCTGAAGACCGTCGCCTCGGTCGGCGAAGGAAACGAGGTCGGGACCGGGACCGTCGAAAGAATCTCCTCGATGGCCGACAGGAAGTTCGGCGGCTCATGGAACCTCCAGTTTTCCGGGGTGCTGGACGTCACGACCGCGGGAAGACACGAGTTTTTAATAACCTCTGACGACGGCAGCGCGCTCTTCATCGACGGCCGCGAGGTCGTGAGGAACGACGGGCTGCATGGCGGCGCGACCGAAGCGGGTACGTCAGAACTTCCGACCGGAAGACACCAGGCCAACCTGCTCTACTTCAACCACGGCGGAGGGAACAGCCTGAAGGCCGAGGTCACGTCGCCTTCCGGCCAAACCGCGGACCTTGCGGCGGCGTGTTCTCCCGGCAGCAAGAAGCAGGACATGGCGGCGGTGAGTGCCTCCGGCGGCAAGACGCGAAACAGGGCCGACGCGAGTGTCGCCGGCAGTCGGAAGCAGGAGAAAGCCGCCGCGCGTCAAAAGGAGCGCCCGGCGCAGGGGGTCGAGTCGCCGCGCACACTCGTTACGCTCTCGCCGCCGGAGGCGCTGATCCGCTCGATCAAGTTCATTCTGAAGACCAAGCCGCGCGAGTACAAGAACGGCCGCGACTTCTTGAAGCAGGCCGAACTCTTCCTGGAGGCGATGCCCTCCATCCTCGAGAAGCTCGAAAAGGGCGACGAGAATGCCCGGCGGGCGCTCGACGAGTATAGCAAGCTCAGGTACAAGGCCCTGGTCGCAGAAAATCCTCACATCGATTTCGACGAAACTCTGGTGGTGCTCTCGGACAAGATTGCCACGAAGAGCAATTGGCTCGGGACGCACGTTCTCAAACCCAAGGGGTACACGAACCGAATCGCGCGCTTCAATCTTCGGACCGGCCGGGTGACGGATGTCTACACTCCCGCGGACGGCGCGTACGTGGGCGAGCTGGACCTGCATTATGACGGGAAAAGACTGCTCTTCACCTCCACCGACGAGAACAGCGTGTTCCAGGTGATGGAGGTCGGCGTGGACGGGACGAATCCGCGCAAGGTGTCGACGATCGTCGGGGAGTACGTCAACAATTACGGGGGCATCTATCTTCCCGACGACAACATCCTCTTCAGCTCAACCGCCCCGATGGTGGGCGTGCCGTGCATCGGCGGCTCGCGCACCGTACCCAACCTCTACCTGATGGGGCCGAACGGCGAGTCGACCCGGCAGTTGACCTTCGAACAGGACGCGGACTGGTATCCGACCGTTCTGGCGGACGGCAAGATCATGTATCTGCGGTGGGAGTACACCGACATCATGCACTACTACTCGCGCATCATGATGACCATGAACCCGGACGGCTCCAACCAGCGGTCGGTCTACGGCTCGCAAAGCCTGTGGCCGAACGGGATGTTCAACGCCCGGCCCCTGCCCGGCGAGCCGGGCAAATTCGTGGCCGTGGTCTCCGGGCACCACGGCGTGGCCGGCACCGGCAAGCTGACGGTGTTCGACACCAACAAGGGCTTTGCCCACGCGGACGGCGTGGTGCAGCATATTCCCGGCCACGGCAAAGAAGTGACGCACGTCACGGTTGACCAGCTCTATCCGGCCGTGAAAAAGGAACTGCTGACGCGGTTCCCCGATTTGCAGACGGTCGTGACCAAGCTGATTCAGGACAACATGCCCGAGGCTTCGCGGGCGGGCAAGGACTACCACGAGCTGAACAACGACTTCTTCAAACAGTGTTACCCCAAGCTGCGCGACACCTATCCGGAGATGGCTCTGGATTTGGACTCCCTGGTGAACGGAGTCTATCCGCAGTGCCTCCAACCCTATCCGATCACGGCGCAGTACTACTTGGTGATTGCCCAACTGACCCCCCAGAGCGCATGGAAGCTCTATCTGGCCGACACCTTTGACAACTTCGTCCCGGTTCAGCCCGCCGACCTGGGCGTTTACCGCTACATGGTTGAACCGTATCCCCTCCGAAAGCGCGGGCGGCCGCCGGTGATTCCGAACCGCGTCAATCTGCAGACGAAAGAGGCGGTGTGCTATATCCAGAACATCTATCGCGGGCCCGGCCTGAAAGGCGTTCCCGTGGGGACGGTGGAGTCCCTGCGCCTGCTCACCTATGTCTACGGGTATTACAAGACCGGCAACCATCATCACATCGGCGTCGAAAGCGGGTGGGATGTGAAGCGGGTGCTGGGGACCGTGAAGGTCGAGAAGGATGGGTCCGCCATGTTCCGGATCCCGGCCAACACGACGATCTCCATCCAGCCTTTGGACGAAGACGGGCGCGCGGTGCAGCTCTTCCGCAGCTGGCTGGTCGCCATGCCCGGCGAGCAACTTTCCTGCATCGGCTGTCACGAGCCGCCGACTGAACCGCCTGTCGCCAATCGGACCGACGCGTCGGGCAAGGCGCCTCAGACCATCACGCCTTATCGCCAGCGCGCTGCCGGGTTCGCGTTCAATGCCGAGATCCAGCCGATTCTGGACGCCTATTGCGCGCGCTGTCACGACGGGAGCGACAGCAAGAAGCCCGACTTCAAGAACAAGGAGATGCTCGCGACGAAGAAGGTCGAAGAGCATTTCAGCAACGCCTACCATGCCTTCCATAAGTACTTCCGCAGGCCGGGCCCGGAGAGCAACGGCATCATGGGCATTCCCTACGAGTTTCATGCGTCCACCTCCGAGGGGATCCAACTGCTCGAAAAGGGACATCACGGCGTCAAACTGGACGAGGATTCCTGGCGGCGGCTCTACACGTGGATTGACCTGAATGTGCCGTATTACGGCAGCTGGACAGCGGTCTATTCCCTCGACCAGGGACGCAAGGCGTGGACTGCCGGCATCTCTGCGCATGCGGCCGCTCTGCGCGCCAAGTACGCCCATGTCGATTCCGACTGGGAGTACACCCCCGACTCGCCCTTCCCGGTCACCCCCGCAAAAGAGAAGAGCGAAGATCTGCAAAATCCGATCCCGGTTTCCGCCGCGAACTGGCCGTTCACGGCCGAGGTCGCCCGGCAGATGCAGAAGCGGGCGGGCGGGGAGCCGAAGCGGGTGGTCGACCTCGGGAACGGGGTCAGCCTCACGCTCGTGCGCGTCCCCGCGGGCGAATTCGTGATGGGGAGCGACGGCGAGACCGTGCAGGAGCAGCCCCGGCACCGCATCAGGATCGAGAAGCCGTTCTGGATCTCCGAAAGCGAGATCAACAACGCGGCCTTCTTCACCTTCAAGCCCGACCACAACGCCAGCGTCTTTGACCAGCAGTGGAAGGATCATGTGCGGCTGGGATACTACGCCAATTACGCCGAGCAGCCTGCGGTCCGCATGAGCTGGCTCGACGCCCACGCATTCTGCGACTGGCTCGGCAAGAAGGCCGGCATGAACGTGATGCTGCCCACGGAAGCCCAGTGGGAGTGGGCGTGCCGCGCCGGCAGCGACAAGGCGATGTCCTTCGGCACCAAAGAGTCGGACTTCAGCCCGTACGCCAACCTGGCCGACAAGTCGATCGAGAAGTTTGCGGTCAGCGGCGTGAACCCCGTATTCAATCCGAAGCTCGTCGGAAGCAAGTCCCACGATTTCGTACCGCGCATTTCCGAATTCGACGACAAGCAGTTCCTTGTGACGGGGACCAGGCAGTATCAGCCCAACGTGTGGGGGCTCTACGACATGCACGGCAATGTCGCCGAGTGGACGCGCAGCGATTATGTGCGGTATCCGTATGTGGCCGGCACGAGCGACTCCATGAGCCCGGGCGGGAAGAAGACGGTTCGCGGCGGCTCCTTCTTTGACCGGCCTTACCGCGCGACGTCGGGCTATCGCCTGGGCTACGTTCCCTGGCAGGGTGTCTTCAACGTCGGGTTCCGCATCGTCGTCGAGGAGTAGCCGCCCGACGGCAGGCCGATGCCTAGAGAGACGTTCCGCGGGGAACGATGCGTGTCGGATCTCCGGCTATGCCGGTTTGGGAATGGGCTTGAACGGGTGAATAGAGGTTTCCAACGGTTCCGATGGCCGAGCGTGCTGCTGACGGGGATGCTGTGCTCGCCGACGACGGGGGCGGAGGAACGCCATCTTTCGCCCTCGGCGCTCGTGGCGGGGACCGGCGGCGGGACTTTGTATGTCGCCTGCGAGACCTCCGGCAGCATTCAGGGTTTTGATATTGCGACTGAACGAGTCACCGCCCGCTATGCGGTCGACAAGGTCGGCGAACTTGCGCTGATGCCCGACCCGAGCAGGCTCTTCGCAACCGCCGGCGGCTTCAGCGGAACGCTGCACGAGATCGACTTGAAGGGCGCAACGATCGCGCGCAGCCTGCCGGCCGGGCACACCCCGGTATCCCCCGTCATCAGCGCGGACGGCAAGACGCTCTTCTACTGCAATCGCTTCTCCCGGGTCGACGAGCCGGATGTGCATGCCGTGGATCTGGCCGCGTGGAAAATCACACATTCCGCAAAGGCGATTCGCGAGCCGGTCACGATGCGGCTCTCGAAAGACGGCGGCACGTTGTGGGTGGTCAACCATCTGCCCCTGATGGCGGCGAACCTCAAGCATGTTTACACCTCGCTCTGCGTTTACCAGAGCGAGACGCTGGCGAAGCTGGCGACCCTCGATCTGCCGCCCGGCTCGTTTGCGGTCCGCGACTCCGCGATGAGCGCGGACGGGAGGTATTTCTTTGTCGGGCACACCATGGGCAGGTTTACGGTGCCGACCACGCACCTGGACCGGGGCTGGATCAACACCAGTGCCGTCTCTGTCTTCGACGTGGCGGCTCGCTCGTACGTGAACACCGTGTTGCTGGACGACACCGTGCAAGGGGCGGCCAACCCGTGGGGCATGGCCGTCGTTGGGGCCGACACGTGGCTGTGCGTCAACGCCTCCGGCACTCACGAGATGATCGTCATCAACCTCCAGGCGATGATGAAGCGCCTGCACGAGGTCAAGAATCCCAGGAATGTTGTGAACGACCTCAGTTTCCTGTACGGCATCAAGACCCGCGTGCCGCTTGAGGGACAGGGCGCGCGCGCGCTGGCGGTGAGCGGCAACAAGGCCTACAGCGCGATGCGGTTCTCGGACAGCCTCAACGTGGTCGAGATGTGGGAGGACGGTCCCGGCGCTGCGGTCGCGCTTCCGCTCGGCGTGTCGAATGAGCCCGACCCCGCCCGCGCGGGAGAGATGGCATTCAACGACGCGACGCTGTGCTACCAGCATTGGCAGAGCTGTGCCAGCTGTCATCCTGACACCCGTTCCGACGGCACGAACTGGGACCTGATGAATGACGGGATCGGCAACCCCAAGCAGGCGCGCAGCATGCTCTACACGCACAGGACCTCGCCGGTGATGATCACCGGGGTCCGGGCTTCGGCGGAAGTCGCCGTGATCAAGGGATTCGAGAATATTCTTGTTTATCAGGTGTCCAACGAGTGCCTGAATGCCGTGAATGCCTATTTGAAATCGCTGGAGCCTGTTCCAAGTCCGTATCTCAATCCGGACGGGACGCTGACCGAGTCGGCCGTGCGAGGAAAGGAGCTTTTCGAGGGCAAGGCGGAGTGCGCCCGATGTCACGTGCGCCCCTACTATGGCGACAAGAAGAAGTACACGTTCGGGCTGGGCTCCGACACGGACCGGAACCGCGAATTTGCGACGCCCATTCTGAGCGAGGTCTGGCGGACGGCCCCCTACATGTACGACGGCCGGGTGGTCTCGATTCAGGAGGTCATCACAAGCGACAACACGAACAACCGTCATGGCAACACGAAGGGCCTGACCCCTCAAGAGGTCGACGATCTCGCCAACTATGTGAACTCGCTCTAGGAGACTGCGGCCAAGCCCCCCGCGCACGGCGGCAAAACGGAGACGTCAGACCCGTTTCCTGTCCCGTGTGACTTCGAATCGGAGATCATCGGCGTAAATGCAGGACAGCGCAATGGAATCGAGCCGGGTCTTTCCGGGGTCCGAACGGGAGGAAATGACGTAGGGAATCGGAAGGCCGACCGTGACACTGGCCATGGAAGCCAGACCGGATTCGGTCATCCGCATCAGGATCTTGTAGAAGATGTTCGCGGCATCCAGTCCGGGATTGACCAGGATGTCCGCCCGGCCCGCCACCTCGTACAACGCGGACCCCGGCTCCAGCTTCGGCAGTTTCACGCGGACCGATGCCGGGTCCACCGCCAGATCGAAGGACAGCGGCCCGTAGACCGTCATGCCCTCCCAGCGGGCCCGGCTCAATTCGTCGGCCAGCACCGTCGAGGGAAGGCTGGGGATGATCTTCTCGTTGCCCGACAGCAGCGCCACCCGGGGGCAGGGAAGGCGCAGGGCTCCGTGCGCCACTTCGACGGCGTTGTGGATCAGCCCGGTCATCCGGCTGGCGTCGAGCACCGTGGTGACGCCGGCGTCGGTCATGATCAGCGTCCGGCCGTCCTGAATGCAACCGGCCTCGAACACGGTCACCAGCGATATGGTGTCCCGGGTCCGGAGCTTCACCAACTGGCGGTTGAGAATGGGGGTCGAAATGTTCCCCTTCTGGATGACTTCCGCCCGGCCGCTACGGGTCATCTCCGCCACCGCCAGTGCGGTCTCCTCCTGCGACTGGGTGGCGACGATGTCGGCGGGGTCGAGGGCGATGCCGAGTTCCGCGGCCGATTCCTTCATCCCGCCTTCGCTGCCCACCAGGACGCACTGCCCCACGTAGGGCGTGTCGTGGAGCAATGCGTACAGGGACAGGTCCTCCTCCCGGTCGCCGCCGGCAATGACCACGCGGCGCGGGGGGAGCGACGAGGCGATGCTCTGGAAGTCGGCGATGGTGATCGTGGCCATGATGCGTTCCTGTCCTGACAAAGACCGCCCCGACGATCGCCCGACCGTCGGGGCGGTGTTGCCGTATCCGCCCTCTGCTTCACCGGCGACGCCTACGTCCCCTTCTGCGCTTTGATATCGTTATACAGCTGGAAGGCGGCGTCCGGCTTCATTCCGTTGTGTACGACGGCCTTGACGGCCCGGATCATGGCCACCGGGTGATCCGCCTGGAAGATGTTCCGCCCCATATCCACGCCCGACGCGCCCTGGTCGATCGCCTGATAGGCCATCTTCAGTGCGTCCAGTTCCGCCAGTTTCTTCCCGCCGGCGATGACGATCGGAACGGGGCAGGCCGCCGTCACCCGTTCGAAGCCCTCTTCGCAGAAGTAGGTCTTGACCACCTGCGCGCCGTTCTCCGCCAGCACGCGGGTGGCCAGGCCCAGATAACGCGCATCGCGGGTCAATTCCTTGCCCACGGCCGTGACGCCCAGCGTCGGAAGACCGTAGCGATTTCCGGTCTCGATCATCTTGCAGAGGTTGCGAATGGTCAGTGCTTCGAACTTGGCGCTGCCGATGGCCACCATGACCGCCATCATCGAGGCGTTCAGGCGCAGGGCGTCTTCGATCTCCACGCCGATGCACTCGTCATTGAGCTCGGTCAACACGGTCGACCCCGCCGAGCATCGCAGCGAGATGGCCTTGTTGAAGGCGGGGGGCACGCAGGCGCGCAGGATGCCGCGCGCACACATCAGGCAGTCGGCATGTTCCAGCAGCGGAACGATCGTGAGATCGATGCGTTCCAGCCCCGAGGTCGGCCCCATGATGTAGCCGTGGTCGAACGCCAGCATGACGGTCCGGCCGGACCCGGGGTCGAACACCCTCGACAGGCGGTCTTTCATCCCCCAATCGTAGTTGTTCGAACCCTTGAGCCGGTACACCGGATTGGCCACGGGTATTCCGATGCCGTAATCCTTGGACTCTTGATTGCCTTCTGCTTCAGCCATTGACGTAACCCTCCGCTAGTCCGACCAACAATAAAGACATGGATGTCGCGCCCGGATCCATGTGCCCCACCGACCGTTCCCCGATATTCTTGGCGCGACCAAACGTCGCTTTCAACGCCTTCGTCGATTCCGCTCCCTTCACCGCGGCGTCCGCACCGTCCTTGAGCACCTGCGCCAGGCTCTTCCCGACATCGGCCGCGGCCCGCATGGCCGCCAGGGCCGGGACCAGAGCGTCGATCATCGTCTTGTTGCCGACCTCGGCCCTGGTGTTCTTCCGCAGCTTCGCCACCCCCGCGTCGAACATCGTCACGAAGGCCGGAGCGTCCAGCGCGGTGCCATCGCCCCCTTCGCTCATGCCCATGAAAAGGGACCCGTAGAGCGGGGAGGTCGAACCGGCGTCGGTCGACATCACGGCCCAGCCGATGTCCTTCAGGAGCGTCTTCATTTCCCGGCTGGCGTCGCGCTCAATCGTGGTCGTGATGGCATCGGCCACCTTGAAGACGGCGGCACCGTGATCGCCATCGCCCGTGGCCGAATCCAGCTTCGACAGGTAATCGCGGCTCGCCTTGATCTTCTCCGCGGCCGTCCGCAAGATCCTGATCAGCCCCGCATAGTCCACCCGATCTGCCATGTCCGTGTCCCCGCCGCGTCAGCGTGTGATCCAATAGGGCGCGTTCGAGGGCCGGCCCAGGAGTTGATCCAGCTCGTCGTCGACCTTGGCTACAAACATCTGGAAACCACCCATTTCCTGCACCGTCAGGTACTCGCCGACCATGGCGTGCACGACCTGCATGCCGTTGTCCTCGATGAACTTCTTCACGCGCCGGAAGACGATGAACAATTCCATTTGTGTCGTGGCACCGGCGCCGTTGATCATCACGTGGATCTTGTCGCCCTTCCCGGCTTTCACGGCCGGCAGCAACTGCGTGATCATCTTCACCGCCGTCTCGTCGGCCGAGAGCATGCGGGACCGGCCCGTGCCGGCTTCGCCGTGCTGTCCCATGCCGATTTCCATTTCGTCGTCCGCCAGGGTGAAGATCTCCTGTCCCGACTGCGGATGCGTGGCGGGCCGCAAGGCCACCGCCAGCGTGGCCATGCTATTGCTGAACTTCTCGGCCACGGCGCAGACTTCGTCCAGCGGCTTTCCGGCTTCCGCCATCGCACCGGCAACCTTGAAGAGGGAGACGCAACCCACCAATCCGCGGCGGTCCTCGACCGGCGCGTTGGCCCCCGGAGCGATGTCCTCGTGGGTCAGGATCATCTTGACCTTGATGCCTTCCTGCCTGGCCATTTCCATGGCCATGTTGCCGCTCATGACGTCGCCGGCGTGGTTCAGCACGACGAAGAGGATGCCGGCATCGCGCTGGAGGAGGCGCATGGCCTCGATGACCTTCGGGGCGCCCGGCGCCGCAAAGATGTCGCCCACCACGGAGGCGTCGAGCATGCCTTCGCCGACGAAGCCGCTCAAGGCCGGCTCGTGCCCGGCGCCACCCAGCGTCAACAGGGCCACCTTCGTGGGGTCCTTCGGCTGTGCCCGCATGACGATCTTGCCGGAAACCAGTTTGACTTTGTCCGGAAACGCGCCGCAATATCCTTCCAGCAGTTCCGCCGTCAGTTGATCCGGACAGTTGATGAACTTCTTCATTGCCATGATGAGCTTCCCCCTTTACGGCATTTCACCGCTATTTCGCCACATGCATCAGCTCGATGGGCGCGCCTTCTTCCACGACGAAGGCCACGGTCACCCCGTCCATCGGATGGAACGGTTCGACCAGGACCTTCTTCCCCTGCATGGCCGCCTGCATGTCGTCCACCTGGTAGGCGATATGCGCCGTCGTTTGCAACAGTTCAGGCATCGGGCTGCCGTCTTCGAAACGAAGCCACTCGATCTTGTTGGCGCTATCGGCCACGTCCGTGACGAAGACTTTGGCACCGTCGAGGTACGTTTCCTTGGCCTGTTTGATCCTGGTCGGAATTCCAAAGTGATGCAGGTTTCTCATGCGGATTCCCCCGGGGCGGCTGTTGATTAGAAGACCACCGTCTTATTTGTGAACTCCAGTGCGGGTCCGAAGTGCGGCGTGCCGTACTCGGTCACGATCGCGCCCTCGGGCCCGGCGATCATGAAATGCCTGGCGATCACGCGGTTCAGGGTGTCGATCTCGCCTTCCTTCTGGATCTTGCAGTTCCGGACGGTGATGCCGTTGGCTGCGATCTGGGATTCCGGCAGGGCGACGGGCAGATTCGCGGTGGGTTCGCCTTCGCCGAAGGTGTAGATCATGCCATGGCGCACCTGCCAGGTTTCCATCTTGGCGGGCCCTTCGGGAACCTTGCTGTGGCCGTGCTCGACGATCATCTGGCCGGGCAACAGGTAGATCTCGTGGCCGAAGTAGCCGGCGGCCACATTGTTGATCCAGAAGATCCCCGCCATGCCGACGTTGAGGAAATCGTTCTGGGCGAAATCGCTGGTCCAGAACTGATCCGTCTTCAGCAACGGGTAGATGGGATAGTTGAAGCGCCGCATCATGTCATAGTACGCCTCCATGGCCCTGGCCTTGCTGAATCTCCCACCTTCGTAGAAGTCTTCCTTTTTCAATTTCGCCGCCTTTCCTTCCGAAGCCGCGCGGGCCGATACGGTTCCGCCCGAAGCCGTCAGCACCACGCCTCCTGCGACCAACCCGCTTATCGCTTCTCGTCTGCTCATCTTGGTCATCGGTGTCTTCTCCATCCTCTGTCGATTGCATCCAACCCCGCCGCCCTGCCAAGGCACGACCATGGCGGAAGTTGATAACATGACTTCGCCGCGATGCGCAACGGGAATGAAGTTTTGGACCGTCCAAGGCCGGGGTCAACCCCCCCCGGCTACAGCCCCATGGCCATCAGCCCGCCGCCGGCAGCGAACGGTTGCCGGCGCGGGTCAGGACGAGCTGCAGATTGTTGAGCACGCGCTCGGCAAACCCCGCCCCGCAATAGGCAAGGTAGTACTCCCAAGCGCGGAGAAACGACTCATCAAACCCCAGGGCGCGGACCTCCTCGCGGTGCGCCATGAATCGTTCGCGCCACTCGCGCAGCGTGCGGGCATAGTGGATGCCGATGTTCTCGAGATCCTCGACGAACAGGCGCGAATCGCGCGTCATCTCGCGGGAAAGAACGGTCAGCGACGGCAACAGGCCGCCGGGGAAGATGTGCTTCTGGATCCAGTCCGAGGCGAACCGGTAGGCCTCGTAGCGCTGGTCCGGGATTGTGATCACCTGAAGCACCACGAGGCCGTCGGGCTTGAGCAGCTCATCGCAGCGGCGGAAGAAGGTGCCGAAGTACTCCGCGCCCACTGCCTCGAGCATCTCGATCGAGACGATGCGGTCGTAGGTTCCCTCCGCATCGCGGTAGTCGACGAGGCGCACGTCGATCCGGTCCGCCAGGCCCGCGGCGGCGACGCGCTCCCGCGCCAGCGCCTGCTGCTCCGTGGAGAGCGTCAGCGTCGTCACGCGGCAGCCGGTGCTCCTCGCCGCCTCGATGGCGAACCCGCCCCACCCCGATCCGATCTCCAGCACGTGATGCTCCGGCCCGATGCGCGCCTTCCGCACCAGGCGGCGAAGCTTGTTGACCTGAGCCTGCCGCAGGTCGTCCTCCGGCGACTCGAACACCGCGCACGAGTACATCATCGTCTCGTCGAGCCACAGCCGGAAGAAGTCGTTGCTCAGGTCGTAGTGCGCGGCGATGTTGCGGCGGCTGCCGGTCCGCGTGTTGCGGCGCAGCGCGTGGCGGACGCGGTTTCCGGCGCGGCCGATCCAGCTCAGCGCCTGCCTGCGGTCGTCGAGCGGACCGAGGTTCCGCGCGAAGAGCCGGAGCAGCGCGACGAGGTCAGGCGACTCCCAGTCGCCCGCCATGAACCCCTCGCCGAACCCGATGTCGCCATGGCGCACGAGCCGCGTGAACGCGCGGTGGCTGCGGATGCGGATCTCCGCGGACGGCGCGGACGCCGGGCCGAACGACTGCGTCGCGCCGCCGGGAAGCCGGAGCGCCAGCGCGCCCTCGCGGACGCCGGAGAAGAAGGCGAGCGTGCGGTCGCGGCAGAACCGCTCCCACCGGGATGGCGCGGCGACGACGATGGTGGACGGATGGTCGGGCTCGGGTCGCGTGTGCACGGGCAGCCTCCTCGTGAAGTACAGATGCGCCGCCTGGCGCAGGATCCGCGGAAACGTCAGGGCCGCGGCCAGCGGCTGGCGGACGAACAGGCGGGCAAGTGCGCGATCGGTCAGCGGCATTCGCTCCGCCCCACGCCACTGCGCGCGGTACACCGGCTCGCCCCGCTCGTAGAGATCCACGGTGATGTCGAGCGATTCGCGGATGTCGGCGAGGAGAAACTCGTACTCGCCCCCCGCCTCATGAAACGGCGAGACGTGGAACTCCTTCGGGTGGCGGTAGCGGGCCAGGAATCCAGGCGGCGCGGGCAGCGGACGGTCGAGAATGTACAAGTGGCGGTCGCCAAATGTGTTGTTCACCTCCGCTGCGGCGCACCGCAGGCCGCCGTCGGCGTCGAAGGCGAAGTAGAAGCTGACCGGGTTGAAGGCGCGGCCGAGGCAGCGCGGCACCGTCGCCAGGACGATGCGCGCCACGCCGTCGCCGAGGCCCCGCGCCCGCAGCGCCTCGCGGAAGCGGTCCGCAATCGGCCGGTCCGCGCCGTCGAGGTAGTCGCGGTCGCGGATCGAGTAGAGGCGCCTCCGGTTCACACCGAAGAGGCGCAGCGGGCGGCCGGCCTCCTCCGCGTCCGTCAGGTCGAGCGCGAGGACGTGGCACGGGTAATTGAATTCGTGGCGGAAAGGCGTCGACCGCCGGTGCCAGAGCGTTCCGGTGTGGAGGGCCGAGGTCACGCGCCCCATCCGGGATCGCAGTCGAAGTCGCGGGCGACGGCCACCGCGGAGCGGACCGCGTCCTCGTGGAACCCGTAGCCGAAATAGCTGCCGCAGTACCACGTGCTCCGGACGCCCTGCAGCGTCGGCAAGCCGGACTGCGACCGCAGCGCCTCGAAGGTGTACATCGGGTGCGTGTAGTCGAAGCGCCGCAGGATCCGCGAGGGATCGATGGGGCGGCGGCGGTTGAGTGTCACGAAGACGGGCTCGGCCGTCTGCAGCCCCTGCAGCCGGTTCATCCAGTAGGAGAGCGTGGCCGGTGCGCCAGGGCCGGCGCCCTTCTCGCGAACGTAGTTCCAAGAGGACCACGCGCGGCGGTTCGACGGCATCACCGAGGCATCCGTGTGCAGCACGGTGTCGTTGTGCGTGTACGTCCAGGCCCCCAGCAAACGGCGCTCGGCATCCGACGGATCCGCCAGCATCGACAGCGCCTCGTCGGCATGCGCGGCGATCACGACGGCGTCATACCGCTCCGGCCCGGAGGAGCCCGCCGCGATGTCCACACCACCGACAGTTCTCACGACGCCCCGCACGGCGCATCCGAGACGCACCGTTCCGCGGAACCCGTCGAGAATCCGCCGCACGTAGGTCCGGCTTCCGCCGGCGACGGTCATCCACTGCGGCCGGTCGCGGACGGCCAGCAGCCCGTGGTTGGAGAAGAACCGCAGGAATGTGGCGGCCGGGAACTCGAGCATGCGGCCCGGCGGGGTCGACCAGATGGCCGCCCCCATCGGAACGAGATGCTCGTCGATGAACTCGCGCCGGTAGCCGCCGGCATCCAGGTACTCGCCCAGTGTGACGGGGCCGACGCGGTCCTCCTGCAGGTCCGCACGGGCCGTCTCGAAGAACCGGAGCACGTCGCGAACCATGCGCCAGAACGCGGGCCGGACCAGGTTCGCCCGCTGCGCGAACAGTCCGTTAAGATCGCTGCCGCTGTACTGGAGGCCGGTGTCCTCGCTGGCGTAGGCGAACGACATCTCGCTCTTCCGGCGCGCAACGCCAAGTTCGTCGAGCATGCGGTTGAACAGCGGATAGGTGCGGTTGTTGCAGACGATGAACCCGGTATCGACGGGAGTCCCCCGGTCCGGCCCGGCCGGAATCTCGACCGTGTTCGTGTGTCCGCCGGCGTAGTCGTTCCCGTCAAACAGCGTCACCTCGTGCCGGCGCTGCAGCAGGTGCGCCGCGGTCAGACCGGCCACGCCTCCGCCGACGACGGCGATCCTGAGACGCACGGCCCCCCCGGCCATGTCGGGCGCGCTCACGGCTTCACGAGCCTGTAGTGCGACACGAACCACTCGTTGCCGCCATCCCATCCGAAGAGTTCCGAGCAGGCCATCAGGAAGATCCGCCACCGGTGGAACCATTGCAGCCACGCGGCATCTCCGTAGGTCTGCGTCAGCGCCGGGCGGACATCCTCCCGCGCCGCGTCGAGGCGCGCAAGCCATGCGTCCAGAGTGCGGGCGTAGTGGCACCCGTTCACGCGCCAGTGCGCCTCGATGCGAAGATCGTCCTGACAATACAGCAGCAGGTCGTCGGACGGCATCATGCCGCCGCTGAAGAAGAACCGGGACATCCAGTCGGAGTCGTCGACCGGCACGAAGAGGTAGGCGTACTCGCGGTGCGTGAAGATGTGCACGAACAGCCGCCCGCCCGGCTTCAGCCACCGGGCGATGCGCGCCAGGAGTTCGCGGTGATTGCGCATGTGCTCGAACATCTCGACGGAGACCACGCGGTCGAAGACCGCACCCTCCGGCGGGGCGAAGGCGACCATGTCCGCCGTGATCACGCGCAGATTGCGCAGGCCTCGCTCGGCCGCGCGGGCCTCGATGAAGGCGCGCTGCGAGGCCGAGTTGCTGACGGCCGTGATCCGCGCCGCCGGGAAGCGCGCGGACATCCACAGCGACAACGAACCCCAGCCGCAGCCGAGTTCGAGGATGGATTGGCCGTCCGCAAGGTCAGCCCGCCGCGCGGTGAGTTCCAACATGGCGTCCTCGGCCCCCGCCAGGTCGCATCCCGCCGGCTCCCACAGGCAGGAGCTGTACTTGAGCCGCGGGCCAAGCATGCGCACGAAGAGCTCGGCAGGAACCTCGTAATGTTGCTCGTTGGCCTTGTCGGTCTGCACCGCCACGGGCGCGGCGCGAAAGCTCTCGATGAGGTTCCGTTTGGCCTCCAGCCGCGCGGCAACATCGCCGCGGTTCTCCTGGCGGAGCCGCTCGCGCAGCAGCCGGCGGATGCCCCATCGAATCACGGTCTCGGGCACAAGGCCGCGCTCGGCCCATTCGATCGGGTTCATGTGTCTTCGTCTCCCTGGCTCGCCCGTCCCGGGCCGGCCGCAGTCCTCTCCACCCTTGGCGCCCACGGAATGAAGGCCGATGTGGTCCGCCGGTAAGCCGCGTAATCGGGGCGGGTGGACATGGCCTGGGCCTCGGTCGCGGGGATGCCGGTCAGCCGGGTGAGCACGAAGAGCATGACCGGAACAGCCCACGCGGCGCCCCAGAACCACGGGGACCCGGCGCTCATCACGGCCCAGGCGATCCAGAGCAGCCATTGGAAGAAGTAGTTGGGGTGCCGCGACAGCCGCCACCATCCGGCCCGGCAGGTCCGGCCGCGGTTCGCTGGATCGGCACGGAAGCGCTGCAATTGGCGGTCCGCCGCCGCCTCCCCCGCGATGGCGGCCAGCGCGATCAGGGCGCCGGCCACCGTCCAGACCGAGGAGGACGTGCGCGCCGCCATCATCGCCGACAGCGCCGGGATCGACAGCAGGGCGGCCGCCACAGCCTGAAACTGGAAGAACGCGAACAGCCTGCGCTGCGCCGACGCGCCCCATTGCTCGCGGAGCGTACGGTACCGGCCGTCCTCGGGACGGCCGCGGCCGCGCACCACGAGATGCAGCGCAAGGCGGACCGACGCCGCGCCCGCCAGCGCCGCCACGAGGGCGCGCCGAGCCGGGTCCGCATCCAGCACGAGGGCGTAGAACGCGGCCATCGCGCCGAGCGACAGCGACCAGCCGACATCGACGATGCCCGCGTCGCCGGTGCGGCGCTGCACGAGCCACAGGGCGGCGAACAGCAGCGAGGCCGCGGCAGCAGCGACTGCAACCGCCATGACGGGCGTGAGGCTCATGACGCCGTCTCCCGCAGCACGCGGGCCGGAGGCTCGCGGATCTCCCACACCAACCCGACCGCTCCGAGCAGGCGGAGGACGTAGTAGGTGATGTCGATCTCCCACCACCGGAACCCCTGCCGCGCCGAGACCGGGTAGCGGTGGTGGTTGTTGTGCCAGCCCTCGCCGAACGAGAGGATTGCAAGGACCGGGTTGTTGCGACTGGTGTCCGCCGTGGCGTACCGCCGTGACCCGAAGAGGTGCATCAGCGAGTTGATGCTGAACGTCACGTGGTAGACGAGGAGGGTGCTGACGAAGAACCCCCAGGCCACGAACTGCAGTCCCGAGGTCCCCCATTCCGGCCTCGCCGTCCGCAGGCCCTCGCCCACGCCCCACAGGAGCAGCGCGAGCGAGCCGTACGCCACCCACGTGTGTCGGTCGAGCCAGCGAATCTCCGGATACTTCGCGAAGTCCTGTACGTTGGAGTACTCGGGATCCGTCGCGCTCCGGCAGAAGAGCCATCCGAGGTGCGACCAGAAGAAGCCGTGAAGTGTCGGCGAGTGGAGATCCGCGGGGGTGTCCGAATGCGCGTGGTGCCGCCGGTGATGCGAGGCCCACCAGAGCGGCCCCAACTGCGCCGCCGTCGCGCCGAGGAAGGCCAGCACGAACTGGAAGACCCGCCCGGTCCGGAAGGCGTTGTGCGAGAAGTACCGGTGATAGCCGCCCGTCAACGCGAAGACGCGCACGGCGTAGGTGACCGCGAGGGCCGCCAGGGCGGCCGCCGACGGGCGCACCGCCAGGGCCAGGAAGCCCAGCAGATGCATGGCGAGAAGCGGCAGCCCCTCCCGCAGATCCAGCCGGTGCCCCTCGGGAACCCGGATCCATTCCTTCCTTGTCACGATGCTTGTCATGCTACACCCGCGGATCGCCCGCATGCAAACATAGACTATAGTTAGACATAATCAACCGCCGCCCGCGACGGCCTCGAAGCCGGGGCGTGTCCCGCCACACCCATGCCGCTGGCGGCCGGGCGCGCCGAGCCCGGCCGCCAAACGCCACGGATGACAGATTCCGCCGGGTCATCGCCCGGGGCCACGGGCCTCGCGAAGGACCCGCAGGTGGAGACGGCGGGCGAATCAGCGGCGGATGCGGACGGGGAATCCGCCGGGGACGGGCGATTCGGAGACGACGTAGAGGTAGCCGCCGCCGCAACCGGAATACATCGCGCCGGCATACCGGTCCTGATACGCCTTCAGGATGGCGCACAGGTCGAGGGGGATCGTCGGATGCCGGACCGTGCAGGGCAGAAGGGCCTCCCAGCAGCGCATGCATTCGTTCATGGAGGCGCCGAGGGCGGCGGTGTCGCGTGCGATGATGGCGTCGTAGCCATCGCGCCCGCTGCAGCCGAGGCGCCGCACCCAGTCCGGGTCGAGCCGCTTCTCGTCGAGCGGATTATAGCCGTCGGGACGCGGCATGACGGGGACCATGTGGATCACGCGCTCGAGCCAGTCGGCGACGGCGGGGTCCCGGCAGCTTTCGATATGGCGGGGGAAATAGCCGCCCTCGTGGCGGATGTCGTAGTCGAGCCGGTTCACGCCGGGCAGGATGAGCCCGATCATGTCCTGTGATCCGGAGGGGTCCTTCAGTCCCCGGTTCTCCTCCGCATACAGTTCGCGCACAAGTGCCGCCGGATCGCGAGCCGGGATGCCCCCGCCCCACAGGCGGAGTGCGACCTTGCGTGTTCCGGTCGCCATGCCGCACCGGTCCATGAACCGGGTGAAGGGCTCGAGTCCGACCACCACCATCGAGCCCGACGGATCGGGGTTCAGCCCCGAAACGAACGGCTGGTCGATCCACCCGCCGGCGAAGGCCATGCGGTAGGGAAAGTCCCCTGTTATGGAGGTCAAGTGCATGAAGTAGGGAAACTCCAAACTCCAAGGAAGTCGGAAGAGAGAAAGGCGAAAGGAGGAAGGAGCACGCCGCCCGACAGCGTCGGAATCCGACCGCCGGCCCGCTCACGTCCTTGTCCGTTCCTTCTCACTTTCCACTTCCTTGGAGTTTGGAGTTTCTTACTTGTTCCCTTGTCCGCGCGTCAGGCTTCGTCCCGGACGGTCCGCCGGCCGGCCTTGCGGTCGCGGTACTGCTGCTCGATCCAGCGGTAGGTCTTCGTCAATCCGGCGCGCAGCGGGGTCTTCGGCTGCCAGCCGAGGACGGACTGGATCATGGTGTTGTCGCTGTTGCGGCCGGCCACGCCGCGGGGGGCGCCGGCGTCGTAGGACCGCTGGAGCTTCACGCCGCCGATCGATTCCGCGAGGGTGACGAGATCGTTGATCGAGATCAGCTCGCTCGACCCGAGGTTGATCGGCGTGGCGACGAGGCGCTCGCAGTGCATGATCATGTCGATGCCCTTCACGCAGTCGTCGATGTACATGAAGGATCGGGTCTGGGCGCCGTCGCCCCAGATCGTGATGCGGTGGTCGCCGGTGTCCTTCGCCTCGATGACCTTGCGGCAGAGCGCGGCCGGGGCCTTCTCGCGGCCGCCGTCCCAGGTGCCCCACGGTCCGTAGACGTTGTGGAACCGGGCGATCGCGGTCTTCATGCCGCGCTCGGCGGTGTACTCCTGGCAGAACATCTCGGACATCAGCTTCTCCCAGCCGTAGCCGCGCTCGGCCATGGCGGGATAGGCGTCAGTCTCCCTGAGCGCGCGGACCTGCGGATCCTGCTGGAGCAGGGTGTTGTAGGCGCAGGCGGAGGAGGCGAAGAAGTAGCGGTCGGCGCCGGCCCGGTAGGCCGCCTCGATGAGGTTCGTGTTCACAAGGATGCTGCGCAGACACTCCACGCGGAACCGCTCGATGAACCCCATGCCGCCCATGTCGGCGGCGAGGTTGTAGACCTCGACGGCGCCCTCGCAGGCGCTCTTGCAGCTGGCGGGATCGCTCAGGTCGAGGCAGAGGCTCTCCACGCCCGGCACGCGCTGGTACCAGTCCGGGAGTGGCTTCCGATCGATCGCCCGGATGCGGGTGAAACCCTGGTCATGGAAGTACCGCGTCAGCGCGCCGGCAATGAACCCGCCCGCGCCCCCGATGACGATCAGATCGTCCTTGTTCCGCATCGTCGCCGCCGTCGCCTGCTTTTTCGCCGCCATGACCGGTATCCTTTCCGCGGGCCCCGGGCCCGGTTGCTGTGACGGGGTGCATCCTACGGCGCGGCGCGCCGCCGGGGAATGCTGGAAGTTGCCCCCCGCATGCCGTTTTTTGACTTCCCGGCGGCGCCGGGAGGCGGCACACTCGGGGCCATGAAGGGCGTTCCGAACTTCTTCTCGGCGCAGATCTCCGAGGCACGGCGATTCTACCTGGACCTGGCGCCGCCGGCCGCGACGCGGCTGGCGGTCGTGTCCGGCGGCTGCGAGCACTGCGCGCCCGACTACCGCATCACCCGGCCCGGCTTCCGCTATGCTTCGGTGGAGTTCGTCGCCGGGGGCTGCGGGACGCTGACGCTGAAAGGCATGCCGCACCGCCTTGCGCCGGGCGTCTTCTTCACCTACGGACCGCGCGTCGCACAGGACATCGTCACGGACCCGCGGCGGCCGCTGGTCAAGTATTTCATCGACTTCACGGGTCGCGGCGCCGCGGCCCTGCTGCGGGAGAATGGCCTCGCGCCGGGAACGGTGGCGCAGTCCTCGGCGCCGTCCGAGATCGCCGCCGCCTTCGAGGACCTGATCCGCAGCGGCCTTCGGGACACGCGCTTCACGCCCCGGCTCTGCCGGCTGGGGCTCGAGACCCTCGTGCTGCGGCTGGCCGAGTCGGCCGTCGCCTGCGAGGACGCCGGCTCGCCGGCCTTCGCCACCTATGAGCGCTGCCGCCGGCACATCGACGAGCGCTGGCGGGATCTCGATTCGCTCGACCAGATCGCGGCGGAGTGCCACGTCGACCCGGCCTACCTATGCCGCCTGTTCCGGCGGTTCGACCACGAAAGCCCCTATCAGCATCTCTCGCGACTGCGCATGAACCACGCCGCCGAGCTGCTCCGACGCCCGGGCGCGATGGTCAAGACGGTAGCCGCGGAGATGAACTTCTCGGACGCCTTCCACTTCTCCCGGAACTTCAAGCGGGTCTTCGGCGTCGCCCCGGCACGGTTCATCGGGCTGCAACGCGACTGAACGGCATGTAAGGGATTCCCTGATATCAGGCTCATGCCCTCTTCAGGTGGCCGAGCCCACGACGAAACCGTATTCTCTCGCCACGAACGATGAGGAACGAGTGAGCGACATCTACAAAGCGCGTGAGACGGAGGAGACCCGGTACCGGTCCAAGCCTGGACTGCACCGGCCCCGCACGCCTCGTTTCCAGAAAAGCGATCTTCACAGCTCGCTGTGGATGGGGATCGGAGTGCTAGCCACCGCGATCGCCATCGTTTCTGCGTTCACCGTCTGGCTGATGCGCAATCAGCCGCGCTGAGATCGCCCCCGGGGGGCCTTCCCCGTCGTTTCGAACACAGGCCAATCTTCCCGTACGGAGCCTTCGGGCTTGTACCCGCCTGAGGGCGAGACGAAGTCGGTCCCGCGGCCAGGCCCGGCGGTGGCCGTACGCTGCGACGAAGGCGTGCCATTCGCGCAGGCCCGCGACTTCGTCGAAAGACCGGCAGAACTGCGCGAGATTGCGGACCACCGCCCGGAGGACCGGCCGGCCGCTGACCGAGCAGTTGTCGAGATCGAGAAGGATCATGCGGCCGTCCGGCGCCCGCAGCAGATTGCTGGCCTTGAGATCGTGGGGCACGATTCCGGCCTCATGCAGATCGGCCAGCCATCGGCCGGCCGACATCGCAGCCGCCCGCAGCGCCCGTGGATCCCCGGCATGCCGTCCGCCCCACTCGTCGAACGGCACAGCGCCGGGCACGTCGGCCGTCACGAGCAGCGAATCCATCGCCAGCAGCCCGCGGCGCCGCCATGCCGCGAGCAGGTGCGGCACGACATCGAACCCCATCGCCGCCAGGCGGTGGGCGACGCGGTAGTTGTGCAGGGCGCGCACAGGCCTCAGGCCGGACCCCCATCGGTCCCGCGGCGCCGATGCGAGGAACCACTTGGCATAGAGGTGCCCCCCGTCCCGCGCCCGACGCTCGACCATCACGCGGGGCGTGGCCTTCACCGGATCGGCACGGCCGGCGCCATGCGCCACGAAATCGCGGACGGACGCGCACACATCGTCCTCCCCTGCCGCCGACCATCCGCCGCAGAACGCGCGCGGCGGGCAGCGGCCCAGACGTCGGTGCCGGGCCACGCGCGCCATCACGTCCCGGATGGCGCCGGCCATGGCGGGGATGGTGAACGCGCTTCGCACCCGGGCTGCACCGGCGGCGCCCATCCGCTCGCGCAGGGCGCGATCGCCCAGCAGGCGGGCGAGGGACGCGGACAGCCCCGCCACGTCGCCGCACGCGACCGTGAGTCCGGTGACACCCTCTTCGACAGCCTCGGCGGTGCCCCCGGCCCTCGTGGCCACGACGGCCGCACCGGCCGCCATCGCCTCCAGGACCGCATTGGGCAGCCCCTCCTCATCACTGGCGTGCAGCAGGACGTCCGTCCCGCGCAGGAGTTCGGCGGCCGCATCCCGCCACCCGGCGAAATGAACGCGATCTACGATGCCCAGACCGGCGGCCAGATCCTGCAGTCCCTCGCGGCCCGGACCGTCGCCGAGGATCACGAGGCGCGCCGTGCGGGCTGCGTCGGCACGGGCGAAGGCGTTCAGCGCGTCGGGGAGACGCTTGCCCTCGGAGAACCGGCCGACCACCGCAACAACCGGGACGGCCTCATCGAACCCGCCAAGGTCCGCGCGGACCCGGGCGCGGCGCGCAGGATCCGGCCAGGGGCCGAGATCATCGACGCCGTTGTGGACGGCGACGATCTTCGACGGCGTGGCCCAAGGGAGCCGGCGGAACTGGTCCCGCACGGCAAAGCTGTCGACCAACACCCTGTCGAGAACGCGGCGGAACGTGAACCGGTTCCAGAAGGAGGCGTCGAGTTGCGCCTGCGATGGCAGTTTGACGCCGATGGCGACGGTCCCGTCGGCCCACCTCGTCCATCTCGCCTGCCGAAACCCCTTGGCAATGACGACCTCCGGTTTCCACGAGCGGAGAATCCGCCCCAGCGCCATCCAACTGCGCGGTGACAGGTCGCCGCCGAAGGGGATCGAAGCGAAGGGCAGTCCCTCCTTGGAGCAAACCTCCCGCCAGGGGCTTTCGTCGCGTCCGGCGACGAGACATTCGTCGCCGAGGCCGCGGAGGCCGCGGGAGAGGCGGACCATCCACCCCTCCATACCGCCCCAGCCCGACGCACCAATGGGATTGATCATCAGCCAACGCATGATCCACGGCCGGCGCGAACGCGCTACGCCCCCCCCTTCGCATCGCCCTTGAGGCGGGGCAGCGGGGACGGCACGGCGGCGATCAGGCCCGCCTCGAGAAGCTGGCGGCCGATCTCCTCCATGTTGGCATCAAGGAACTCGATCAGGACATCGTCCCGGCCGGGCCGCCAGTCGTGCGCACGGAGTTCGCGGAGCACCTCCTCCGCCCCGCGTGCCTGGAAGAAGATCCGGTAGAGGGCGACCGTCCCGCCGGTACGCTGAACGCCGGACTGGCAGTGGAACAGAAGCGGCTCGCCCGAGGCCTCGGCCTGGCGGATCTCCCGGAGCGCCGTGACGTAGGACTGCAGGTCGCCGCGGCCGTCGCCCTCGAGGGGCGTCCGGACGCGGCGGATGCCGAGTTCCTCCAGCACGCTCTTCTCGGCGGTGCGGTCCTTGGTTCGCGTGCGCGTGTCCGTCATATCCACGACGGTGCGGATCCCGTGGCGCACGAGCATGTCCCTGACCCGGCCGGCAGGCAACTGGCCGCTGCGGTAGATCCTTCCCGGGATGACCTGTTCCCACCGGCTGGGCGCCACGTGGTTCCGGTGGAGGGCCCAGGCACCCCAGAGGACGCCGGCCGCGACAAGAGCGATAAGAAACCGACGCATACCGCCACCTCCCCCATACGGGCGCCGGCCATCGCCGGCCGGGTGTCCCGCTCTGGCCCCCCCCGCCGACGGCGCAGGCGCGGCCGCCGCCAATTCGAGTTCCCACACCTTCGCATACTTGATCATCACACCGAACGCGCTGATGGAGGCGATCAGGAGGCCTCGACGGCCGTCGAGGAAGCCGTGCTTGAACACGTAGGCCTTCAAGAAGCGCCAGAACGGGCGGAAAAGGAAGTCGGTCCAGTGGAAGCGCTCGCCCTCCCTGAACTGCGCGCCGGCGGTGATCGTCGAGAACCGGTTCATCGTCTCGACGTGGTCGCGGAGATCGTCATACGTGTAGTGATGGATCGGATGGACGAGCCGCCGGATGCGGCCCTGCACGACGATGTGATCGTGGGGCTCCCGGCCCTCGGCGCGCCCGAGCTCGCGGCGGAACAGGCGGAGCTTCTCGTCGGGATACCACTCGCCGTGGCGGATCCAGCGCCCGAGATGGAAGACCTGCCGAGGGAAGAGATAGCCGGCGTACTCGTTGCCGTCGCCCTCCAGCGCCTTGCAGATCTCGTCGCGAAGCTCCGGGGAGACCTCCTCGTCGGCGTCCAGCACGAGCACCCAGGAATGGGAGGCCAGGCCGATGGCGAAGTTCTTCTGCCCGATGTAGCCGAGCCATTCGTGCTGGACGACCTTCGACGTGTAGCGCCGGCAGATCTCGACAGTGCGGTCGGCGCTGAAGCTGTCGACCACGACGATCTCGTCGCACCAACGGAGGCTCTCCAGGCACCGCTCGATATTGCGTTCCTCGTTGCCCGCGGTCACACAGGCGGAGATCATGGGTCGCATCGCCGGCCTCCATCCCCGCGTCCACCGGACGCGAGACGCCGCACGCAGCAGGCCATCACGTCGTCGACCGTCACCGCCTCAAGCCTGCGCGCCGCGCTGTCGTCGACGCGGCCGATGTCGCGCGACCGCTCCCCCGGGGCCTGAACCACGTCGCACGCCGGGCCAAGCGGTCCCGTGCGGACGGGATCCGTACGGCCGAACACCGCCGTCACCGGCACGCCGGCCGCGGCAGCGAGGTGCATGCCGCCGCTGTCGTTCGACACCGCCAGCGCGCAGGTCGCAAGCACCGCGGCCCACTGCGGGATGTCGGTCCGCCCCGCCAGACTCAACCCGCGGCCGCCGGCCGCCGCGGCGACCGCCGCCGCATCCTCCGCCTCGGCCTTCGATCCCAAGGCGAGGACCGTACATCCGTGATCCGCCGCCAGGCGGCGCGCGACCTCGGCGAACCGATCCAGGGGCCAGCGCTTGGAGGGGCCGCGCGCCGCGCCCGGCATCACCGCGACGCGCGGGCCCGGGGGGAGCGCCGCCGTCAGCCGCGCGGCAGCCTCCGCGGCGGCCGTGGGGATCCGCAGCCGAGGCCGGTCCGGATCCACGCCGGCATCGGGCCCCATCATCAGGTCGAGGTACTCGTACTGCTGGTGCAGGCGGCCGGGACGGGTCCGGGGCATCACAACACGGACCCCGAGGAGACGGCGGGCGGGGCCGGGCAGGCCGATCCGCGCGCGGGCGCCGGACCACGCGGCGATCCATGCCGAGCGGAAGGAATGGGGAAGAATGTATGCGACATCGAAGCCGCCACTCCGCAACGCCAGCCCCGTGCGCACGGCGCCGGCCGAGCCGGGGGCCATCGCGACCACCTCGTCCGGGACTTCGTGCATCCGCCAGAGGGGGACCAGCCCCGGCTTGACCATCATCGTAAGGCGCACCTGCGGATGGCACGCCCGCCATGCCTGCAGCGCGGGCATCGACATTACGGCATCGCCGATCCAGTTGACGCCGATCGCGAGGACGCTCCGCGCGCCGGCCGCGGGATCAGCGGAAACAGATCCGGGCGATCCAGTCACGAAAGGCCTCCGATCCCGACAGCATCTCGATCTCCACGCGCAGGAAGTAGACGGGCAGGTCGCAGCGCTCGATGTGCGGGAAGCGGACCGCGTCCTTCTCGGTCGTGATCAGCGCCTTCGCTCCGCGTGCCATCGCCTTGTTGATCGCCTCGATCAGTTCCTGCTGCGTATAGCGGTGATGATCGGCGTAGCGCTTGTGGTGGAGAACGCGGGCGCCAAGGCGGACAAGGCTGTCCTCGAACCCCTTCGGCGCCGCGATGGCGGAGATCGCCGCGACATCGAGCCCCGTCAGGAACTCGAGCGGGCGGCGCTCGCGGGTGTAGACGTCCTGCAGATGCCGCGGACAATGCCGGCACTCCGAGATTTCGGCATCCGGATTGTGCCGCCGGAGCATCGCCTTGAGATCCTCGGCGCCGTCCCCATTGGACTTCGTGACAAAGATGAACCCGGCCCGCCGGATGTTACGCACCGGCTCGCGCAGGATGCCGCGGGGCAGCAGATGCATGTTGCCGAAGGGATTGGTCCGGTCGACCAGCGCAATGTCGAGCCGGTGCTTCAACCGGAGGTACTGGAACCCGTCGTCGAGGATCAGCGTGTCGCAGCCGAGCTTCTGGATCGCGTAGCGGCCGCTCTTCACCCGGTCGCGGCCGACGATCACCGCCACATCGGGAAGATTGGAGGCCAGCATGAACGGCTCGTCGCCCCCGGTCGCCGAATCGAGCAGCAGGCGTCGCCCATCGGACACGACCAGCGGCTCCTGCCGGCGCCGGCGGCCGGTCAGGAGGTTCGACACCCGGCGCCCCAGCGTGGGCTGCGCCTTCTTGTAGCCCCGGCTGAGGATGGCCACGCGCCGGCCGCGACGCTGCAACTCCCGCGCCAGGGCCTCCACCACCGGGGTCTTGCCCGTCCCTCCGACGGTCAGGTTTCCGACGCTAAGTACCTGGCAGCCTAGCAGATGGTGCCGGAGGATGCCCTGCCGGTAGAGCCACAACCGCGACTGCACCACGACATGAAAAATCGTCGACAACGCGCGGAGGAATCCCCTCAGCACGGCCGGGCCGGCGCCGCTCCGGCGGCCTTCGATGACCGCCAGCACGTAGCTTTCGAGCTTTTCGAGTCTGTCCTGAGCCACCGTTTCACCCCCGCGCGTCGGCCCGGACCGGGTCGCCGCGCGCGGCGCGGATGGTGCCAGTCCGCCGCGCCATGGGCAAGGATCAATCGCGACGCCGGATTCGGGCTTCCGCCCCGGCGCCGCGGGGGCTATGGTACGCGGCCATGCATGTTGCCGGACATACGCTGCGGCCCACGGCGGAGGACATTCTCGCCCCCCTCCCCCTTGCCGGGTCTTTCCCGGAGCCAGGACGGCCCCTGGAGGTCGACATGGGGTGCGGCAAGGGCCGGTTCCTGCTGGCCCGCGCGCGCCGGTGCCCGGAGATCAACTTCCTGGGCATCGACCGGCTCCTCGGCCGCATCCGGAAGATCGAGCGCAAGGCCGCCCGCGAGGGTCTGGAGAACCTGCGTCTGCTGCGTATGGATGCCTTCTACACGGCCTCCTATCTCATCCCCGCGGCCGGCGTCTCCACGATGCATGTCTACTTCCCCGACCCCTGGCCCAAGACCCGCCACCATCGGCACCGGCTTTTCAACGAGGACTTCATGAGCGCCCTCGCCCGGATCCTGGCCCCGGGCGCCTCCGTGCACATGGCCACCGACCATCTGCCCTATTTCGACGAAGTCGTTTCGATCGTCCGCGACGACCCCCGGTTCTGCCTCGTTCCGGCCGCGCTCCCGGCGGAGACGGAGCGGACTGATTTCGAACTGCTGTTCATGGAGCACAAGCCCATCGGACGCCTGTCATTCCGCCTGCAGCCCGCCGCTGGCGCTACCGATCCGGAATCCGCGATTCCGGTTGACCCCGTCCGGGGTGCGGTCTAATCTGTGCCGACGATCTCGGAGGCCCGATCA
The DNA here is from genome assembly GCA_964423465.1 of uncultured Verrucomicrobiota bacterium. Taxonomy (GTDB): domain Bacteria; phylum Verrucomicrobiota; class Kiritimatiellia; order PWTM01; family PWTM01; genus VGWF01. The sequence goes on along the minus strand of CAYRFK010000026.1, from coordinate 6,685 downwards.
TGGCGGAAGAAAATGCGAACGGGACAAACGGCAACGGCGGCGCGGTTCCCATGCCGCCGAAGATCCGTCTGAACCTTGGCCAGACCGGCGCCAAGAAGCCCGACACCTCGCGTATCGATCTTGCGGCGGCCGAGCCGTCGACGATCGACACCGCGGGGGCCTCCGAGTCCCTGACGATCAGTGACGTCATCGGAAGCGAGCCGAAGACGACGGTCCGTCCGCCGGTCTCCGCCTCGGTCAAGTCCGAGACATCCCGCATCAGCATCCATGACTCCCAGCCCGTGGCCCGCGGCGATGCCGTGCCGGTCGCCAAGGCGTCCACCTCCCGCATTTCCCTGCGTGATTCCCAGCGCTTGTCAGCCACGGGTGCCGTTCCCAAGGCCGCGACCTCCAAGATTGCCACAGGCGCGATTCCGCCCACGGAGGACGGCACCGCGCAGCGGGCCGCACAGCAGGCTGCACTGGGCCGCACCGCCCGCATCATGATCGACGGTCCGGACGAGACCCTTCCGACGGGCGGGTCCCTCGGCGACACCGGCAAGATGAACATTCCCGCGGATGTGGCAGCCAAGGCCGCCCCGCCGAAGACGGTCCGCCTCCAGCGTCCCAACACGTCGCCGAAGACGGTCATGCTCAGGCGCCCCGACGCCGGGGCCGCGCCGAAGACCGTCGTGCTGAAGCGCCCCGACGCCGCGTCGGCAGCCCCCCCGCAACCTGTCATCGCCCCGCCGACGCAGGGTCCGAAGACCGTGCAGTTGAATCAGGCCGGACAGGCCGAGCAGAAGGGCGCCACGGCCCGCATCTCGATTCCCGAAGGTTCCCTCGAGTCCTCCCCCCCGACGCAGCGGAAGACCATCCGCATCAAGCGCGGCGGCGACGGTCCCTCGACCGGAGCCAAGACCCTTGTCCTCCAGCGTCCCGTCGCCCATGCGGAGACACCGGCCGCCGGAGACGCCGAGGTCACCACCACGTCGCACGCGGCGGAGGCGGAACTTAGCCGCGCACTGGGCGTGCCGGAAGTGGACGAACCCGGTGTCGGCTATGCGATCGTCGCGATCCTGACCTTCTTCGTCGTCGGAACGCTGCTGTACGCGCTGCTCGCGCAGACGTTCCTGCCGACCCTTCCGATGCCGCAGCCGCTGGCCTAGTCGCGGGCGGAATCTGGAAATGGAAACGGGCGGCCCCATGGCCGCCCGTTTCCATTTCACAGGATGGTCACAACCCGGAAATCATCTCCCCGTGGCGGCGAGATAGCGCCGGGTCTCCTCAACCACGACGCCGCTGAGGCCCAACAGGCCGATGAGGTTGGGCACGGCCATCAGCGCGTTGAGCACATCGGCGAGATTCCAGAAGAGGTCGAACTCGGCCGCGGCCCCGCTCCACGCCTTGGCCGCCCCGCCGACACCGACCGCGATCACCCAGAGCCAGCGATACGGAAGGACCGCGCGGATGCCGAACAGGTACTCGGCGCACTTCTCGCCGTAGTAGGCCCAGCCGATGACCGTGGAATAGGCGAAGGTCACAATGCCGAACGTCAGCAGGATTCCGCCCCAGCGCCCCGGCAACCCCGCATTGAACGCGTGCTGAACGGCCTGCGCCGCCCCGGTGCCCTCGTTCCACACACCCGTGACGATCAGTACGAGGCCGGTCATCGTGCAGACGATGATCGTGTCGATAAAAGTGCCCGTCATCGAGACCAACGCCTGCTCGCCCGGATGGCTTGTCCGCGCCGCCGCCGCCGCGATCGGCGCGCTGCCCAGCCCGGACTCGTTGGAGAAGACGCCGCGCGACACCCCCTTCTGGATCGCGATCATCAGCGTCGCCCCGACGAACCCCCCGGTCGCCGCCGTGCCCGTGAACGCATCGTGCACGACCAGCCACAGCGCGGCCGGGATCGCCGTCACGTGGAGCGCCAGGATCACGAGGCACCCCAGCACGTAGCCCACGGCCATGACCGGCACGAGCACGCCCGTGAACTTCCCGATTCGCTTCACGCCGCCGAGGATCACCAGCCCGGTCAGCACCGCAAGCACGAGGCCGGTCCAACGGTAATCCACGCCGAAGGCCTGATGCAGGTTCTCCGCAACCGCGTTCGCCTGGACCATGTTCCCGATGCCGAACCCTGCCAGGGCGCCGAAAATCGCAAACAGCACGCCGAGCCACTTCTGCCCCAGCCCGCGCTCGAGGTAGTACATCGGACCGCCGGCCATCTCGCCCTTTGCATCCACCACCCGGTAGCGGACGGCCAGGATCGCCTCGGCGTATTTCGTCGCCATGCCGACCAGCGCCGTGACCCACATCCAGAACAGCGCGCCGGGGCCACCCACCGTGATCGCCGTCGCGACGCCGATGATGTTGCCCGTGCCGATCGTCGCCGAAAGCGCCGTCATCAACGACTGGAAGTGCGAGATGTCACCCGGCTGGTCCGACCGCCGCCCCGCAGGCGTAAGGGCCAGGCGCAGCGCCTCGCCGAGACGGCGGAACTGCAGGCCGCGAAGACGGACCGTCAACACGATCCCGGTGCCGACCAGCAGGACCAGCATCGGCGGGCCCCAGACGATTTGGCTGAGCTTGGCGAGAAGGCTGGCGAGGGTGTCCATGGGTGTCAGGTGTCGGGTGTCAGGTGTCGGGTGTCAGGAAGTTTCAAGCGCCGGATACTGGATGCCAGCCCTGCGTGGCCTCGGCGGAGAAGGGTTCGGCCTTCGTAGAAGCGGCGCCCCCGCCGCTTCCTCCGGGGCTCCCCCGAACGCGGCGAGGGCGCCGCGTCTACGTCGGAACCGAAAGCTTCAAGTTTCATGTTCGCGATCATCGCACGCCGACGGGTTCGATGCGCATCCGGTGCTCATAGACGGTGCCCGGCTGGATGCAGTACTCGGGGTGCGTCTTCGCGCCCCACGAATTGTCGCCGCCGACGCCCATCTGGTGGGCGTCGAGGCACAGGGTCACCGTCTGCCTCGCGGGCATCTCGTACGGATGCGCCGGACCCTCGAGATCCTCCTGCCGGTACGGCCATGCGTTCATCTCGAAGAGCGGAAGCCCCGTCACCTTGAGGCCCGCGCCGCGCTCGTCGGTCACGGTCATCCAGCGCAGGTCGGTCCGGTGGCCGTTCTCCTGCGGCTCGACGTAATCGTAGATCAGGTCCGCGACGCGCAGCGCGTGGAGCCCCACGGGGGCGCCGGTCTTGCGGTCCCAGTAGTTCTCGTGGGGCCCGCGCCCGTACCACTGAACACGGTCGCATCCGCCGGGCAGCTCGGTCTTCAGCCCCATCCTCGGAACGACCGGAAGCTTCGCGCCCTTCGGCGAGAAGACGGACGCGATCTCCACCGAGCCGCCGCCGAAGACCGTGTACTCGTAGCGCGCCGTCGACTCGCCCGCCGGGATTCTCATCTCGGAGACGACCGTCACGCGCCCGGGTTCGCGGGCGGTCACGGCGCAGCGGACCACCTCGCGCTTTGCCGCCGCATCGCGCCACACCGCGGCCCACGAGCCCATCTTGTTGCCGCGGTCGTTGTCCGTCGGCGCCCGCCAGAAGTTGGGCGCGAGCGGGGCGGCAATCACATCGCGACCGCCGGCCTTCCATGACTCGATAGTCCCGCCCTTCTTCGAGATCCTCAGCGAGAAGTCCGCACCCGACACCGTGATGGCGTCGTCCGTCTCCTCCGCCTTCACCGTCCCGGACGCCGGGGCGGCCGGCGGCGCCGCACGGGCCGGGCCGACCGGGAACTGGTCCCACGCCACGACGTGCCCGGCGGGCGCCCACTTGGTCTCCGCCGCCAGCGCGAATCGGACCGTCAGGAAGTGCTCCTTCCCTTCCTCGAAGTCCGCGGGGCCGACGTGCGAGTCGATGATGACGGACTGCTGCGGCTCCACGTTCCGGATGCTGCCGAAGGAACCCTGCTTGATGACCTTGCCGTCCGCCGAGAGCTCCCACGACGCATCGAACGCATCGAGATTCATGAAGAAGTACTTGTTCGATACCTTGAGCTTCGACACGGCCGCGTCGACCGGGGCCACGCGGATGCTCTGGTAGACCTTCCGCACCTCGTGCGCATGCGGCTGCGGCGTGCGGTCGGCCTGGATCACGCCGTTGCAGCAGAAGTTGCCGTCGTTGGGCTTGTCGCCGAAATCGCCGCCGTACGCCCAGTACCAGTCGCGACGCCAGTGGTTCTTCGCGGGAGGCGCCGACTCGACCGTGCGCAGGTCGGCACTCAGGATCAGCCCCTCCGCCGGACGGCCCTCGGACGCAGCGATCTCGGCGGCGGACAATGCCCGCGCATAGATTCGCGCCTCACCGATCACGACGTCCGCGATGCGTTCGAGGATCTCGGAATTGCGTCCGAGATTCACGGGGAAGGCGGACGCGGTCAGCCGGCCCTCGATCGGGGCCTCGGCCACGGGCTTGCCGTCGATGTAGAGTCGGGCGACCTGTCCGTCCCACGTTCCGGCCACCCGGTGCCAGCCGTCGCCCCAATCCGCCGGCAGCGGGGCGCGGACCTCCATCCACTTCCCCGGGTACAGGATCAGCGCGAGCCCGCGGTTGTCGAAACGCAGCAGGTACTGGCGGTCGCCGCGCGAGACGAGCGGGCAGAACTCCGCGGCGGGCCGGCCCTTCACGAGGGCCTCCAGCGTCAGGGGGCCGGTCAGGTTCAGCGAGTCGCTCTGCGGGATCGCCACGGCGCCGACGACGCCCTCGCCCGGCACGACGCGGCCGATCACATCGCCCGCCAGCGCGGCAGGCGTGACCTTCGACGCCACGCGGCGCGGCGGAACGGGACGCTTGATTCCCTGGTTGACCCAGTCCCAGATGCAGGCGCCCTGGAGCGCCGGATAGGCCTCGATCGCGTCCCAGTAGTCCTGCAGATTCCCCGCGCTGTTGCCCATCGTGTGCGCGTACTCGCACTGGATCAGCGGGCGCGGCGGATTGCCCTTGGCATAGTTGGTCATCGCCTGGATCGTGGCGTACATCGGGCAGTAGATGTCCGTGTTGCGTTCAAGGCCCGCGCGCTCGTACTGCACGGGGCGGGACGGATCGCGCTGCTTGATCCAGTCGTAGGTCGCCTCGAAGTTGACGCCGTTGCCGGCCTCGTTGCCAAGCGACCATACGATCACGCACGCATGATTCTTGTCGCGCTCGACCATCCGCACCGTGCGGTCGAGGTGCGCGGGGCCCCACGACGGAACCTTGGCGATCGACTCCTTGCCGTAGCCCATCCCGTGGCTCTCGATATTCGCCTCGTCGATCACGTAGAGGCCGTACTCGTCGCAGAGGTCGTACCACTCGGGCACGTCGGGGTAGTGGCAGGTGCGGACGGTATTGATGTTGAACTGCTTCATCAGCCGGATGTCCTCGATCATCGAGGCGGTGTCGACGACCTGGCCCCGCTCCGGATGGTGCTCGTGGCGGTTGACGCCCTTGACGAGCACCGGCTTGCCGTTGACGAGCAACTGCCCGCCCTTGATCTCGCTGCTGCGGAAGCCGACGCGCTGGCGAAGCACTTCGACAGCCCGGCCGCCGGGGCCGCGCAGTTCGACGAGCGCGACATAGAGGTTCGGCTGCTCGGCGGACCACAGAGCCGGGGCCGCCACGGCGAGGTCGATCGCGACCTTCCCATCCGCCGCAACCGCCGCACGAGCGGGCTGCCCGACGGCCTTGCCGCCCGGACCCAGCAGGCTGACCACGACCTCGTGCGGTTCCTGTCCGCCGCCGTACCGCTTCACGTCCGCCCGGACCGCCAGGACCGCGTCGCGGTACTGCGCATCCAGCCTCGGCGTCAGCTCGAGATCGCGGATGTGCACCGGTGGCGCGCTCCAGATGTACACGCGACGGAAGATGCCGCTCAGCCGCCAGAAGTCCTGGTCTTCGAGATAGCTGCCGTCGCTCCACCGGTAGACCTCCGCCGCGACCGTGTTGGCGCCGGGCTTGAGGAATTTCGTGATGTCGAACTCCGCGGGCATACGGCTGTCCTCGCTGTAGCCGACCTGCTGCCCGTTGATCCAGAGATAGAACGCCGACGCGACGCCGTCGAAGGTCAGGAAGACCTGCCGGCCCTTCCAGTCGTCGGACACCGTGAACTCGCGGCGATAGGAACCCACCGGGTTGCGCTCCTTGAACGCCGTGAAGTCGGCGGGCGGATCCTTCATGATGTTCGGCGGATCCTTCACGTGGGGATACGTGATGTTGACGTAGATCGGCGTGCCGTAGCCTTCCATCTCCCAGTTGGCGGGGACGGGAATGGTCTTCCACGAGCCGACGTCGAAGCCGGGCTTCCAGAACTCCAGCGGCCGCTTGTCGGGATGATCGACCCAGTGGAATTTCCACGCGCCGTTGAGCGACTGGAAATACGGCGAAGCCTCCCACGCGCCCGCGGCCGCCTGCGCCGTGTCGGCGAAGGGAAGCAGCGTCGCGTGCGGCGCCTCCTTGTTGCGCCCGAAGACCGCCTCGTTCTCCCAGTCCGGCTTGTCCGCCGCCGCGGCCGCCATCGTCATCACCCCTGCGACCGCCATGACGGCCGAAATCGACACCCTGCGCAACGTCTGCATGATTGTCTCCCCCACCACATCGGCTTGGCCCGAAACCGCGGCCACTCTACGGTTCCGCCGTTCCGCCGGCAATGCCGTTGTCGGATTGCGGGGCCCATTCGACGCTGGCCTTTGGGCGGCTGTTCGATACGATCCGCGCTTGGCA